>DASUSZ010000033.1:0-3045 GCA_036374815.1 Vicinamibacterales bacterium | reverse complement strand
AAGAACGCAACGCCGCCGGCCTCGTCCCGCACGGCGGTAACAATGACGCGTGTGTACGCGAACGTGCCGTCGCGCCGCTCGAACCGCTTCTCGTGCGTGAACTTCGGTATTTCCCCGTTGGCAAGCTGCTCGATCATCGCCATGCAGTGCGGCAGATCGTCCGCGAACGACAGCTCCTGGAAGGTTAGCTTCTGCAGCTCGTCGCGCGAGTAACCAAGCAGCGCGCAGAGCTGCGGGTTGACGAACACGAAGCGGCCTTCACGATCGAAATGCGCGATGCCGACCGGCGCGCGCTCGATGGTGATGTCGTTGCGCGCGGCGACCGACAGATCGCTGCCGAGGCTCGCTTCGTGAATGGTCATCTGCGCTTTGCCTTCCTGGCCTTCTTCGCCTTTTTTGCCTTTTTTGCCTTCTTGGCCTTCGTGCTCTTGCGGGCCTTCTTCGCCTTCTTCTTGGCCGTGCGGCCCTTCTTGTGTTTCACGCGCTCGGGCAGTTCCTGGCCGCCCGTTTCGCGGTTCCACTCTTCGTAGGTCTCCGGCGTGATGTCTCCTTTGACCAGCAGCTCTGCAAATTTGCGGCGTTGCGCCTTGCTCTTGAACGGCATCGGCGAACTATACCCGCCTCAGGAGATCGGCGACCAGCGCGTTCAACGCGGCGACATCGCTCTCGGACGGCGCTGATTTCGCGGAGCTGGTCATGGTGCTGTCGTCCTCCCCGCTTTTGCACTCGAGCCGGTTCGCCCACCGCGTGCCGAAGAATCCGCCCTGGTCATCGTAACGGCCGCCGACGCTCTCGTGATCCGACACGGTAACCAGCCCTTCCGCCGTCGTCTCGCGGATGCGCATCACGTGATCGCCCGCGCTCAACAGCTTGCCGTGCTCGTCGATCGTGATGAGCACATGCCGCGAGCCGCGCTCGTCGCTGAGATGGACCGCGATGCTTTGCCAACCGGCGATCGGTCCGGCGGTGCCGTTCGCCAGCATCTCGGCGGACGCCACGGGCTTGCGTTCCGGTGTCACGCCCGGCGGAATCGCGCTCAGCAAGGCGAGCCAGTCAGGGGCGGAAGGCACGCCACATTATCGTCAAGATCGCCGGCGGCGCGGGCCCGGCGGCTGCGGCGGATCTGCGGCGCGCCAGTCTTCGTCCGGCGCGGCGGGCAGTGGCTGCTCGCCCGTGAGGTTCGCGGCGGAGACGTTCGCGAAAATGAAATTCTCGGACGCGACCGGCGATCCGTGCAGGCGGCGCAGCATGGCGAGCTGCCCGGCGTGCGTCATGGCATCGGCGAGCGGTCCCTGCAGGAACTGCTCGTCGCTGATGCGCGCATTCAGTGACGCGTTGCCGAAATCGTCGCTGAGCCCGGCGAGCGTGTCGTGGAAGCGCGCGACTTCATCGGCAAACGTCGCGAGCCGCGGCGGCTCGAAATCGCCGCCATGCAGAAACGTTCGTGCGTAACCGATCACTCCGGTCATGTGCCAGACCAACTCGAACGGCGTGCGCGCGGTCGGCGCAATCCGGAAGTCCGCGAACGAGTCGGGCGCCCCGCGCAACGCCTTCTGCGTGCGATACGCCAGCGCGCCGAGAAAATGCCGGAGCATCCTGCGCGACTCAGTCACCGCGCGAACCTCGCTCGTACCAGTCGTCGTGGCGCGACCACTCTGCGCATCGCAGGCACGAGGTCCACTGCCATTGATGGCCGCAGCCGACGCAGCGGCCATGCGTCGCGAACGTGTTCCAGTTCGCCCCGCACGATGGAAACGGCGGCTCCGGCGAATCGGCCGATCGAAAACAACACCACAAATCGTGCGCGGTGGGACGCCACGCGCAGCGCGGGCATCGGATGCCTTCGAACTGCTCGTCTTCACCCTCACCCGTGTACTCGAGCACGAGGTCTGCGGTCTTCCGGCTTTCCTTGAAAAGCAACATGGCTAGTGCCTGAAATGCCTCCGGCCGGTGAACACCATCGCGAGACCGTGTTCGTCGGCGGCGGCGATCACTTCCGCGTCCTTGACCGAGCCTCCGGGCTGCACGACCGCGGTCGCCCCCGCGGCGGCGACGGCGTCGAGGCCGTCGCGGAACGGGAAGAACGCATCGGATGCGGCGACCGATCCCTTCAACGACGGCGCGCTGCCGTCCTTCCATCCGCCGGCTTTGTGGACCGCGACCTTGACCGCATCGACACGGCTCATCTGCCCCGCGCCGATGGCAAGCGTTCGGACCGCATCGGTAAAAATCACCGTGTTGGATTTGACGTGCGCCATCACGCGCCAGGCGAAGCGCATCGCCTGCCATTCATCCGGCGTCGGCTGTCGCCTGGTCACGACCTTGATGCCTTCCGCAGGCCAGGGCAACTGCGCTTCGGTCACGCGATCGCGCTCCTGCACGAGCATCGCGCCGAGGATCGATCGATATTCCCGCGACTCGGACAGCCGCCGGAAGTCCGCGACGACGACGCGCAGGTTGGCCTTCGACGCGAGAATCGTCCGCGCGGTGTCTTCGACGTCGGGCGCGATCACCGCTTCGATGAAGGTCGACACAATCGCGCGCGCGGTGTCTTCATCGAGCTTTCGATTCAACCCGATGATGCCGCCGAACGCCGCGAGCGCGTCGGCTTCGCGCGCGCGCACGTAGGCCTCGGCGATCGACGTGCCGGTCGCCACGCCGCACGGGTTGGTGTGCTTGATCACCGCCGCCGCCGGCTCGTCGAACTCGAGGACGATGCGCGCGGCGGCATCGAGATCGAGAAGATTGGTGAACGACAGCTCCTTGCCCTGCAACACCGCGGGCGCGCCGAGCCCCTCGGCCGGTTCGAGCGCGTACCAGGCCGCGGGTTGATGAGGGTTCTCACCGTACCTGAGGTCCCGAAGCTTCGCCGCCCGAATGACGAGGTCTTGCGGGCTGTCGGGCTTACGGGCCTGGGGCTTGGGGCGTGGACCGGAAAACCGATCGCCCTCGACTTCGATCTCGCTCAGTGTGGCAGCAATCGCCGTGTCGTACGCGCCAGTGTGCTCAAAGGCTCGACGAGCCAATTCAAATCGAAACGCCGGC
>DASUSZ010000032.1:0-2646 GCA_036374815.1 Vicinamibacterales bacterium | reverse complement strand
CCAGGCCGTGGCGCTGGCCGCGCAAACGCTTGGCGTGCCGGCCGTGATCGTGATGCCAACCACCGCGCCGCAGGTCAAGATCGACGGCTGCAAGGGTTACGGCGCAGAAGTGATCATGGAAGGCACCACGTCGCTCGATCGCCAGAGGCGGGCGGAGCAGGAAGCCGCAGCGCGCGGCTTGACGATCGTGCCGCCGTTCGATCATCGCCAGATCATCATCGGGCAGGGCACGCTGGGGCTGGAGATTCTCGAGCAGTGTCCTGACGTCGCCACGGTGTTCGTGCCAGTCGGTGGCGGCGGCATGGCGTCAGGCGTGGCGGCGGCAATCAAATTGTCGAAGCCCGACGTGCGCATCGTCGCCGTCGAGCCGCTCGGCGCGCCGAAGATGTCGAAATCGATCGAAGCGGGCCAGCCGATCACGCTGCCGTCCTCGAAGAGCATCGCCGACGGCTTGATGAACTTACGCCCCGGCGACATCACCTTCGCGCACATCCGCAAGTTCGTCGATGAAGTGGTGACCGTCAGCGAGGAAGACATCGCATCAGCGGTCGGCTGGCTATTCAGGAACGCGCGCCTTGTCGTCGAACCGAGCGGCGCGGTTACGACCGCCGCCGTCCGACGCGGTCTCGGCCACATCGATCTGACAAAAGGTCCCGTCGTCGCCGTCGTGTCCGGCGGCAACGTCGCGCCCGAAGCCTTCGCGAAATACGTGCAGTCTTAGGGGACAACTTTAGTGTCCCGTGGTGCCGCCCGCGCTCGCTCCTTTCGGAGCGAACGGCGTCCGGCGGCCGCGCGCCGGCGGCGCGCGTTCAGATCCGCCGTTTGCCCTCGGCGATCGCCTCGTCGAGCGTGGTGACGACGCCATCGAGTTGAAGCTCGTAGACGGCTTTCAGGATTTCTCCCATCCGCGGCCCCGGCATCACGCCGAGCTCTATCAGATGGCGTCCGAGAAGAATCGGCGCGGGCGCTTTATGTTCGACGCCGAGCGACTGCGCGCGGTCCCAGAACCAGTCGATGCCTGAACAGTCGAACGTGCCGCTGCGCCCGTGGCAATCAGCGCGGGCGAAGCGAACGAGTAGTTCGAGATCGACCTTCTGGGCGAGCCGACGGAATGCGCCGTCGGTCACCGTGTCGCGCGCCTTGTAGAAGGCGATCGGGCGCAGGTGTTCGGTGACGAGCCCGAGGACTTGAGTGCGCACATCGAAGCCGTCGAGCGTGTTGATATTGAGTCGATCGAGAATCTTCATCGCGGGCTCTACACCCATCGCCTCGTGATTCGGCGACTTGATCCGTCCATCGATCACCGCCGTCGTCGTCGCCTTGCCGAGGTCGTGACAGACCGCGGCAAGCATGATCGTCGCCAGGCGCGGCCGATCGAGATCGCCGTTGATCTCTCTCGCCTTGTCGATCACCATCAGCGTGTGAATCCAGACGTCGCCCTCGGGATGCCACTCGGCATCCTGCGGGGTGTCGTAGAGCGGCTCCATCTCGGGAAAGATTTGGTGAATTACGCCCAGCTCGCGAGCCAGGCGAAAGCCGATCGATGGCCGCTGCGCCTGTAGCAGGAGCTTCTCGATCTCTCCCCAGATGCGCTCGGCCGGCAGGTCATCGAGCGCGATCGACGAGCAGATGTCCTTCGTTTGCTGATCGGCGGCGAGCTCGAATCGAGCCGCGAACTGAATAGCGCGGAGGACGCGGAGAGAATCGTCCGCAAACGTTCGATCATCCACGACCCTGAGGACGCGGAGCTCGAGATCGCGCCGGCCGCCGAAGGGATCGAGGTATTCATCGGTCAGCGGGTCCCAGCCGATCGCGTTGATCGTGAAGTCACGGCGCCTGGCCGCGTCTTCGAACGACATCGTGTGATCGCCTTCGACCGTGAAGCCCTTGTGCCCGCGGCCGGTCTTCGATTCGCGACGCGGCAGTGCGACGTCGATCTCGCCGAGCTTGTAGACGGGGAACGCCTGTCCGGCGGGGACGACCTTGCCCAGCGACTGCAGCAGCGCCAGCAGCTGGTCTTGCGGGATTCCGAACACCTCGATGTCCAGGTCCTTCGCGGTACCGTCTGCGCCTTGACCCGCCGAAGATCGCGTCTGCGAGCGAAGGCGGTCGCGAACGAATCCTCCGACGCACAGAGCTCGACCGCCGGCATCGGCGATAACGGTCGCAATCCGGCGCGCCTGGTGTTCGAGATTCACGTGAACAGCATATGATGACCGTCTTGGACCGCGCTCTCCAACTCCTCAAAGATCTGATCGCCGTCGATTCCGTGAATCCCTCGCTGGTGCCAGGCGCCGCGGGTGAAGCGGCCGTCGCGCGCACGATTGCCGAAGCGATGCGCGGCATGGGTTTCGCCGTCGAAACGCAGGACGCGGCTCCGGGCCGTCCGAACGTGGTTGGCACGTTGAACGGCCGCGCGCCGGGACGATCGCTGATGTTCTGCGGCCACATCGATACCGTCGGCGTCGCCGGCATGAAAGCGCCGTTCGATCCGGCCGATCGCGACGGGAAAATCTACGGCCGCGGCTCGCAGGACATGAAGAGCGGCGTGGCCGCGATGATCGACGCCGCTCGCGTCATCGCGGAGTCAGGCGGGCTGGCCGCCGGCAAAGTCATCATCGCCTGCGTCGTCGACGAAGAACACGC
>DASUSZ010000031.1:0-10210 GCA_036374815.1 Vicinamibacterales bacterium | reverse complement strand
TATACACCCCGATGGTGACCGTGCCGCGATCTCGTTGGCGCCGGATGAAACCGCCGCGGGCGATCGCATCGTGCTGACGATGAACTTTTTCACTGAGTTAGTACGGCGCGTAGCGCGCTAGCGCCGTTGGTTCACGACTCGCGCTGCTGTAAGCGCGCGCACCTCCTTCACCCCCGCCGCCTTCAACACTCGCGCGCACGCGTCGAGCGTCGATCCTGTCGTCGACACGTCGTCGACCAACACCACGATGCCGGGAGCCGGGAGCCGGGAACCGGGATCCGAAAGAGCAAACGCGTTTCTGACGTTTGCCTGTCGCTGCTCCTTCGGTAGCTCGATTTGCGACTGCGTAAAGACGACTCGCTTCAACAGCGGTGCGACCGGCACACCGAGATGCCGCGCGAGGTCGTCGGCCTGATTGAAACCGCGTTGATATTCGCGCCGAGGATGCAGCGGGACCGGAACGACGGCGTCTGCGTCACGCAGTAAGGCAGCCCCGTGTTCGCGCATGACCGCCCCAAGCCGCGGCGAGATCGAGCGCCGCCGTTCGTACTTCAGGGCGTGGATGATCTCCTTCAAGCGCCCGTCGTAATGATCGACGGCGCACGCCCACGAGACGGCGTGATCGGACGGATAGTGTTCGCTCAATCGGCGAGCAAGCCGGAGCTCGGTCCAGCAGTTTGCGCAAACAGCACCGTCAAGCGGCCGCGCGAGCCGCTGCCGGCACCCCGCGCAGGGCGGCTCGAACAGTGTTGAAAGAAGTTGATTGGCGAGCGAACGGAGGGCCATCAGCTCACCTGATGGCCTGATGGCCTGATTACGCGACGTCGGGAAATTCGATGCGCGTGGCGCTGCCCCAGAGGCGATCGAGGCCGTAAAAGTCGCGGGCGTGCTTCGAGAAGATGTGGACGACGAAGTCGAAGTAGTCGAGCAGGATCCACTCGGCGCGGGCGTAGCCTTCCACCAGCGACGGGCGCTGCTTTTGAGCCTTGAGAGCCTGTTCCACCGCATCGGCAATCGCCTGCACCTGCCGCGGATTGGCCGCCGAGCAAATCACGAAGAAGTCCGTGAACGCGCCCGCCTTTTTCAAGTCGAGCACCACCACGCCGGTGGCCTTGCGGTCCTGCGCCGCGTCGATCGCGACCTGGACGGCCTTTGGCAATTTCGACGGCTTCGCCTTCGCCACGGATTCCGTGGCGCTGCGGCGAGCGGTGGTGGTCCGGGTTTTCCGCTGACTGGTTGCTTTTGTCATGCTAGTTCTGCGCCATGGGTGGCCCAGCGTAAAGGCGATGCGCGGTGATGTAGCGCGCGACGGCTTCGGGCACGAGATCGTCGAAGGGGTCGCCGGCGCGGACGCGCCGCCGGATGTCGGTCGATGAGATGTCGGGAGTGTTCGCTTCGACCAGAATCACGCGCGGAGTTTCACTGTCGAGGACACGGAGGTCCGACGGAGTGCACGGAGGGTGATGCCGAAACGCGGACGGTACACGCTCACGTAAAGAGTTTAACGTGATTCCCGTTCGCGAGACGACCACGAAATTGGCCAGCCCCAGCACGGCCGGGTAGCGCGACCATGTCGCGATTTCTGCGAACGCGTCAGTGCCGATAATGAAGAAAATCTGCGTACCCTTCGACTCGCTGGGCCCGTCACTTCGTGACGCGCCCCGCTCGCTCATCCCTCGACTTCGCTCGGGATGACCCTGAGCCTGTCGAAGGGTCAGGGCAAGCCCCCGGAGCTCGGTCAACGTATCGAACGTGTACGACGGACCTTCCCGATCCACTTCGATCCGCGAAGCGGACCATCCCTGATGTTCGGCGGCCGCGAGCTGCGCCATCTCGAAGCGCTGCTCGCTCGTGGCGCCAACCGGATCCTGGCGGTGGGGCGGGATGCGCGACGGCATCAGCATGATCGCGTCGAGGCCGAGCTGATCCTGCGCCGCTTGCGCCGCGGCAATGTGGCCGTTGTGAATCGGATCGAAAGTGCCGCCGAGCACGCCCAGCTTCATCGGCGCTTCTTGACGTTCTTCTTTCCGCCGCGCAGCGGCGGCACGAGCGCGGGATTGTAGTCGTCCTTCGCGCCGGGCGCTTCGGAGACCAGGTCCGCCTCGGCCTCTTCAATCTTTGCGAGCTCGATCTGCGCGGCCTCTTCGACGCGAGCCCTGGCGATGATCGGCCACGCCGCCTCGATCAGTTCCTTGACGCCTTCGCCGCTCACCGCGGAGATCCTGAAGAACTTCAACTTGAGTTTCTTCGCGCGCTTCTCGAGCGCCGCGACGCGCTTCGGGTCGTCGAGCGCATCGATCTTGTTCGCGGCAACCAGATGCGGCTTCTCGAGCAGCGCGGGGTTGTACAGCTCGAGCTCCTTGCGGATGATGTCGAAGTCCTCGACCGGATCGCGGCCCGACGCGCCCGACACATCGACGAGATGAATCAGCACCTTGGTGCGCTCGATGTGGCGCAGGAACTGATCGCCGAGACCATGGCCCTCGTGCGCGCCTTCGATCAGTCCCGGCACGTCGGCGACCACGAAGCTGCGATCGCCGCTCAGCGCGACCACGCCGAGATTCGGCACCAGCGTCGTGAACGGATAATCCGCGATCTTCGGTTTGGCCGCGGAGATCACCGAGATCAACGTCGACTTGCCGGCGTTCGGGAAGCCGACCAGGCCGACGTCGGCCAGCAGCTTCAACGTGAGGTGAAGATCGAACTCCTCGCCCGGCTCGCCCGGCTGGTGCTTGCGCGGCGCACGATTCGTGGAGGTGGCGAAGTGCGCGTTGCCCAGTCCGCCGCGCCCGCCCTTCGCGAGCAGCACGCGCTGTCCCGCCTCCGTCAGATCGGCCACCTGGACGAGCTCGCCGGTTTCCGGATCCTTCTTGTAGATCAGCGTGCCGACGGGCACCGGGATGTCGAGATCCTTGCCGGAGCGCCCGGTGCGCAGCGCGCCAGCGCCGTTGCCGCCGCGCTGCGCCTTGTATTCGGGATTGAACTGGAAGTGCACCAGCGTGTTGCGATGCGGATCCGCAACCGCGTACACGGAACCACCGAGACCGCCGTTGCCGCCGTCGGGCCCGCCGCGCGGAACGAACTTCTCACGGCGGAAACTGAGTGAGCCGCTTCCGCCGTGGCCGGATTGAATGTGGATGTCGACTTCGTCGACGAACTGCATGTCAGCAATCGGCAATCAGCAATCGGCAACCAGCATTTTCTGATTGCTGATTGCTGGTCACTGACTGCTACTCAGCGGGTTGAATCGAAATGAACCGGCCGCGCTTGCCGTGGTCCTCGAACTTCACCGTGCCGGTGACCTTCGCGAACAACGTGTCGTCCTTGCCGAGGCCGACGTTGAGCCCGGGCAGGTACTTGCGGCCGCGCTGACGGACGAGAATCGAGCCGCCGGTCACGAGGTTGCCGTCGAAGCGCTTCACGCCGAGCCGCTGCGAATTGCTGTCGCGGCCGTTACGAGACGATCCCTGTCCTTTTTTTGTTGCCATGACTAAACCTGAATATCCGTGATGCGCACGCGCGTCAGGAGGGAGCGATGACCCTTCGTCCGGCGGTACTGCTTGCGGCGCTTCTTCTTGAAGATGCGGACCTTCTTGCCCTTTTCCATCTCGCCAATGACGCCGAGCACCTTGGCGCCCGACACGAACGGCGCACCCATCGTGACGTCGCCATTGTCGTTGCTGACGAGCAGGACCTGGTCGAACGACACTTCGCCGCCCGATTCGCCGGCGTTGTGACCGTCGATGGCGATGATGGCGTCCTTTTCGACGCGGAACTGGCGGCCCGAGGCCTGAATGATTGCAAACACGTGGAAATCTCCCGAGTTAAGGAACTTTCAAGGATAACACGGGCGGGCTGGCGCCGGCCAGTTGACAGTTCGCGGCGGCCAGTTACCAACCGGCAACTGAAAACTAACTGGCAACTGGTAACTGGTTAACTGCCAACTACTTAAGCAGCGTCCGCGTCCCTTTTATCTTCTGCGCGCTCAGCGTGTTGAGGAAGGCGGGCAGGAGCCGATCCATCAGCTCGAAGTACGAGGACAGCGCAGGGGTCTGCTGGTTGGCGTTGTAGAGAATCTCTTCCCGGAACGTCTCGGTATGGAGCGTCTCGCCGGTGCGGCCGTCGATGAAGATGAACGTGGGCCGGAGGACGAAGCCCTTGCGCTCCATGTAGGTGCGGACCGGGACGACGACGCGGCGGCCGAACGGGTCGTAGGTTTCCTGCTCGCGCTGCACGAAGCCCGAACGCTGCTGCGGCGCGAACAACACCGCGCCGGTGACGATCAGCGGCTGCTGATATTCCTCGCCGATGCGCTTCCAGTAGGCGACGTTCGCGAAGATGTGCTGGTAGGGCTCGAGATCCTTTTCGTCGTTGAAGACCGGCGCCTTGTCCTGCTCCGGCGCGGGCGTGACCGCCTGCTGATCGGGCACCGGCGCGTTCGGCTCGCCGCTGTTTTGCTTCGCGACCTCGAGCAGCGGCAGCGTGTCGGCATCGATCACGCGCATGATGCCCTTGTTGCGCAGCTGGCTGCGGAGCAGTCGGACGGTTTCCATGTTCGCATCGACATCTTCGTTCGCGCCGGCAATGAAGCCGGCGATGAAGACGCGCTGGAACGCGGACACATCGAGCTTGGGTTGGATCGGCGTCTCGATCGGAATTTCGGTGTAGCTCGTACAAGCCACGCTCAGCGCGACGAGCGCCACCGACAGCGTTGCTTTTGCACGGCCTCCGGCCGTGCGAGGCTGCAGCGCCGTTCGCCTACCGGCCTTCTTTTTGAGCCGCGCGATCATTGATTTCCTTGAACAGGTCGTAGTTCTGCCTGACGAGCGCGTTGTTGGGATCGAGCGCGAGCGCTTTCTCGTACGCGGCGCGCGCTTTCGCCAGTTGTCCTTCGTGCTCGTAAGCGACTGCGAGGTTGTTGAACGCTGCGGCGTAAGTGGGATCGAGCTGGGCGGCGCGTTCCCAGCGATAGATCGCCTCTTTCCACAGACCACGCTGCGCCACCTGGATGCCGAACTCGACCTGTTCCTTGGCCGGACCTCGCTGCTCGGCCCACACGGGAGCCGACGCCACGGCGAACAACACGGCGAGCGCCACAGGGCGGAATTGCATGGTTCTTAGGGCCACTATAGCCACGTCCTCTTGAGGGGGCAAGTGAACAATCTGTGGCAGTGGAAAGCACAAATCGCGCCGTTGCTGACCCTAGACATTTGCCGGTCTCCGGCGTATCGTCGTCTTCGGTCAGGGCGCAATCGGCCGGTATTCCGGCATGAATTGCATCCATCTCGGCACTGAAGATTACCCACAACTCCTCAGGGAAATAGCGGATCCGCCTGCGTGCTTGTGGACGCGCGGCGATCTCGCGGCGTTGTCCGCGCTTGGTGTGGCGATTGTCGGGGCGCGCGCGGCGTCCCACGAAGGTCTCACCGCCGCTTACGAAATTGCATTCGATCTATCGCGCGCCGGCATCGTCGTCATCAGCGGCCTTGCGCGCGGCGTCGATTCGGCAGCACATCGCGGCGCGCTCGATGCCGGCGGCCGGACGATCGCGGTGCTCGGCACCGGCATCGACGTGGTGTATCCAGCCGAGAACACGGAGTTGGCGAACAAGATCACGGAGCGGGGGCTGCTCGTTACGGAGTTCCCTCTCAAGTCGCCTCCCGAAGATTGGCACTTTCCCAGACGCAACCGCATCATCAGCGGGCTGTCGAAAGTCGTCGTCGTTGTCGAAGCGCGAGAGAAAAGCGGATCGCTCATCACCGCGCGGCTCGCCGCCGATCAGGGACGGGACGTGATGGCCGTTCCCGGGAGCGTGGTCGGCGGGCGCAACCGCGGCGCCAATGCGTTGTTGAAAGACGGGGCAAAGCTTGTGGAGTCAGCGGTCGATATCCTGCAAGAGCTGGGAGTGGAACCGGCCGGCTTGGCCCGCCGGAGCGCGAACGGCGAAAGTCGGCAAGTTGTTGAATTTACGGTAGATGAGATCGCCGCACAGCTCAAGATTCCCGCCGGAGAGGCGCTTGCACGCCTCCTCGAATGGGAGCTGACCGGCGAAGTTCAGCGCATTGGATCGGGCAGGTTCGTCCGAACAAAGAGTAAGGTGTAGAGAATTCGATGGCGAAATCGGGCGTTCCGTTAGTAATAGTCGAGTCACCAGCCAAGGCCAGGACGCTGGCCCGCTTCCTCGGTAACAAGTACCGGGTCGAGGCGAGCTACGGCCACATCCGTGATCTGCCCGAGTCGGCTGCCGAAGTGCCCGCGGAGATCAAGGGCAAGCCGTGGGGCCGCATGGGCGTGGACACCGACGGCGACTTCACCCCGTATTACGTTGTCCCCTCGGACAAGAAGAAGAACGTCACGGCGCTGAAGGCCGCGATGAAGGACGCGTCGGAGCTGATTCTCGCGACCGACCCGGACCGCGAAGGCGAATCAATCAGCTGGCACCTCAAGGAGCTGCTGAAGCCGAAGGTCAAAGTCCGCCGCATCGTGTTTCACGAAATCACGGAAGAAGCGGTGAAGGCGGCGCTCGCCGAAGCGCACGACGTCGATGAGAACCTGGTGCGCGCGCAGGAAAGCCGCCGCATCCTCGATCGGTTGTACGGCTACACGCTGTCGCCGGTGCTCTGGAAGAAAGTGCAGACCGGTCTCAGCGCCGGCCGCGTGCAGAGCGTCGCCGTGCGCGTGATCGTCGAGCGCGAGGAAGAACGCCTCGCGTTCCGCGCCGCGAGCTACTGGGACCTCGAAGCGAAGCTGCGCGGCGGGTCGAGCGAGTTCGTCGCCACGCTTGCCAAGGTCGGCGGCCAGCGCGTCGCCACTGGAAAGGATTTCGACAGCAAGGGCAACCTCGAATCGAGCACGGTGAAGCTGCTCGGCGAGAAGGACGCGCAGTCGCTGCGCGAGACGCTGATGCGCCGGCTGCCGTGGACCGTCACGAGCGTCGAAGAAAAGCCGTTCACGCAGCGGCCGTCGCCGCCGTTCACCACGTCGACGCTGCAGCAGGAAGCGAACCGCAAGCTCGGGTTCTCGTCAGAGCGCACGATGCAGATCGCGCAGCGCCTGTTCCAGGGCATGGACCTTGGCGGCGGCGATCTCGAAGGCCTGATCTCGTATCACCGCACCGACTCGACCACGCTCAGCACCAAGGCGTTGGCCGAGGCCGAAGCGGCGGTGAAGGAGCTGTACGGCGAGGGGTTCCATCAGCAGCGCCAGTATCAAACCAAGGTCCGCAACGCGCAGGAAGCGCACGAAGCGATTCGCCCGACGCACTTCCATCGCACCCCGGCGTCGCTCGACAGGATTCTCGAGAGCGACGAGTTGAAGGTCTACGACCTGATCTGGAAGCGCGCGGTCGCGTCGCAGATGGCCGACGCGAAGATGCTCCGCACCACGGTCGAGATCACCGGCGAGACCACCGACGGCGCGCCCGTCACGTTTACCGCGAGCGGCAAGGCGATCGAGTTCGCGGGTTATCTGCGCGCGTATGTCGAAGGCTCCGACGATCCGTCCGCCGAGCTCGCCGAACAGGACACCGTGTTGCCGAAGCTTGCGGTCGGCGATCAGGTGCACTCGCCGGACAAGCTCGACAAGGAACTGATCCTCCTCGCCCTCGACGCGAAGGGGCACGAGACCTCGCCGCCCGCTCGATACACCGAGGCGTCGCTGGTCAAGCGCCTCGAAGAGGAAGGCATCGGGCGCCCGTCAACCTACGCGCCGACGGTGGCGACGATTCAGCGCCGCGGCTATGTGACGCGGCAGGGCAAGGCGCTCGTGCCCAGCTTCACCGCATTCGCGGTCACGCGTCTGCTTCGCAATCACTTCGGCGACTACGTGGACATCGGCTTCACCGCGGAGATGGAAGAGATCCTCGACAAGATCTCCAACGGCGAAAAGGACTGGCTGCAGTTCCTCGCCGAGTTCTATCGCGGCGACAAGAAACATCGCGGCCTCGAGCACCTCGTCGAGGACAAGGGCCAGGCGATCGAGTACCCGGTGATCGAAGTCGGCAAGGATCCCGAGAGCGGCCTGCCGATCCGCGTGCGCATCGGCCGCTACGGCCCGTTCCTGCAACTGGGGTCGCAGTCCGATGGCGGACCGCGCGCCTCGTTGCCGGAGGATCTCGCGCCTGCCGACCTCACGCTCGAGAAAGCGGTCGCGCTGCTCAAGGCGAAGGCGCAGGGACCGAAGGCGCTCGGCGCCGATCCGAAGACGGGACAGCAGGTCTACGTGATGCACGGCCGCTTCGGCGCCTACGTGCAGCTTGGCGAAACGCCGGAGGATCGCGACGCCGAGAAACCGCGCCGCGCGTCGCTCGGCCGCGACTTCACGGAAGAAACCATCACGCTCGATGCCGCGCTGCGGCTGCTGTCGCTGCCGCGCGAGCTCGGCAAAGGTGAAGACGGCGAGCCGATCCTCGCGAATCTGGGACGCTTCGGTCCCTACGTGAAGCACGGATCGGAATTCCGCTCGCTCGAGGAATCAGACGACGTCTATACGATCTCGTTCGAGCGCGCCAAGGAGCTGCTCGCGCAGCCGAAGAAGTCGATGCGCCGCGCGCGCCAGGCGCCGAAGGAGCTCAAGAACCTCGGCAAGCATCCTGACTCGGGCGCCGACGTCAAGATCCTCGACGGCCGCTACGGTCCGTACGTCACCGACGGCGAGACCAATGCCTCGGTGCCGAAGGGCACGCAGGTCGAAGCGGTGACGATGGCCGCGGCGATCGAGCTGCTGAACGCGCGCGCCGGCATGGGCGGCAAGAAATCAAAAGGCAGAATGCAGAAGGCGAAACCGGCCAAGGCCGCCGCGCCGAAGAAAAAAGCTGCGCCGAAGAAGAAGACTGCATAGGGTATCCTCGGCCGCAGATGACCGAGCTGATCACTTCCGCAAACAGTTTCATCAACGGCTACGTGTGGGGCTGGCCGATGATCGTGCTGCTCGTCGGCACGGGCCTGCTCCTGACCATCCTGACCGGCGCCGTTCAATTCCGCTATCTCGGCTTCGCGCTCCGCGAAGTGCTCGGCAAGATCAATCAGAAATCGACGGCGGCCGGCGAAGTGTCGCCGTTCCAGGCGGTCGCCACCGCGCTGGCCTCGACCGTTGGCGTCGGCAACATCGCCGGCGTGGCGACCGCGATTTCACTCGGCGGACCGGGCGCGCTGTTCTGGCTCTGGGTGTCGGGTCTCCTCGGCATGTGCACCAAGTTCGCCGAGATTGTGATCGCGCTGCATTACCGCGAGCCGGACGCGACCGGACAAATGCGCGGCGGCGCGATGTACGTGCTGCGCAAAGGGCTGGGCCTGCCGTGGCTCGGGACGATCTTCGCCGGCCTGGTCTCGGTGGCGGCGTTCGGCATCGGCAACATGGTGCAGGCCAACTCCGTCGCGGCCAGCCTGCAGGCGTCATTTGGTTTCGATCCGGCCGCATCAGGCTTGCTGCTTGCCGCGCTGACCGCCGCGGTCATTCTGGGCGGCATCAAGCGCATCGGACAGTTCACCGAATACCTCGTGCCGTTCATGGCGTTGTTTTACCTCGCCGGCGGCCTGTTCATCCTGGTGCGGTTCGCGTCCGAGATTCCCGCGGCACTGATGCTCGTGATGACGTCGGCATTCGAGGGCAGCGCTGCGACCGGCGGCTTCGCCGGAGCGACAGTGATGCTGGCGATGCGCTACGGCATCGCGCGCGGGCTGTTCTCGAACGAGGCCGGGCTGGGCAGCGCGCCGCTCGTGCATGCCGCGGCGCGCACCGATCATCCGGTGCGGCAGGGCCTCTACGGCATCTTCGAGGTGTTCGTCGACACGATCCTGGTCTGCACCACGAGCGGCCTCGTGTTGCTCGTGACGGGGGTATGGTCGAGCGGCGCCACCGGCGCGGCGCTGTCGGGCAGCGCGTTCTCAATCGGTCTGCCCGGTACGTGGGGCAACATCGTGGTCACGACCAGCCTCGTGCTGTTCGCGTATTCAACCGTGATCGGCTGGAGCTATTACGGCGAGACCGGCATCGTCTACCTGCTGGGGCCGAAGGCGGTGCTGCCATACAAGATCGCGTGGCTGGTGTTCATTTATCTCGGCGCGATCGGCTCGCTGCACCTGGTGTGGGACATCGCCGACACGCTGAACGGGTTGATGGCGATTCCGAACCTGATCGCCGTGCTGGCTTCGATCCCGCTGCTGCGGCGGCTGATCCGGGAATTTTTCTCCACGGCACGAACCTAGGCTAT
>DASUSZ010000030.1:0-25794 GCA_036374815.1 Vicinamibacterales bacterium | reverse complement strand
AATACACCGAGGTGCCGCGCTCGTAGGCTTCCTGGTCGAGCGCGCCGCCTTCCTGCACGTAGTGCGCAACATCGGCAATGTGCACGCCGAGCCAGTAGTGTCCGTTCTTCAGCTTCTCGATCGAGATTGCATCGTCGAAATCGCGCGCGTGCTCGCCGTCGATCGTCACCACCGCGCGGTCACGGAAGTCGGTGCGGCCGGCGATGTCCTTCTCCTTCACCGCGTTGCCGATGCGCTTCGCCTCGGCGATCGATTCGGGACTGTGCTCGTCCGGGATGTTGTGCTTGCGGAGGATGATCTCGGTGTCGACCCCGGGATCGTTGATGTCCCCGAGCACCTCGATGATGCGTCCGGCCGGCCCTCGTGTCGGCGTCGGCCACCGCGTCACTTCAACGGTGACCATCTGGCCCGGCTCGGCATCGCGCGTTTCGCCGCGCGGGATTTGGATGTCGGCCGTCAACCGCTTGTCGAACGGCGCCACGAAGCCCAGGCCCGAGGGATCGATGACATAGCGGCCGACGACCGTCGTCGCCGCGCGCTCGAGCACCTGAACAATTTTTCCTTCGGCGCGCCCATCCTCGCGATATCTCTCGATGCGGACCACGACGCGATCGCCGTGCATTGCCTCCTTGAGGTTGTGTTCCGCGACGTAAATGTCGCGCGTCAGCCCCTCGACTGGCCGCTCTGGCGCAACGAACCCAAACCCCGACGGGTGACCATCGAGCTTGCCGACGACCAGATCCATACGGTCTGGCAGCCCGTAACGGTTGCCCTTGATCTCGACGAGCGAGCCGTCGTTGACGAGGCTGCGCAGGTTGCGCTTGAAGCTGGTCCGCTCGTCGCGCGAAATCTTCAGGACCCGCAGCAGCTCGCGCGGCGTGGCCGGGTGCGGCACCCGCTGCCGCATGAGACGAAGTAAGTCTTCTTTAGTCAATCAGTAATACCTGTATGTCGCCGACGTTCGTGTCGGTGCGCCCAAGCCGGACGGCATCGTCCAGCGGAGCAAAAAACGCAAACGAATCGTTTGCTGCAAGATAGTTGCCCGGCGGCGCCAGGCCGGCTTGTTGCGCGCGCCGCATGGTCGTCGAATCGACGATGCCGCCGGCAACGCCGGATGAGCCGTCGATGCCGTCGGTGCCGACACTGGCGAGCGCGCAGGAACCGAGCCGCGGCAAATGTTCCGCCAGCGCCAGCGCGAATTCAAGGTTCCGGCCGCCCGTGCCGCTGCCGGTGACCTTTACCGTGGTTTCGCCGCTCGAGATGACGCACGTCTTTTGCGGCGACGGACCCAGCTCGCTGCGAACGCGATCGAACCATTTCGTCGCCGCGTCCTTTGCTTCGCCGGTCACCGCTTCCGGAAAGACGATCGTCCGATATCCGCGCGCGGCCGCGGCGGCTTGGGCCCCTTCCATGGCATCCGCGCGGCTGCCAATCACGCGAGCGTGCGCACGCCGCATCGACGCTGAACCAGGCTTGGGCGTATCGGGCACCTTGCCGGCGACGCCGCGCTCGACGATGTCGAGCACCGCGCGCGCGTGGGTATCGCCACCGAATCGATGCAGCGCCGCTTTCGCGTCCGACCACGTGCTCGCATCCGGAACGCCTGGCCCGGAGCCGATCGTATTGAGGTCGTCACCGACGACATCGGAGATCGCCAGCGTGATGGTCGTGCCGATGCACGCCTCCGCAAGCCGGCCGCCCTTCACCTTCGAAAGATGGCGTCTGACCGTATTCAGCGCGTGGATATCCGCGCCTGCTGCCATCATCCGCTTCGTCGTGCCGATCTTGTCTGCCAGCGAAATGCCGTCGAGCGGCGACGCCATCAACGCCGATGCACCGCCCGACAACAGGATGACCAGCGCCTCGCCGGAATGAACGCCCTGCGCAATCGCGACGGCTCGATTACCCGCCGCTTCGCTGCGCGCGTCGGGAAATGGGTGGCTCGATTCGATCCACTCGACGGTTTGCGGCAGCCCGGCGTGCGCGTGCGTGCCGATCGCGATCGCCTTGCGGATGGCGAGGTGCGGAACGGTGACAAACGCGGCCGCCATTGCCGCTGCTGCTTTGCCGACCGCGATCACGTGAAGGCCGCGATCGTTCAGCAGGCCGGCCAGTTCGGCATCGGTGAGCGCGCGCTCGACCACGCGCCGCGCGCCGACCGCGTCCACGGCGGCGCGGATCACGAGGTTGAGATCTTCTTTGAGCCTGGCTGCGGGGACCGTCAGTGAACCTTGCAGGGATCCGACGAGCCTGACAGACCGGTCACCACGTCGAACTCCTTGAGGAGTCGGGCGACGACGTGTTCTGCGTTGGCATCTTCGGAGAGTCGATCGAGGTCGGCGATGATTTTCAGGAGGGCGTTTTCCGCGTTCTCAATGGCCTGGGCGCTGAAGTATTCGCGCTGGGCCTGCAGGCATTTGTGATGTTTGAGAAATTCTTCCCGATAAAAATCGGTTAGCGCCGAAACACTGGCCGGCGTCGCGGGATCCAACAAAAAGCCTGGGATGCGGGTTCTTGCCCTCGGCATATCGGATTAACAGCAGTGTAGAAGGGTTACTCGCACGTGTCAACGGATGTCATCGGACGGCTCTCGATGCCACTGTGCCGGCAGCGGCGCCAACCCCTACTCCGCCTAATAGCATCATCAGAATTTCTGTGGGGCCGAGGAAGCGCAGTTGCCCGATTCCGACGAAGCCGGCGAGGTCGGAGCCAAGCCATCGCGACAGCATCGAATACAAAATTGCGATCGCGCCAAACGCCACGAGCGCGCCGATGCCGCCAAGCAGCAGCCCTTCAACGATTGCGGGGCCGCGGATGTAGCTGAACGGTGCTCCCACCAATTGCATGATCTCGAGCTCATCGCGACGCGCGTAAAGCGACAACCTCACAACCGCGGCTACGGTAAAGGCGGCGCCGAGCATCAGGATTCCGGCGGCGACGGATGCCGCCAGCCGCGCCGAGGTCACGATGCCGACCAACCGTGACAGCCATCGGCGGTCGTAGCGAATATCGCTGACGCCGGGTCTGCCGGCGACCTCCCTCGATAAAACCTCCGCCGCCGCATCGCCGCCGTTCTCCGTACGGAGGCGGATTTCAAGCGCCGGGGGGAAAGGGTTCTCGCCAATCCCCGACGTCACGTCGCTCAGCTCGGGAAAGTCCGCTCGAAAGCGCTCGAGCGCGCGAGCACTCGACACGTACTCGACCTCGGCAACGGCGGGCTGGGACCGCAGGAACGCTTCGAGCGCGGCGCGGTCCGCTTCGCTGACGTTGTCGTGCAGGTAGACCGACATTTCCGCCGCGCGCAACCATTGATCGAGCACACCCTGCACGTTGACCGAGATCAGCAGGAACCCGCCGAGCGTGGCGAAGGCGATCGCGATGGTGCTGATCGAAACGAGCGCCGAGCGGCCCGACCGCAGCAGACTGATCCAGGCTTCCGCGAACGAGTAGCCGACCACGCTCATTGGCCCGGCTCCGCGAGCTGCCCCTCGGCAAGGTGAATGACGCGGCGGCCGACCCACTTGATCAGTTCGCGATCGTGCGTGGCGACGAGCACCGTGGTGCCGCGCGCATTCATGTCGCGGAACAGGTTCATGATTTCGAGCGAGAGGTCGGGATCGAGATTGCCGGTGGGCTCGTCGGCCAGGACGATGTGCGGGTCGTTGACGAGCGCGCGGGCGATCGCGACGCGCTGCTGCTCGCCGCCCGAGAGCTCCAGCGGCAGCGCGTTCAGTCGATGCTGCAGGCCCACCCACTTCAGCACCTGGTAGGTCTGGCGGCGCTGCTGCTCAATCGGCTGACCGAGCACGCGGCCGACGAACGACACGTTCTCGAAGATCGTCTTCGTCGGAATCAGCTTGAAATCCTGGAACACGAACCCGACGGTCCGGCGGTACGCCTGCGTCTCGTCGCGCGTCAGGTGCGAGAGATTGCGGCCGTTGACGATGACGTCGCCTTCCGACGGCTTCTCTTCGAGCAGCAACAGCCTCAGCAGCGTGCTCTTGCCCGCGCCGCTCGGCCCGGTCAGGAACACGAACTCGCCCTTCTCGACCCTGAGATTGAGATTCTGAAGCGCGTACATGCCGCGGCCGTACGTCTTCGACAGCGACTGCGTTTCGATCACGCATCGTAGTGTAGCGCGTCATCGCGCGCGGCGCACTTACGAACGCGGCATCGGCGCGACGGTGCGCCGCAGGAACACGTTGAACGTCGACCCGACGCCCTCGGTGCTCGCGACTTCGATGACGCCGCCATGCCGCGACACGATGTCCTGCACGGTGGCGAGCCCGATGCCGGTGCCGGTGCCATCGGTCTTCGTGGTGAACAGCGGCTCGAAGATGCGCGGCTTGATGTGCTCGGGGATGCCGCAGCCCGTATCGGTCACCGAGAAGCAGACGAAGTCGGCGGGCGCGGCGGCGACCGCGGGCGGCAGCTTCCCGTCGCACGGCGCTGCGGTCGCGAAGGTGATCTTCCCGCCGTTGGGCATCGCGTCCCTGGCGTTGAGCGTCAGGTTCAGGATGACCTGTTCCAGTTGCGTCGGATCGGCGGTGATGTGGCGGGCGTCGGGCGACAGCTTCGTTTCGAGCTGGATGCTCGATCCGACGACCCTGCGCAACAATGCCGTCGACTGTTCGATGGCGGTGTTGAGATCGACGCGATGCATTTCCGCTTCGCGATGACGGCTGAACGCCAGCAGCTGGCGCGCCAGGTCGGCGCCGCGCGTGACCGCCTCCTGAATCGCATCGACATATGAATGGCGCGGATCGTCGGCGCTGGTCCGCAGCCCCATCACGTCGGCGTGGCTGCGCACGACCATCAGGATGTTGCCGAAGTCGTGCGCGATGCCGGTCGCCAGCCGCCCGATCATCTCGGTCTTCTGCGACTGGCGCAGGCGATCCTCGAGCCGGCGCAGGTTCGTGAGGTCGCGCGCGCTGAACACCTTGATGGTGCGGCCATCGGCGTCCTGGTGTTCCGCGATGCTGACCTCCATCGTCAGCCAGGTATCGTCCGACCGCTTCAGGCGGGCCTCGACGAAATAGCCCTGAGCGCCGGCAATGCGCAGCAGCGCTGCCACCGACTCGCGCTCGATCGGGTGAACCAGCTCCATCACCGGCAGCCCGACACACGTTTCCGGGCAGTAGCCGAGCACGCGCTCGATCGCCGGCGCAACCGTCGTAAACGCGCCATTGGCATCGAGGACCCCGACAATTTCCTGCGTCTCCGCGGCAAGGCCGATGAACAACGCGTCGCGGCGCTCGAGTTCGCGCGCGGCTCGCTGCCGCTCGAGCTCCGCCGAGGCGCGATGCGCCACCATCGACGTCAGCATCGCAAGCGTCGCCTCGTCCACCTTCGCGGGATGTCCGAAGCCGCAGATGATGCCGAGCGGCCGGCCGTCGGCCCCGACAATCGGCAGATCGAATGCGGCATCGCTGATCTCGCCGACGCGCGAAAAACCATTCTCGACGAGACGCTCACAGTGCGTGGCGATCGCCGAGCCGGCCGTGCTCGAGGCGGCGTTCGACGGATAGATGGCGATGGGCTGCAGCGCGGCCTCGCCACCCGGCGCGAGTTCAGCGACCAACACCATGTCGAAGCCCAGGCACTCGGCGAGGTATTGAACGAGCAGCTCGAAGAATTCGTGGCCGGCCGCCGGCGATAGTTCGTTGACGAACCGCGCGAGCGCGCGTTCGCGGGCCGCCGCGTGTTCGTCGGTGACGGGGAAACGAGCAACGCCAAGCGGCAGCGGTCGTGGCCCAAGACGCCGCGCGCCGCGCCTTTCGGGAACCGCAATACTGGTCGCTCGCATGGTGAGCGACTGAGCAATTGTGCGGCCAATGCGTGGAAGACTAGAAAGGCCTATTCGACCGTCACAGACTCTGTTGTCATATCAGAGAGTCAAAAGTGCTTTTAAAAATTGTGTGATGTTGATTAGTAAGGCCGACAGCTAACCGCAATTGCACTCGCGAATTCTCGCGAGAATCATGGCGAATCGCATCGAACCGCCTGCCATCAGCCGGCCACTGTTCCATTTCGATAATTATCAATAACAATTTTAATTACCGCTAGTTACAGCAGAACAGATCACAGTTTTGATCTGTTCGTGAACATCAGATCTGCGGCACGACGGCCGGCCGGTATCGGGGCGTGAGCCGGCGCGCGACCTCGGCGCGTGCCTGGCTACCCCCAATCAGCGCATCGAGCTCCTGCACCATGCGCGTTGCGCCGGCGGCAAGCGCATTCAATTCCTGTGACGCTGCGGCGCTCTGCTCCGCTGTCGCGGCGGTCGTCTGCGTGACGTGCTCCATTTGGACGACCGACTGGCGGACCTGTTCGAGACCATTTGCCTGCTGACGCGTCGCTTCGCTGACTTCGCCGACGAGCGCACTGAGGCTGGTCACGCTGGTCGTGATCTGCCCGACCGTCGACGACATGCGATCGAGCTTGACGACGCCGTCCTGCGCGCTGGTTGCGGCGCGCTCGATCAATGCGGTCGTGTCGCGCGCCGCGTTGGCGGCACGTTGGGCGAGGTTGCGCACTTCGTCGGCCACCACGGCGAACCCCATGCCTGCTTCGCCGGCGCGGGCCGCTTCGACCGCGGCGTTGAGCGCGAGGATGTTCGTCTGGAACGCGATCTCGTCGATGGTCTTCACGATCTTCGAGACCTGCGCGCTCGATTCATGGATCGCGGACATCGATCCCGCCATCGAGCTCAGTGCTTCATTCGCCTGGGTGACGCTGCGATCGACGCTGCGCACCAGCTCCGCCGACTGGCGCGAACGCTCCGCGTTCTGCCGTGTCGTCGCGGCGAGCTCCTCGGTCGACGCCGACGTTTCTTCGAGCGATGCAGCCTGCTCCGATGCGCCTTGCGAGAGCGATTGCGCGGCCGCGGCGACCTGCTCTGCCGCCGCCATGACCTGCGTGGCGCCGGCCGTCAACGCCGTCGTCGTATGGCGAACGGCGCGCATCGCGCTGCTGGCGAGCCACAAGGCCACGACCATCACGGCGATCGCGACCGAGGCGAAGGCGCCAATCAGGCTCCACAACTCACGCCGCACGTCTTCGATGTGAATGCCCGATCCGATCACCCAGTTCCACCGCGGGTACAGCTTCACGTAGGACAGTTTCGGCTTCGGCTCGGTCTCGCCGGGTTTCGGCCACATGTATTCGAAGTGGCCGCCGCCCGCGCGGCTGGCCATCTTCACGGCCTCGATGTAAATCAGCTTGCCGTTGGGGTCGGCGAAGGTCGACACGTCCTGTCCGATCAGCGCGGCGTTGATCGGATGCATGATCACGCGCGGATGCGTGTCGTTGATCCAGAAATAGTCGGTCTTCTCGTAGCGCAGCGTCTTGATCGCCGCCGCGGCGGACTTCTGCGCGTCGAGATCCGAGATCACCCCCGAGTCGGCGAGCTGGCCGTAATACGCCATCACGCCATAGGCCACTTCAACCGCATGCCGCGTGGCGGCCTGCTTCTCGCGATACAGGCTGCGCTGTTGCAGATACGCTCCCGACACGCCGAACGCCAGGGTTGCGCCCGCGATCAGAATCGAGAAGCGCGTCGATAACGTAAGCCGCCGACGGAAGATCTGCTGCATGGCCATGGCCTCATCTCATCAAAACTGTCCGTAGGTTCCGTCCGCCGGGAATGCCCTGCTCTGTTCGCTCAACAACGGGTTCTTTGCCACCCGCGGCTGCACCACTGCGAGACGCGTCGCTGCCGGCGACGGCTGCGGCCGCTGCACCGGCTCGGGCGCAGCGGGGCGGGCCGCGTGCCCGACCATCCGCTCGAGGCGCTCGACCAGCCGCATCGTCGCATCGGCCTGCGCGCTCAACTGCTCGCTCGCCGCGGCGCTCTCTTCCGCGGTGGCCGCGGTCGTCTGCGTGACGTGCTCCATCTGCCGGATGCTTTGCAGCACCTGCTCGATGCCGTGCGCCTGCTCGCCGCTCGCCACGCTGACGCTGTCGACCAGCCGCTTGACCGCGGTAACGCGCTCGGTGATCGCGGCGAAGGATTCCGCCGCCTGTCCGACCCGCTGGCTACCCTCGCTGGAGCTCTTGATCGCGCCTTCGATCAGGTCGGTGGTGTCGCGCGCCGCCTGCGCGGAACGCTGCGCGAGATTGCGGACTTCGTCGGCCACGACCGCGAAGCCCATGCCGGCATCGCCGGCGCGCGCCGCTTCGACCGCGGCGTTGAGCGCCAGGATGTTGGTCTGGAAGGCAATCTCGTCGATCGTCTTGATGATCTTCGAGACGCGATTGCTCGACTCGCGAATGCTGTCCATTGCTCCGACCATGTCGCCGAGCGACTGGTTGGACTGATCGAGGACGCGCGCCGCCTCGGCCATCAGCGTCGCCGCCTGCCGCGAGTTGTCGGCGTTGGTGCGCGTCATCGCGGCGATCTCTTCCATCGACGCCGAGGTCTCCTCGAGCGACGCCGCCTGCTCGGCGGCGCCCTGCGACATCGACTGCGCCGAGGCCGCCATCTGCGACGAGGCCTCGACCACCATCTGGCCGCCCTCGCCAAGCTCGCGGGACATGCCACGCAGGCTGGCGTTGATCGAGCGCACCAGCCACGCCACCAGGCCGCCGATCACGAGGGCGATGACGATCACCACCGCCGTCACCGTGCGCGAACGTGATTGCGACAGCGACAGCGTCGCATCATCGGTGGCCTTGAACATCTGGTTCGCGATCGATTGCGCCGACTCTTCGGCCGAGCGGAACAACGGCGTCGCGCGAGTGCGCAACATCTCGAGCGCATCGGCGACGCGGGCGCCGTCGGCGGCCTCGACGATCTGTCCGTGCAGCGTCTTCCACTCGTCGAGCTTGCGGCGCAGCGCCGCGGCCTGTTCCTGGCCGGCCCGGTTCGACATGCCTGCGGCGAGCGCATCGGCGGCCTGGCTGGCCGCGGTGAATTCCGCCAGCGTCGCCTTTTTTTCGGCGGCGTAGAGGGCCTGGTCGTTGTCGAGCGCGGCCCACAACATGCTCTTGACGCTGCTCTCGATCTTGAAGAGCGACGTATAGATCGCCAGCGTGCGCTGCAGCTCTCCGGATCGCTGCGTCACCTCGTTGATGTCCGCCTCGACGCGCGCGGAGCCCCATACCGCGACACCGCCCTCGACGACCGTGAGCAGCAGCAGCATGCCCACGCCGGCATAGAGTTTTTCGCCTATCGTCCGCTTCTCGGTCAGCATCTCGGCTCCTTCAACTGCGCCGCATTCCTCACAACGCGAACGTGACGTGCACCACCATCGTCACGGGCACCGGCGTGCCGTTGACCATGGTCGGCTGGTATTTCCACTGCTTGACGGCATCGAGCGCCGCCTTGTCGAGCTGCGGGATCGACTTCACCACTTCGGCGCGCGAGACGTTGCCGTTGGTGTCGATCACGATCGACACTTCGACGACGCCCTGCACGCGGCTGTTCCTGGCGAACGACGGATAGATGGGCGGCGTGGTCATCAGCCGCTGCGGCATCGCGACGCGGCCGCCGACCCGCAGCGGTTCGACCGACGCTGACGGCGACGGCGCCAGCAAGTGCTCCGTCTTGCCGCCGACGGCCACGACCTTGACGCCGGATACGTCCGCGTCCAGCGAAACGTAGCCGATGGCGCCGGGCTTCAAGCGCACGTAGGCGAGCACTTCGCGATCGGTGGCGAGCGCGGGCGGCGGATTCGCACCGGCCGCCTGCGCGGCGATGCGCATGCGATCGACCGCCGCCGGAATCGGCAGGCCGAGCACTTCTCGAGAGAAGCCGTCGCGAACCGGCGAGCTCGGTAACAGATCCACCGGTGCTCCGGCGGCGCCATCCTCCCACGTGCCCTTGTCGAGAAACAGTTTCGATACCTGGCTGCGCGACAACGACGACACCGGATTCGATGGGTTCACGACTATGCGATACCCATCCTGCGCGCGCGCAACGCCGGCCGTTGCGATCACCGCAACGGCAACCGCCGCCGCCATCCTGATTCGTCGCATCCCTTCACTCAACGGCATGACAAGATCTCTCCCGGCGCGGCATGAGCAAGAACAACGCCAAGGCGCGCGCCTGCCGCGGACGCGTCCAACTCACGGCCAATCAAATGGTTATCGACTGCGATCACGTTGATGCACTCCTGGAATCTACGATTGCAGTCTGAACGCTGGACGAATCGGATCTGCAGTCTGGACGCCGCGGTGGCGCGGCGTGAACGCCGCCGCGATCAACCGCGGCATCGCCGAGCGTGTCGCCACGTGCATCGCGCCGCCGCGTTGAATCGCCGCCGCGGGCATGCCGAACACGACGCAAGACTTCGCGTCCTCGGCGATCGTCGTCGCGCCGGCCTCCCGCAACATCACCATGCCGTCCGCGCCGTCGCTGCCCATTCCCGTGAGCAGCAGCGCCACGATTGGAACGCCCTGAAGCGCGGCGGCTGATTGAAACAACACATCCACTGACGGCCGCTGGTAATGCACGCGCTCGCCCTGGCGCACCTGCGCGATCAGCTCGCCGTTTCGAGCCGACACCAGCAGATGCGAATCGCCGGGCGCGATGTAGGCCACGCCACGATCGAGTTTCATCAGGTCCGCGGCCTCGACCACCTTGAGCGGACAGACGCGATCGAGCCTGGCGGCAAACGCGCGCGTGAAGTACGCCGGCATGTGCTGGACCACCGCGATCGGCGGCGCATCGGCCGGCAGCTGCATCAGCACGCTTTCAATGGCCTGGGTGCCGCCGGTCGAGGCGCCGATCACAATCAACCCGTGCGCGTGCGCGAGGCTCGGCACCGACGGCGGCATTGGCGCCGGCTTGCGAAGCCGTGAGAAGTGCACGGCACGGCCGCTGCGCAGCGCGCGAATGCGGTACTTCAACTGTTCGGTGATATCGGCAACCGAGTATGGGCCGCCGGGTTTGGCCAGCACGTCGATCGCGCCCGCCGCCAGCGCGTCGATGCTGGCGGCCGATCCGGTCTGCGTCATCGAGCTGATGATCACGACCGGCAGCGGCTGGTGCGCCATCAGCTGCCGCAGGAACGTCAGCCCGTCCATGCGCGGCATTTCGAGATCGAGCGTGACGATGTCGGGCTTGTGCGCCGCGATCAGCTCGCGCGCCGCGATCGGATCGGCCGCGGCGCCGACCACCTCCATGTCCGGCTCCGACTTGAGCGCGTTCGACAACATCGTGCGCACGATGGCCGAGTCGTCGACGATCAGCACGCGGCTGCGGCGCACCGGTGCCACCGGCTCACCTGCCGTCCTGGAGCACGCCGGACGCCGACGTGATCTCCCACTCGAACGCGATCGGATGATCGTTGACCTTGACCCAGAGCCGCTGCCGCCCGGCGCCTTCGGGTTGCGGCGCCCGCACGACGATCGGCGGGCTCAATTGAAAGGCGCGGCCGCGGCTGCGGCACAGCCAGTCGCCGCAGACCATGTTCAGGAATTCGCCGACCAGGTCGTTGATCAGATGGGCGGCCGGCGGCGGCTCCGACGGATCACGTCCGCTGAACGAATCGAACAGCGCGTGCGCCAGGCCGGGCGGCAGCCAGCACACCAGCGACCCCGTGGTGTCGCCGTTGTCGAACCGCACCACCGAGAACAGCCAGAGCGGCCGGCTCGCCGCCGCGGCCGGATGCACCGCGTCTTCGACCATCGCGAAGAAGCTTTGTCCGGCCACCGCCGACACGGCGTCGCGAATCGCGGCGCCGTTGGCGTCAAGGACGGGCGGCGTGCGCAGCGTGGATGAGGACATCGCGAAGCACCTCGCGGCTGAACGGTTTTTTCAGGTAACAACGCACCGACAGGTCCGCCGCTTCCTCGCGGCGCTCGGTCGATCCGTCGGTGGAGATGATGACGCGCGTCAGGCCGCGCCAGCGGTCGTTGCCGGCGACCCGCCGCAACAGATCCGCGCCGTTCATCACCGGCATGTTGATGTCGGTCAGCAGCAGCTGCACGTCGTTCGACTCGAGCAGCTTGAGCGCCTCGGCGCCGTCGCCGGCTTCGAGGATTTCGTCGACCGCGACGTCGGTGAGCTTGACGACGCGCTTGATCATCGCGCGCATCATCGACGAGTCGTCCACAATCAGGATTCGCATCATCAGAGATCCTTGTGCGAGCGCCCGCTGATTACCTGCAATCGGCCGTCGCGCACCGACATGTGCACAGTGCGGGCGTCTGTGCCGCCGACATCCTCCGCCGCGATCAGCACGCCGTTGCGCCACAGCAGGTTTCTCGCCGCCAGCAGGTTGCGCGCGCCGGTGTTGAACGCTCCGGTGGCGGGCGCCATGTCGGCGCCGCCGACCAGCTTGACGATCGCGCGTTGCTTGACGAGTCCATGCGCATAGGCGCGCTGGAACAACAGGGGGATGCCGGTATCCGCGAACGCCGCCGGGTGCGCGCTGGCGCGGTCCGGGTTGATGCTCGCTTCGGGCAGCAGGAAATGCAGCATGCCGGCCACCGCGGCGACCGGGTCGTACGCGCAGACCGCGATGCAGCTGCCGACGGCGTGCGTCGTGATCCGGCTGCCGGGATCGTTCGAGACGGCCAGTTCGCCGATGCCAATCACGACGCGGCTGACCGCGTCGGCCTGATCGCACCAGGCCACCGGGAGTTGCAGCGGTTCGTTCATGCGCCGCCCCTCCGGTAGATGGCCGGCGCCACCCACGACAAGCCGTGGCGCAGGCCGTTGAGGCTTTCGGAATGCGAGATGAACAGGTAGCCGCCGCGCGCGAGGCGGCCCTCGAGCGAATCAATCACGCGCTGCTGCGCGGCGCGATCGAAATAGATCATCACGTTGCGGCAGAAAATGAAGTCGAACGGCGGCCCGGGCGGCGGCGGATGCAGCAGGTTGAGGCGGCGGAATTCGATCATCTGCCGGACCGCGGGCGTCACCTGCAGCACGCCCGGCTGCGGCGACGTCGCCTTTTGAAAATATTTGAGGACGAGGTGCCGCGGCATCTCCGCGGTCCGCTCCGATCGATACACGCCGGCGCCGGCCCGCGCGATCGCTCGCGAGGAAATGTCCGACGCCAGCAGCCTGACGCGCCTGGCCGCCGCATCGCCCAGCGACTGGCACGCGGTGATCGCCACGGTGTAGGCCTCCTCGCCGGTCGAGCACGCGGCGCTCCACCCGAGGATCGGCTTGCCGTCACGATCGCGCAGCGACGGCATCACCGACTGCGACAGGAAATCGAAGTGCTGCGGCTCGCGGAAGAACGACGTGTGGTTGGTGGTGATGGCGTCGACCATCGCGGTCAATTCCTCGCCGGAGACGTCGCGCTGCAGCAGCTTGACGTAGTCGCGAAACGATGCCGCGCCCGTCTGCCGCAATCGTTTCTGCAGACGCGCCGACACCAGCGCGCGCTTGCCGGCGTGCAGCGTGATGCCGCTCGACTCGTAGACCATCCGGGCGATGGCCGCGAGGTCGCGCTCGGTGCATTCAGGACTGATCGGCACGAGTAGGCTCGCCGGCGATTCAGACAGGACCGAGCGCCAGCGTGCCATCACTGCCCAGCACGCGATCCAGGTCGAGCAGGATCTTCACGCCGCCTTTCACCTTGGCGAGTCCCAGCAGGTAATCGCTGGTGCGCGGGCCGCCGAAATCCGGTGGTTCCTCGATTTCAGCGGCGCTGACATGCACCACTTCCGACACCGAATCCACCACCACGCCCATCATCAGCGTCGACGACGGCAATGCCACTTCGGCGACGATGATGCAGGTGCGATCGGTCGGCGCCTGCGCGTCGAAGCCGAACTTGCGGCGCAGATCGATGACTGGAATCACCTTGCCGCGCAGGTTGATGACGCCAAGCACGTGCGCCGCCACCTGCGGCACGTGGGTGATGTCCATGACCTTGATGATTTCGCGGACCTTGAGAATCGGCAGCCCGTACTCTTCACGGCCGAGCGCGAAGGTCAGGTACTTGCCGCTGCTCACCGGCGCCGCGCCCGTGGCTGAAGATGCCGTCATCGTGTGCATGTGTCCTCTTCTAGGCCGCACCCTGCGGCGACATGGACGACGCCAGCGCCAGCAGGCCGCCGGTGTCGAGAATCAAGCCGATGCGGCCGTCGCCGAGGATGGCGCCGCCGGCAATGCCGCGCACGCCGCGGAACATTTCACCGAGGCTGCGGATCACGACTTCACGCTTGCCGAGCAACTCGTCGACGACCAGGGCGACGCGCCGCCCGTTGTCCTCGGCAATCACCACCGTGCCCTGGCCGATCTCCTCGCGCGCGCTGGGAATCCCGAACGCATGTCCGAGATGCAGCAGCGGTATCAGGCGATCGCGGACCTGCACCATTGTCGGCCGGCCGCCGGTGGTGTGGACCTGCTGCGGGGTGGGCCGCAGCGATTCCTGCACCGCCGGCGTGGGGATCACGAACCGATCGGCGCCGACGCCGAGCACCAGGCCGTCAACGATGGCGAGCGTGAGCGGCAGCCGTAAGGAAAACGTCGTGCCGTGCCCGCGCGTGGTGTGAATGTCGATGCGGCCGCGCAGCATCTGGATGTTGCGGCGAACCACGTCCATGCCAACGCCGCGCCCCGACAGCTCGGTGACGCGATCGGCGGTGGAAAATCCGGGGCGGAAGATCAGCTGATGGACGTCGGCGGCCTCCATCGGCGTGCCGTCCGCCACCATCCCCTGCGCGACGGCGCGCGCGAAGATGCGTTCGGTGTCGAGCCCCGCGCCATCGTCGGCGATTTCAACGACCACGCCGCCGCCGCGATGAAAGGCGCGTAACTCGATCTGCGCGACTTCCGACTTGCCCGCGGCAAGGCGGGCCTCGCGCGGCTCGATGCCGTGATCGATGGTGTTCCGCACCATGTGCATCAGCGGGTCGGTCAGCTGCTCGATCAGCTTGCGATCGAGCTCGGTATCCTCGCCGACCACGATCACGTTGGCCGGCTTCTCCCATTTCTTCGAGAGATCGCGGATCAACCGCGTCAGCTTCTGGAACGTGCGCCGCATCGGCACCATGCGCATCGACATGGCGTCGCGTTGAATGTCTCCGGTGATGCGGCGGATCTGCGCCATCTGTCGCGACAACCGATCGTCGCCGGGGCGCTGCAGTGCCGGGTTATCGCCCAGCATCGCGTGCGCGATCGCGAGCTCGCCGACCATGTCGACGAGCGCATCGAGCTTGCGCGTGCTGACCTTGATCGTGCTGTCTTCGTCGATCCACGTGGCGGTGGCCGTGTCGGCGTCCGGCTGTGCGACGACCGGGATCGGCACAGCGGGCGCGGGAGCCTCGCCGGCGATCAGCGCATCGACGGTGGCGAGGATTCTCTGGCACGCGGCGGTTTGGTCGGTGTGCGGCTGCCCGGCGGCACGCTGAGGCAGCTCTTTCACCATCATCGTCAGCACATCGACGGCGCTCAGCACGACGTCGATCTCGGCCTGCCCCATCGCGTGCGATCCGGACCGCGCCAGGTCGAGCAGCGTTTCAAGCTTGTGCGCAAACGTCTCAATCGATTGAATGCCGAGCACGCCGGCATTGCCTTTGACGGTGTGGAACGGCCTGAACAGGTCGTTGACGAGCGACAAGTCGCCAGGCGCCTTTTCCAGCCGCAGGATCGTTTGCTCGATCGTTCCGAGGTGCTCGAGCCCGTCGGCCACGAACATCGACGCCAATTCAGGATCCGCCGCGAAGGTCGCCAACTCCTCGGCGACGATCACGGGCGGTGCCTTGTCGGCTTTCCGGCGCGTGGTCTTGCTCACGCCGCGCCCCTGCCGTCGGCAATCGCATTCGGCCGCGCCGTGCGCCGGGTCAGTTCGGCGGCGATGTCGCCGAGCGGCAGCACTGCGTCGGCGAGTCCGGCCTTCGCAACGAGTCCGGCCATCTCCCACACCACGCTCGACGCCTCGTCCTGGACGATGACGCGGCCGCCGGCGGCCGTGATGGCTTCGCAGCCCTTGACGCCGTCCTGTCCCATGCCCGTGAGCATCAACGCGAGTGCGCGCGAGCCGTAGGCGTCGGCGATCGAATCGAACAGAAAGTCAGCGGCCGGCCGGTGTCCGTGCAGCGGCGGCTCCTGCGACAGCGACAGCGATGTGGCGCCGCCGTCCCGTCGCGCGGTGAGATGAAAATCGCCGGGGGCAACGTAGATCACACCGGGTGTGATGGCGTCGCCATCGGCGGCCTCGACAACTTTGAGGCGCGTTTGCGTCGCAAGACGTTCCGTGAAGAAGCGCGTAAACATCGGCGCCATGTGCGGAACGACGACAATGGGCGCGCGAAAATCCGGCGGCAGCTTGGACACAATCTCGCCCATCGCAGCGGGTCCGCCGGTCGAAAGGCTGACGGCCACGATCTCGGCGCTGATCGACGGCCCGAGCGCGCGCAGTGTAAACGCACCGGGGGCGCGCGCCCCCTTCGCCTTGAGCGGCTGCACGCCGGTGGCGACGCGGCACAGGGACTTGATCTTCGGAACGAGGTCCTCGCGGATGCGCGCCTGCGCCAGCTCTTTGCCGGCCATGCCGGCCGGCTTCGTGACGTAATCAGACGCACCGTAGTGCAGCGCCTCCAGCGTGTCGGCGGCGCCGCGCTCGGTGACGGCGCTGAACATGATCACCGGCAAACGCGGATGCGTCTTGCGAATCGCCTTCAACGTTTGCAGGCCGTTCATCTCCGGCATCTCGACGTCGAGCGTGACGAGATCGGGAGTGACCTGTGAGATCTTCTGCAGCGCAATCTTGCCGTTCGGCGCCTCGCCGACCACTTCGATCGCGGGATCGGCCGCGAGCACGTCGGTCACCATCCGCCGGATCAACATTGCGTCGTCGACGACGAGCACTCTCGCTTTTTTCATAACGTCGTTGTGCGCAGCGATCGCGGATCGCGGCGCGTCTTTCGCGGCGGGACTGCAACGTCCATGCCCGTGCAATCGCTTCGCAGAACGCGAGAGATGCGGCCGAATTCGCGCGCGCGGCATCAACGCCGTCTTGATTGCTCGATGCAATCGTCCAAGGACTGGACGGCCGTCCAACTCTCAGACCCGCACGCGCGCCAGGCACGTGTGATTCGCATCGAAACTTTCGAAAACATCAGCGTTCCCGCGATCTTCATCGAAGGCATGAAGGTTGCACAGCGGCGTGCGCAGATGACTGTCGACTGTTTGCTTTTCCGCGACGCGGCAACGATGCGCAGATCGTTCAGGCGCGTGCGCATGGGTGTGGCGTGATGATCCGCGCTGAAGCCGTCTCGCAGCTTGCCACAGCGCTGAGGCATGGCGTGATTGCCGCGCAGGCTCGCGATTTCGATCGCGCGCGGCCGCTGCTTCAGCACGTCACGGAAAAAACACCGGACGATGTGATTGCCTGGTATTGGCTGGCGATCGCGTCGCCAACCGCCGAAGCGGCGATACCGTGCCTTCGCCGTGTGCTGGCGATCGACGAGGGCCACGCGCTCGCCAAAGAAGCGCTGTCGCGTTTGTTGATCGCGGAAGCGCACAACGCCGCGGCCGCCGGCAAACGCCAGGAGGCGCGCGCTCTCGCCACCGAAGCAACCTTCCTGACTCCCAATAACACCGCCACGTGGCGGGCGCTTGCGGATCTGGCGACTTCGCAGGTCGAGCGCATCGACGCGTTGCGGCGCATGGTGCAGTTCTCTCCCGAAGACGCGGGCATTCGCACGCAGTTCCGCCAGGCCCTGCTGGCGCGCGCGGTGATGATCGCACGCATCGATCGCGACGAGGCACGCGCGCGGTTCCAGGAGGTCGCGGCTCTCAACCCCGCCGATACGCGAATCTGGCAGGCGCTCTGCAATCTTTCGGAGACTCGCGAGGAGCAAGCCAAGTACCTCCGCGAGCTGCTTCGCGTGGCGCCCGATCATCAACAGGCGCGCTCGTCGCTGCGGCGGATCCTCGTCGATACCGCGCGCGACCTGCACGCCACTGGCCGCTTGAGCGAATCGCGCAACCGCTGGCAGGAAGCCATCGATGTCGCCGGCAGCGACGTCGAGTTGTGGCTCGGCTATGCCGAGTCGTGCGACGACGAGGTCGAAGCCAAACGCGCCATTCACGCCGCACAGGAGCTGGACTCGCACGATCCGCGCGTGCTCGAAGCGCTGGCGATGCTCAATGGCCAGCAGATCGACCCCACCGCGTTGCCCGATCCTGGAGACGCCTTTGCGCGATTCGATACGGGATCGAACACACCGGAACCGGTCATGGCGGTCGAACCGGTCGACGATGCGCTGCTCGAGTCGCTGTCGCAGCTGCCTGACGGCCCGCCGGCGTCGCCGCGCGTCGCCGCCGAGGCCGCGTTCGAAGACGACATGATTCGCGCGGTCAGCAAGCTCGAGCCGCTGCCGGCAGCGCCGTCGACGGCCGACCTGACGGCGGCCATCGAGCAGTTCGCCGCCGCGCCGGCCGCTGATCAACCGGTCGCGGTGCCCGCCGCTGAAGCGACGGCGCCGCCGGTGACCGCGCCGGTCGCTGTCAACGGCGATGGCCCGGCGACCATCATGGTGGTCGACGACAGCCCCACGATTCGCAAGATTCTCGGCTTGACCCTGGAGAAGGCCGGCTACAACGTCGTCACCGCCAACAACGGCGAGTCAGCGCTGCAGCGTCTGCAGGAGATGGTGCCGCGGCTGGTGCTGCTCGACATCGCGATGCCGGATCTCGACGGCTACGAAGTCTGCAAGCGCATCAAGCAGGACCCGCGCACCAACGGCGTCACCGTCATCATGCTCTCCGGCAAGGGCGCCTTTTTCGACAAGGTCAAGGGCCACCTCGCCGGCGCAACCGAATACCTCACCAAACCCTTTGAGACACCGGCGGTCCTGGAAGTCGTGAACAGCCACTGCCAGCCGGCCGTGGAGGCGCACCATGGTTGAAGGCGATCTCGTCGATCTCACGCTGCCAAGCTTGCTGCAGGTCATGTCGCGCGAATGCTCGACCGCCATGTTGCGGCTGCAGCGCGGCGCCGATCAAGGCGCGATGTATTTCTCCGAGGGTGTCCTCGTCCACGCCGTCGCGAATCAGGTGCAGGGCGACGAAGCCGCGTGCGAGCTGCTTGGCTGGCCCGATGGCCGGTTCCGGCTCGCCCGCGACCCCGAGCCGCAGCCGCGCACGATCACCGCGCGTCTGGCGCGGCTGGTCGTCGACACCGATGCCAGCCGGCCTACCGGCAAGAAGTCCAGGAAGGGCAGCAACGCCGACGCGCGCAACGTCGACGAGGAATTGCTGCACGACCTGCTGACGCAGCTCACCGAGCTCGAACAGGACACCACCCGCCTGCAGGAAGGCCGCATTGAAGGCGGCACGGTCGCGGCGCTGCTGCTCGTCACCGCCGTCGTGAATTCAATGGTCAGTCTCGTCACCGCGCGCTGCAGCGATCCGGGCATGAAGCCGTCGCACGTCCTGCCTCGCCTGGCCGAGGAACATCCCTACACGCAGCTGCTCGGCGAGGAGCGCGATCGCATCTCGATTGCCACCGCCGCCAGCGTGCTGAAGACGTGGAACAGCACCAGCGAAAGCCGCGAACAGCTCTACCTCGAGCTGTGCCGGGCGCTGCTCGACGTGCTGATCTTCTACGGCAACACCGCGAGCACGTTCTTCCGCTCCAACCGCGAGCGCGAAGAATGGCGCGCCACCTTTGCATTGTTCGTCGAGGGCCTCACCGCGGCGACGTCGAATGCTCCGCGAGACGCGCATGACGAATAGGCACGTGCTGGTCGTCGACGACAGTCCGACCGGGCGGCAGGCGGCGATGAACCTGCTGGAGAAGCGCGGCTACCAGGTGACCGCCGCCGTCGACGGCGTCGATGCGCTCGAGAAGATCGCCGCGGCGCCGCCGCTGCTGGTCGTGCTCGACATCGTGCTGCCGAAGTTGAACGGCTACGAAGTGCTGCGCCAGTTGCGCGCGTCTGAGTCGACGCGCGGCATCAAGGTCATCCTGGTCAGCAGCAAGAGCCAGGAGAGCGATCGGTTCTGGGGCCTCAAGCAGGGCGCCGATGAGTACATCGCCAAGCCCTACCAGGATGATGCGCTCGTCGCGGCGGTGCGGAGGCAGCTGTGAGCGCCGCGCAACCAAGTCTGCTCGACGCGATCAACGAGCGCGATCGGCAGCTCGCCATCGGTGGCGTCCAGTCACCAGCGGCGCCGGTGCCGGCCGCCGGCCCGACCACCACTCGCCGCTTCGTCCTGCTGTCGATCGCCTCGGGCCACTACGCGATTCCCGAAGCTTCGGTCACCGAGCTGGAACGCGTGCCGCGCATCACGCTGGTGCCGCAGACACCCGACTGGATGCGCGGCGTCACCAACGTTCGCGGCGACATCGTCTCCGTCGTCGACATGCATCGGTTGCTGCAGCTGGATTCGCAGCCGGGCCCGGGGGCGCGGCTGCTCGTCGTGCGGCTGCTCGACGAACCGTTTACCACCGGGCTGATCGTCGATGCGGTCGACCGCATCGTCGCGGTCAATGCCGACAGCATCACGGCGCCCGCCGCCCCGCTCGAGGGACCGCTTGCGCCATTTCTCGAAGGCGTGTGCGAGATCGGCGACCGGCTCGTCGCGGTGCTCGACATCGACCGTTTCCTCCGCTCGAGTGAGATTCGCCAATTCGACGATCCCAAAGACCATGAGGACCATCATGCGTAGTTCAATGACCGTCAAGACCCGGCAGTACGTGGCGCTGGGGCTGGTTGCCGTGCTGTTGGCGGCGGCCGTGGGTGCAGGCGCGTGGCAGCTGCGATCGGTTTCCGATCACGTGCAGGCCGCGGACGCGGCCGCGCGCAGCGCGGTGGCCGGATACGACCGCGAGGTGGCGGCGTTGCGCGGTCGGACCGCGCTCGAAGGCGCCGCTGCCCTTGAACCGGATGCATCCGCCGGCGATTCCACGCAGCTCGCGGTCACGCAATTCGCCGCGCGCGCCGATGCGCTGAGCAAGCAGGCGGCCGGCGCGCTGACCTCGGGCAGCGTGGCGGCGCAGGCGGGCATCTCGCGCGCGTACTGGACGATCGCCGCGGTCTTCGTCATCGCGCTGGTGATCGCCGTGATCGGGCTCTCGATGCTGTTCGGCACGGTCGCCGCCGAGGCGTCCGACCTCGTGCGTGTCTGCAGCGCCGTCGCGGTGGGCGACCTGTCGAGCCGGGCGCACGAGACCGGCGACACCGAGCTGGGCCGCGTCGGCAGAGCGCTCAATTCGATGCTCGATCGCACCGCCAAGCTCGCCGACTCGCAACACGAGCGCGATCAGATGCAGGCCGCGGTGATGAAGCTGCTGTCGGAAGTGAGCGGCGTCGCCGAGGGCGACCTCACCGTGCAGGCCGAAGTGACATCCGACGTGACCGGCGCGGTGGCCGACTCGTTCAACCTGATGATCGTGCAGCTGCGCCAGATCATCGGCCAGGTCCAGGCGGCGTCACGCCAGATCAGCATGGCGGTCGGCGAGCTGCGCGACGTCACCGAGAACCTGGCCAGCGGCAGCGACGATCAGGCCGCGCAGGCGGTGGAAGCGTCGGTCGCGATCGAACAGATGGCCGCGTCGATTCATTACGTATCGGAAAACGCGTCGTCCTCCGCCACCGTCGCGGAACAGGCGCGCGCCAACGCCGAGCACGGCACGCGCGCGGTGACCCGCACCATCGAAGGCATGAAGGCGGTGCGCGATCAGGTGCAGGAAACCGCCAAGCGCATCAAGCGCCTTGGTGAAAGCTCGCAGGAGATCGGCGAGATCGTCGAGTTGATCGGCGACATCGGCGATCGCACCAGCATTCTCGCCCTGAACGCGTCGATCCAGGCGGCGATGGCCGGCGAAGCCGGCCGCGGCTTCGCGATCGTCGCCGATGAAGTCGAGCGCCTGGCCGACCGCGCCACCGAAGCGACCAAGCGCGCCAGCATGCTGGTCAAGGCGACGCAGAGCGAGACCGCCGAAGTGATGACCGCGATGGAAGACACGACCCGCGAAGTGATCAATCGATCGAACATCGCGAACGAGGCGGGTGTCGCGCTCGCCGAAATCCAGGGTGTGTCGAATCGTCTCGCGGAATTGCTGCAGGCGATTTCCGACGCGGCACAGCAGCAGGCGCGCGGCTCCGAGCAGGTCGCCAAGTCGATGAACGAGATGTCGGCCGTGACCCGCAACACCGCTTCCGGCACCAAGCAGACCGCCGCGGCGATCACGTCGCTCGGCCTGCTGGTCGACAACCTCAACGCGATCGTCACGCGCTTCAAGCTGCCGCCCGCTGAAGCGGAGACGCCGGCGTTCGCGCAACCGCGGCTGGTGGCCTCACGGTAATGTCCGGAGCCGCTTCGAGCGCCGCGGCGCGCGACGCCGACGGCATCGCTCCGCAGGCGTGGTGCGATCTGATCGTGCGCCGCTGCGGCCTCGCCTTCCGGCATATCCGCATGCCGGAGGTGATCGGCATCGTGCACGGACAGATGCGCGCGCGCGGCATCGCCGAGGCCGATTACTACGCGCTGCTTGCCGCACCCGGCGATGCCGGCGGCGAATGGGAAGCGCTGATCGAGCGGCTCACCAATCACGAGACGTCGTTCTTCAGGCACCCGCCGTCGTTCGATACGCTGCGGCTGCACATCCTTCCCGAGCTGCGCGTCACGCGCCCGGCCGGCGCGCGCCTCAGTCTATGGAGCGCCGGCTGCTCCACCGGGCAGGAAGCATATTCACTGGCGATGTGCGCCATCGCGGACAACCCGCACGGCCAGTTCACGGTCTGGGGCAGCGACATCAGCCCCAAAGCGATCAAGATCGCGCGGCAGGCGCAGTTCGGCCGCCGGGCCGTCGCGACGATCCCCGAGCACTATCGACAGCGCTATCTCGTTCCCGCCGGCGCAGGCAACGAGTTCACCATCGTCGACGACCTGCGCCAGCGCGTGCGGTTCATGGTCACCAATCTGGTCGAGGCCGACGGCTTCCGCGCCAGTCACGACGTGGTGTTCTGTCATAACGTCCTGATCTATTTTTCGCCCGCCGCGGTGACGCACGCCGTCAATCGCCTCGCCGCCAGCGTCGGCCTTGGCGGTTACCTGCTGCTCGGGCCCGGTGAAGCCCCGCACGATCGGCCGCCCGGCCTGGAGCCGGTGATGATCAACGGCGTGCGCGCCTTTCAACGCCGCACCGCGCGGCCGATGGAGAGCCGGCCATGATGCCGTCGATCGATGCCGCCGCCGTTGCCGCGTTCACCGACGAATTCACGCAGAGCCTGCCGGCGATTGCCGCGGCGGCCAACGCGGCGCGCCAGGATCGCATCGACCGCACCGCGGCAAGAGAAGCGCATCGATTGATTCACGCGCTCAAGGGCGCGGCCTCGATGGTCGGCCTCGCCGCGCTGGGCTTCCTGCTGAACGAGCTCGAGGAGATCGTCGAGAAAGGCATCGCCGGCCGCGCGCCGCTGACCGACGAGGTGCTCGACGCAATTCGCGACGCGCTGCCGATCTTCCAGTCATACATGACGGCGCGGCTCAACGGCGATCCCGTAGAACCGTTCGCGCGCGCCTTGTGGACGCGCCTGCACCCGGAGCAGCAAATCACCGCCGACGCAGATCCCCTCGGTGAGCTGCTGGAAATGGAATCGCGCGAAGTCGCGGGCGAATCGCCGGCAGACCCGCCGCCGGCCATCGAAGCAGCGAGCGAACCGGATCCGATCAGCGCACTGGCAGACCTGCCGCTGGCAATGCCGCCGCGTCCGCTGCCGGTGATGGTTGCGCCGCCGCGCCCGGTCGACGAGCAACCGCCCGCGCCGGTTACAGCGGCGGCCGTAGACATAGGATTCGAAGTCGTCCCGTCGACACCGGTGCCGCCAGAGCTCGTGGAAGTGTTCGGGCTCGAAGCGCAAGAGCACCTGGACACCATTGCGCGCATCACGGCGGATCTGAATGCCGAACATCCCGATCGCGAGGCGCTTCAGGAGCTGCGCCGTTCCGTCCACACCCTGAAAGGCGCTGCCGGCGTCGTCGGGTATCTCGGTGCATCCAAGCTCGCGCACCGGATGGAGGACCTGCTCGATCGACTCTACGAAGGCAATGCGGCGCTCACCGACGCGATCGTTCGCACGCTGTCCTCTTCCTCCGACGCACTGCATGACATCATCGGCGGCCCGTCCGATGTGCCCAAGTTGCAGGCGATGGTCCTGCGGCTGTTCGGAGAGTTCGATCGATTCATGGGTGTGGCGCCCGCCTCGGAAGCGCCGCCTGCCGCGGTGCCGTCACCGGCGGCGGACGTTACCCCGCCTGCCGCCGAAGTGGTCAGCCCCGCTCCGCCACCGGTGGCAGAGCGTCGGCGCCGGCATCTCGATCGCCGCGGCGCCGGCCCGGTGCTGCGCGTGCCGGTGCATCGCCTCAACGAGCTGGTGCGCGTCGTGTCGGAGCTCGTGATCAACCGCTCGACCTTCGAGCAACACCACCTGGCGTTGATCGATCAGATCGACGAGCTGAAATTGAGCACCGCTCGCCTGCGCCGCGTCACCCACAAGCTCGAATCCGATTACGAAGTACGCGCGCTCGGCGGCAACCTGGCGATGAGCGGTCCGGGCATCGCCCGGCACGCGGGCTCGTCCGGCGGTCACGGCTTCGACGATCTCGAGTTCGATCGCTACACCGAGTTCCACCTGTTGACGCGTGAGCTCACCGAAATCACGAGCGACATTGCGACGATCGGCAGCCGCGTCTCGGCGACGATCGGCGATTTCGACAGCGACCTCACCAGGCTCGGCCGCCTGACGCGCGACATCCAGGACAAGACCATGGAGTTCCGCATGGTGCCGCTCGGCACGCTGACCGCGCAGCTCGAGCGAACCGTGCGATCGACCGGAGACACGTGCGGCAAGGTGGTGAACTTCAGCCTCGACGGCGGCCATGTCGCGCTCGACAAGTCACTGCTCGAACAGATGGCCGATCCGCTCCTCCATCTCCTTCGCAACGCCGTCGATCACGGCATCGAAATGCCGGCGCGCCGGCTCGAGATGAACAAGCCGGAACGCGGCCACATCACCGTTCGGGCCAGCCATGAGGGCACCGACGTCGTGATCGAAGTGGAAGACGACGGCGCCGGGCTGGATGTGGAGCGCATCCGGACGACGGCGGTGGCGCGTGGTTACGTCACCGAGGAGGCGGCGCGGACGCTCGCCGCCGATGCGCTTTTCGCCTACATCTTCGAGCCCGGCTTCAGCACCGCGGATCGCGTCACCGAGGTATCGGGCCGCGGCGTCGGCATGGATGTCGTGAAGGGCAAGGTGACGAGGCTCGGTGGCCGTATCTACATCACGTCCCGTCCGGGCACCGGCACCACCATTGCGATCCGCGTGCCGATGACGCTGGCGATTGCGCGCATCCTGCTGGTGCGATCGGGCGGCGAGGTGCTCGGTCTGCCGCTGGCATCGGTCGTCCAGATTACGCGGCCGAACCCGGCCTCGATCGGCGTCGTCGGCGCCGAGCGCGTCTTCACGCTCGATGGCCGCACATATCCGCTGATCGATCTGGCGGCCGCGCTTGGATTACCCCGCGCCGCGGACGCGCCGGCCGTGCAGCCGGTGTTGATCGCAAACCTGTCGCAGCGCCGAATCGCGCTGGCCGTGGATGAGATCATCAACAGCCGCGACGCGGTGGTGAAGACGCTCGGCACCCATCTCAAGCGCGTGCCGGGCATTTGGGGCGCGACGCTGCTCGGCGACGGCACGGTGGTGTTGATCCTCAATCCCGCCGATCTCGCGGGCGCCGCCGAAGGGCCGGTCGTGGTGAGAAAGCCCGCGATCACGCACGACCGCGAGCCATACCAGGTCCTGATTGTCGACGACTCGCTGAGCATGCGGCACGTGCTGTCGGTCGCGGTCAAGAAGGCCGGGTGGACGGCG
>DASUSZ010000029.1:0-11323 GCA_036374815.1 Vicinamibacterales bacterium | reverse complement strand
CTTCCGGGCTGGACCGGCCCGTTGCTGGTGATGGGCATGTTCCTGATCCTCGAGCTGTTCACCAACCTGGTGCTCGAGACGGTGTTGTATGCGAGCTCCGCCGGCGTGTCGCAAGTGGCGCTGCTGATCTCGGTGGCGTTCTGGACGTGGCTGTGGGGGCCGCTCGGATTGTTGATGGCGACGCCGCTTACCGTGTGCCTGATCGTGCTCGGCCGCCACGTGCCCGGTTTGTCGTTCGTCAGCACACTGATGTCCGACGCGCCGCCGCTGGCGCCCAACTACGGCTACTACCAGCGCCTGCTCGCGCGCGATCCGAGCGAAGCCGCCGACCTGATCGAGAAGCACGTCAGGAACGAGCCCACCGGGACCGTTTACGACTCGCTGCTGCTGCCCGCACTCAACTACGCCGAACGCGATCGCATCGAGAACCACCTCTCGCCCGATGAAGAAACGGCGGTCATCGATGCGACGCGGGAGCTGCTGACCGATGCTGCCGATGCCATTCGACGCCTTCAACCCGCCGCGATCGCACTGCCGACGGAAACGGCGGAGCCTCTGCGAGTGTTGGGGTACCCCGCCAACGGCGTCGGCGACGAGCTCGCGCTGACGATGCTCGCTCAAGCCGTCAGCGACTTGCCGATCGCGATCGAGATCACCAGTGCGCGACTCCTCGCCTCTGAACTCGTGGCGCTGGTAAAGGCGCAAGGCGTGTCCGTGATCTGCATTGCCGATCTGCCGCCGAGCCCCTCGTCGAAATCGCGATACCTGATCAAGCGGCTGCGCAGTGCGTTCCCCGACCTTCGCATCGTCGTCGGCAGATGGAGTCCGCCGGAGCTGGCTGATGAGAGCACGCAGGCAATGAAGGACGCCGGCGCGACCCGAGTGTCGACGACGATCGTCGAGACGCGGGAATACCTGGAAGGGTTGGTGATTGCCGAAGGCCAGCCGCTCGAAGCGCTGAAACGTCCGGCTTGAGGGTGGACGACCCGGTCAGCGCTGCCGCGCCGGGCTTTGCCGGAGCTGCGCGATCAACTTCTCGAGATCGACCGGCTTGTTGAAGTGAAAATCAAACCCTCGCTCGATCGAACGGCGGCGCGCCGCTTCGGTGCCGTAGCCGCTCACGGCGATCAACATTCCCGGCGGACGCGGCAGCTCCCGCAGGCGCTGCGCCACCTCGAACCCGTCCATGAACGGCAGCCCGAGATCGAGCAGGCCGATGTCGGGAACGAACTCTTCGGCGACACGAATCGCGGTGGGACCGTCAACGGCACTCCGCGTTTCAAAGCCGGCGAGGGTGAGCGCGCGGGTCAGCACCGTGACCGCATCCTCGTTGTCATCGACAACCAGCACGCGCACGCCGGTGGAGACGGCGCCCACAATCGACGCGCGGTCATCCGCCGCGTCGCGCTGCGCGTGCGCGGCTGCGGGCAGCCAGACCACGAACTCACTGCCGCGGCCGCGGCCCTCGCTGAATGCCGCCACTTCGCCGCCGTGCAGCTCGACGAGGTTGCGGACGATTGCCAGCCCCAGCCCGAGCCCGCCCTGCGAGCGATCGAGCGCCTGCCGCTCCTGGATGAACAGGTCGAACACATGCGGCAGCATCGCGCTGTCGATGCCGATGCCTGAGTCCCGCACGCGCAGCTCGATGCGATCGCCGCGCGCGGCGCCGGCGACACGAATGCTGCCGCGCGGCTCGCTGTACTTCGCCGCGTTGTAGACAAGGTTGAACAGCACCTGGCTGAGCCGCGTGGGATCCCCGTCCACCACCAGGCCCTCGGGGATCTCGACCTCGATCTGATGCTGCTTCTGCGCGATGATCGGCCCGGCCATCTCGATTGCCCTGGCGGCAATCGCCGGCAGGTCGACTCGCTCACGCTGCAACTCGATCTTGCCGGTGGCAATCCGCGACACGTCGAGGAGATCGTCGACCAGGCGGACGACGTGGCGCACCTGCCGCTCGATGATGTCGCGCTCCGCGCCGGCGCTCTGATCGCCGCGCATCCGCATCAACTGCAGCGCGGTAATGATCGGCGCCAGCGGATTGCGCAGCTCGTGCGACAGCATCGCCAGGAACTCGTCCTTGGCGCGGTTGGCCGATTCCGCCGATCGCCGCGCGTCGTCGATCTCGCCGATCATCGCGACCAGGCGATCGTTCTGCGCGGCGGTGTCGCGGCGCAGCGCCGACAACTCGAGCTGCGTGCGCACCCGCGCAATCAGCTCGCGCGATGAGAACGGCTTGATCACGTAGTCGTCGGCGCCGGCCTCCAGGCCTGCGAGCCGCGCGTCTTCGCCGGAACGGGCCGACAGCATGATGACGGGCGTCATCCGCGTGGAAGGAAGGCGTCGCACCTCCTGCAGCAGCTCGAGGCCGTTCATCTCCGGCATCATCACGTCGGTGACGATCAGGTCCGGCGGCGCCGCCTCGATGCGCGCGAGCGCTTCGCGGCCGTTCGATGCGACATCGACGATCCAGCGATCCGCAAACAGCCGCTTGAGGTAATCGCGCATGTCGGCGTTGTCGTCGACGAGCAGGAGGCGGGCCGGCGGATTCGACGACATGGCGGCATCGACCGGCGCCGCATCGTCCGGTGCGGCGTCCACGGTCCAGCGCCGCGCTTCCTCGACGTAGGCACGCGCCGCCGCAGCGGCGGTGTCCGCGCCGCTCGCGCGCGCGGGAGCGATCGCACCGGCGGGCTGCATCGGAACGGTGACGGTAAACGTGGAGCCGCGCCCATCGACGCTGTCGACGCGCACCTCGCCGCCGTGAAGCCGCGCCAGGTCGCGCACCAGCGCGAGGCCGATCCCCGATCCCTCGAACGTGCGCGACCGCGTGGTGGCGACGCGGTGAAAGCGATCGAACACGCGCGGCAGTTCGGCGGGCGGAATGCCGGCACCGGTATCCTCGACGCGCAGCTCGACGCTGCCACCCTGTTCGCGAAGCGCGATGCGCACCGAGCCGCGCAGCGTGAACTTGAAGGCGTTGGAGAGGAGATTGAGGACGATCTTCTCCCACATCTGCCGATCGACTACCGCCGGCCGGCTGAGCGGCGGGCAATCGATCTCGAAGCGCAGGCCGCCCTGTTCCATCAGCGACTCGAACGTGGCGGCGAGCTCGCGCGTCAGCGCCGCAAGATCGGTCTCTTCGAACACCGCCTGGTCGCGACCCGCCTCGAGCCGCGAAAAATCAAGCAGCGTGTTCACCAGCCGCAGCAGGCGAATCGCGTTGCGGTGGACGACTTCCACGTCGCGAGCGTCGAGCCGGGCCGGCGACTTCGCCAGCGCCTCCTCGAGGGGCGCGAGCATCAGCGTCAGCGGCGTCCGGAATTCGTGGCTGACGTTGCTGAAGAACGCGCTCTTCTGCCGATCGAGCTCGACGAGCGCCTGCGTGCGGCGGCGCTCCTCCTCGTAGGCGCGCGCGTTCGCGAGCGCGGTCGCCACTTGATCGGCGACGAGCGAGAGGAAGTCCTGGTAGTTGTCGTCGAGCGTCAGGCGCGGGCTGATGCCGGCCACCAGGAAACCGTATGGCTGGCGCAGCCCCGGCCGAGTAATCGGCAGGATCACCGCCGACTCGATCGATTCGGGCCACGCCGGGCCCGCGTGATCGCCGAACCGCTGCCTCACATCGGCGACGAGGTGCAACGACGCCGCGCCGGCGGTCTCGAACAGCGGCCACGGCGCGCCTGCGTCATCGGCGCGAATCTCCGGCGGCGCAAGCGCGGGGATCGACGCCGACACGACGGCCGCGTGCGCACCGGCTGCGTCGAGGGCATAGAAGATCGAGAACGGTACGTCAGCCGCGTTGTCTCGCAGCACCGCCGCGGCGGCCTGCCAGGCATCGGCTTCGGCGTGCGCGAGCGCCGCCTGCGACGCCAGCTCGCGCAGCGTTCGCAAGCGCCGCTCCGCAATCACCCGCCGCGTCGTCTCCATGCAGGTGACGACAATGCCGCCCACCTCGCCGCTCTCGATCCGGATCGGGCTGTACGAATAATGGAAATAGCACTCTTCCAGGAAGCCGTTGCGGTCGAGCGGCACCAGCATGTCCTCGAAGCCAACCGCGGTGCCCTCCATCACCTGCGCGAACAGCGGCCCGACGATGTGCCAGGCTTCGGAAAATGTGTCTTTCGTGCTCTTGCCGAACGCCGGATGCTTGTTGGCGCCGAGAATCGGCCGGAACGGATCGTTGTAGAACTGGATGAGGTCGCGGCTCCAGCAGAGCAGCATCGGGAATTTCGATTCGAACACCACGCTGAGCGCGGTGCGCAGGCTCTGCGGCCAGGTGGCGACATCGCCGACGGCGGTGTCTCGCCAGTCCATCGAACGTGCGAGCGCGCGCATTTCGCCGCTTCCGTCGAGAACATGGTGGGGCACGCAAAAATTCTAGTTTGTATTCGACCGAGGGAATCGCCGAATGCGCGCAAAGGCTGAGGCGGCCGCAACTGCCGTGCAGGCACTACAATGCCCCGCATGGCAGACTGGGCCGCGACGTTCAAATACGCGTTTCGGGGACTTCTTCGGCAACCGACGTTCGCGCTCGTCGCGATCGTCACGCTGGCCCTCGGCATCGGCGCCAACACCGCCATCTTCAGCGTCATCAAGACCGTCGTCCTCAACCCGCTGCCGTACGAATCGCCGGAGAAGATCGCGATCGTCTGGGAGGTCAATCCCGACGGCAACCAGGGGCCGGTCTCGATTCCCACTTACCAGGACTGGCAGCGCGACGCGAAGGCGTTCGAATCGCTCGCGGCGTATCGGCATGTTGATTTGTCCTTCAAAGGACAAGGGGATCCGCAGAACGTTCCCGGACTGAAAGCCACGCCGGAGCTCTTCACCGTTCTCAAGAGCAACGCGGCACTCGGACGCACGTTCACCAGCGATGAAGCGGTCGTCGGCAGCGATCGCGTGGTGGTGCTCAGCCACGGCTTCTGGACGCGCGCGCTGGCGGGTGATGCGGGCGTGATCGGAAAGCCGATTCTGCTCGACTCCGTTCCCTACGTCGTCGTCGGCGTGATGCCGCCGGCGTTCGAATTCCCGACGTCGACGAACGTTGAAGTGTGGACGCCGCTGGCATTCGATCCGAAGGACATGCACGGACGCTCGCGCCGTGCGCGCTCGTTGACGGTGGTCGGCCGCATGCGTGGCGATGTCACGCCTCAGCAAGCGCAAGAGGAAATTTCGCTGATCGCCGGCCGCATCGCGAGTGAATTCAAAGATAGCAACGCCGGATGGAACGCGCGCGTGATCGCGGCGCACGATCAGCTCGTCGGCGCATCGCGCCCGGCGCTGATGGTGCTGATGGGCGCGGTGGGATTCCTGCTGCTGATCGTCTGCGCCAACATGGCGAACCTGCTGCTGGCGAGATTGTCGAGCCGCCGCCGCGAGATGGCGGTCCGCGGCGCGCTCGGCGCAAGCCGATGGGAAGTGGCGCGTCCGGTGATCGCCGAGTCGCTGCTGCTGTCGTTCATCGGCGGCACGCTCGGGCTGCTGCTGGCCAACGTCGGCCTCCGCATGCTGGGAACGATGGAAGAGGCGAGACTGCCGCGGATGGATACGCTGCAGCTCGATTCGGGCGTGCTGCTGTTCACGACGATCATCTCGATCGGCGTCGCGCTCGCGTTCGGATTGATTCCCGCGCTGCACGCATCGCGGCAGGAGCTGCGCGACGTGATGCACGAATCGTCGGGCAGCACCGGCAGTCCGTACGCTCGTCGCGTCCTGAGCGCCCTGGTTGTCGTCGAAGTCGCACTCGCGCTCGTGCTGCTCGTCGGCGCGGGGCTGATGACGCGATCGTTCTCGAAGCTGCTGCAGGTGAGTCCCGGCTTCGACTCGTCGAACCTGATCGCCGCACGCGTGCTGCTGCCGGCCACGAAGTATCAGCGGCCGAACCAGGTGCGCTTCTACGAGAGCGTGATCGAGCGTGTGCGGCGGGAGCCGGGCGTGACCAACGCATCGGCGGTGTCGGCGATGCCGCTGCATGATGTGGGCGCCGCGGGCGCGCTGCCGTTCAACGTCGAAGGACAGCAGCCGCCGCCGACCGAGGATCCCCTCGCCGACGTCCGCATCGTCGCGCCCGGCTACTTCGAGACGATGAAGATCAAGCTCGTCGCCGGCCGCTTCCTCGACGAGCGCGATGCGGAGGTGGGTCCGCGCACCAGCGTCATCAACGAGACGATGGCGCGGCGGTATTTCCCGAACGAGAGCCCGCTCGGGCGCATCATCCAGAATCCGCACGGCAAGAGCGAAGTAGTCGGCGTGGTCGGCGACGTGCACAACCAGGGACTGGATCGAGAGCCGCGCAAGCAGGTGTATCTGCCGATGAAGCAGAGCCCGACGGCCGGCATGGCGCTGGTGGCGCGCACGGATCGCGATGCCGCCACGTTCGCCAACGCGATCACTCGTGCGATCTGGGAAGTCGATCCATCGCAGCCGGTTTACGAGCTGTCGACAATGGATCAGATCCTCGCGCGCGCGGTATTCCTGCCGCGACTGAGCACGACTCTGCTGGCGCTGTTCGCGCTGGCGGCATTGCTGCTCGCCGCGCTCGGCATCTACGGCGTGCTGTCGTATTCGGTGTCGCAGCGCACGAAAGAGATCGGCGTCCGCATGGCGCTCGGCGCATCAGGCGGCAACACCGTGGCGATGATCGTCCGCAGCAGCGTTGGAATGGTGGCGATCGGCGGCGTGATCGGACTCATCGCGGCGACTCTGCTCGCGCGATCGATGGCGGGCATTCTTTATGGCGTGGGCCCGTTCGACCTGCCCGCCTTCTCGCTCGCCTTACTCACGTTGCTCGTCGCGGGAGTGGTCGCGAGCCTGCTGCCGGCGTTGAGGACGACGAGGGTTGACCCCGTCGTCGCCCTCCGGGACAACTGAAGTTGTCCCCTACTTTTCGAGCTCAGTCTTCAAGGCGCGCATCTTCGCGCCTAACGCCAGCAGTTCCTCTTTAGGCAGCGCCGCGCGCGCGGCGGGGAACATGATGTTCTCCTCCTCGGAGATGTGGTGCTCCACGTTCTCCTTCAGCACCTTGAACTTCGCGCCCCACTGTTCGTCGTCGGTCGCCACGTCGTGCAGCTCCTTGACGATCATGTCGGCGACGTGGTGCTCCTGGAAGCCTTCCATGACGACGTCGTGGGCGGCGGCGTGGGGTTCGAGGGCGGGGTAGAGGATCTGCTCCTCGATCGCCTCGTGCACGTTGAGCTCGCTGGTCAGCGCCTTCAGGATTTCGCGGCGGCCCTTCTTCGCGCGCTCCGTTGACTCCTCGCCTTCCTTCAGCAGTGTTTCGAAGCGGCGATGATCGGACTTCAACAGCTCGATCGGATCGTTCTCGTTCTTCGACCACGGCAGCCGTTTGGTGATGCCGTCGACGGCCAGCAGCGCGAAGCCTGCTGCAACCTTGGCCGCCTTCGCCAGCGTCCCTTCCTTGGGCGCCGGTTTGGGATTGCGTGTAGCCGCGGCGCGGGCGGCGACCTTGGTCTTCGAGGCCTTGGTCGGCCTTGGCTTCGGAGCCGCGCGCCTGGCGGCCTTCTTAGCCGACTTTTTCTTTGCAGACTGTCTCGCTGGTGCCTTTTTCGCGGGTGCCTTCTTCGCCTTTGCTTTTTTCGCCACAGGGGTCTCCTCGAACTCTAGGTCCGCCGAATGCTAGAAGGATGCCAGCATACGCGGTAAGCAGAGTTAATGGCTCGTGCGTAATGGCGTTATGCAGAAGGTGTTGGGGCGCCTTTCCCCCTATTTCTATGCCGCGCTCCGCATCGTCGCCGGTCTCGCGTTCGCGCAGCACGGTGCACAGAAATTGTTCGGTCTGCTCGGCGGGGAGGCGGTTGCCCTCACTTCGCAGCGCGGACTTGCCGGAATCATCGAATTCGTCGGCGGCATCATGATCGCGCTGGGGCTGTTCACCAGCCCCGTGGCGTTCCTGGCCAGCGGCGAGATGGCGTGGGCCTACTTCCAGGCGCACGCGCCGCGCGGCTTCTGGCCGATCCAGAACGGCGGCGAGCTCGCCGTCCTCTACTGCTTCATCTTTCTGTATTTCAGTGCAGTCGGTTCCGGCAAGTTGAGCATCGACGCGATCCGGAAGTGAGAAGCGCCGCGTATACTTCCGGCGTTCACCTTGTTCCGGGAGTCACGTATGCCGCGATGCCGCGCTTTGATTTGCCTGGTTGCCAGTTCGCTCCTTCTTCTTTCCCACCCAGCCTTCGCTCAGATTGATACCGGCGTGATCGTCGGCCGCATTGTCGACGACAGCGGCGCGGTGCTGCCGGGCGTGACCGTGACGGCCACGCAGGAAGGCACCGGCGTGGTGTCCACGAGCATCACGAACGATCGGGGCGAATTCACGTTCCCCGGCCTGCGCGTCGGCACCTACGTCGTTGCCGCGGAGCTGCAGGGATTCAAGCGCGCGGTGCGGCGCGATGTGCGCGTCAACGTGCAGACGCGCGCGCAGGTCGATCTGCAGCTGAACGTCGGCGCGCTCACCGACGTAGTGGTGGTGACCGGACGAGCGGAGCTGCTGCAAACGCAGTCTGCCGACATCGGCACCGTGATCGAAGCAAGACAAGTCCAGGACCTGCCGCTGCTGGGCCGCCGATATTCGGAGCTGGCGTATCTGACTCCCGGCGTGGTGCAGGCGCCCGCCGGCATCACCAGCCGCGGCGAAGACACGTTCTTCAACGCCAACGGCAACTACGCGACGTGGAACAACTACACGCTCGATGGCGCCGACAACAATTCGTTCTCGACCAACCTGCAGGAGCGCAGCCCGCAGGTCGTCGCGCCGCCGGTTGATGCGCTGCAGGAATTCAAGGTGCAGACGCGGACGTATTCGGCGGAATTCGGCAAGGCCGCGGGCGCGGTGATCAACGCATCGATCAAGCAGGGCACCAACGACTTCCGCGGCTCGCTGTTCGCCTTCATGCGAGATGAATCCCTCAACGCCAACACGTGGGACAACAACCGCGCCGGCCGCGACAAAGGGCCGTTCAACCAGCTGATCGCCGGCGGCACGCTCGGCGGCCCGATCGTCAGCGGCCGCACCTTCTTCTTCGGCGACTACCAGTCGTCGCGCACGGAGCGCGCGTTGTCGCAGACGGCGACGGTGCCGACGGCGCAGATGCGCGCGGGCAATCTCAGCGAGCTGACCGGCAACATGGTCGCAAGCAACGCATTCGTGCCGGCCGGATGCGTCGATGCCGTCAACAAGATCATCAGAGCCTCGTGCATCGATCCGGTAGCGGCCAAACTGATCGGGCTCTACCCGATGCCCAACGTGCCGGGCACCGGGTTCTTCAACAACAACTTCATCTCGAACGGCATCCTCAACAACGACGTCGACCAGTTCGACATCCGCATCGATCACAACCTGTCGGCGGGCAGCAACCAGGTGTTCGCGCGTTACAGCTTCCAGAACACGAATCGGCATGAGCCGCCGCTGCTCGACGATCCGGTCGCGTCCGGAGACTTTGCCAGCGACATCCTCAATCGCGGCCAGAGCGCGGTGGCGGGATGGTCGAAGGTGTTCGGCTCGAACGTGTTCAACGAGCTGCGCAGCTCGTTCAACAAGGTGCGATCCGACGTGGTGCATCCGGCCTTCGGCATCGACTCGAACGCGCAGTACGGAATCAAGGGCGTGCCAAAGGATCCGCGCTTCTACGGCGGCCTGCCGCACATGCCGATCGCGCGCTTCGCTCGTCTCGGCGGCCCTTTCTTCCGGCCGCAGTTCCAGGACTCGCAGGTCTTCCAGGTGCTCAACAACCTGTCGTGGCAGAAGGGCAGCCACGCGTTGAAGTTCGGCGCCGAGTTCCGGCGCGACATGCTGCACTACATCGACCTGCGATCGCTCAACGGGGAGCTGAATTTCTCGGACGGGCGCTACACCGGCTTTGGCCTCGGCGATTTCCTGCTGGGCCTGTCAAGCGCGCAGCGCCTGACGCTGTTTCACGAGCCCGATCTGTTCGCGAATGGCTGGCAGGTCTACGCGCAGGACAGCTGGCGCGCGCGCGAGAACATGACGATCACCTACGGCATCCGCTACGAGTCGTTCACGCCGCTGATCGACAGGAACAACCTGCTGACCAACATCGATCCGGCGACCGGCCAGCCGTTCTATGCGAAGGACGGCAGCGTGTTCGACCGCGCGCTGATTCATCCGGATCGCAACGATTTCGCGCCGCGCGTCGGCGTGACGTGGAGCGTGACGCCGCGCGTGGTGCTGCGCGGCGGCTGGGGCATCTTCTACCAGCAGACGGACCGCTACGGCAGCGAGAGCCAGCTCGGTCTCAACCTGCCGCAGCTGGTCGATGCGTCGATCACGTCGAACTCAGGCGCGGATGCGCCGGCGTTCACCTTCGCGCAGGGTTTCACGCCGCTGACGCCGCAGACCATCAATCCGGCAATCGTGCAGTGGCGCATCCAGGACCCGGAGCAGGACACGCCGATCGTGCACCAGTTCAGCATCGGCCCTGAGTTCCAGTTCGCGCAGAACATGATGGGCGCCGTTGAGTACGTCGGCAACCGCACGCGCAACGGCCGGCGGCTGCGCAACCTCAACGAAGGCATCATCCAGGGCAGCACCGTCGTGTTCCCCTACGCGCAGTACGGCTACGGCAGCGCGTTTCTCGAGCAGCTGGTCACCAACGGCCGCGCCGACTACAACGCGCTGCAGGCGCGCGTGCAGCGCCGCATGAGCAACGGCCTGTCGTACACGGTGGCCTACACGCTGAGCAAAGCCGAAGGCGACTTCCTCGATCACCTGAGCGCCGGTGGCGGAGCGGTGGGCAATTTTCCGGGCTCGGCATACGCCATGGACAAGGATTACGGCCTGCTCGCCTTCGACATCCCGCATCGCCTGGTCACCAGCTTCATCTACGAGTTGCCCTCGTTCATGCGCGGCTGGTCGGTCAACGGCATCCTGACGCTCAGCTCAGGCCGTCCGTTCACGGTGACCGCGACGGACCAGGCGGGAACGGGGCCGGGGCGCATCTCGCGCGCCAACTGCGTGGGCGACCCGGTGCCGGACGGATTCAACCAGACGATCGATTCGTGGATGGACCCGGCGGCCTTCGCGCCGACGACGGCGAGGACTTACGGCAACTGCGCCAACAACACCGTGCGCGGACCGGGATCGAAGTCGATGAACCTGTCGCTGTTCCGCTCCTTCAGCCTGGGCGCGCAGCGAAGAGCTGAATTCCGTGTGGAGACGTTCAACCTGTTCAACTGGGTCAACTACGGCTTCCCGGCGGCGAACATTTCAAACCTTGGCACCTTCGGCCGGATCACCAGCTCCATCGGCGATCAGCGCGAGATCCAACTGGCGGCCAAGTTCTACTTCTGA
>DASUSZ010000028.1:0-14482 GCA_036374815.1 Vicinamibacterales bacterium | reverse complement strand
GAGCGGCGTCACCGAGCGCACGCGCGAGCTCGGCATCCGCATGGCGCTCGGCGCCACGGTCGGTCAGACGATGCGTGATGCGGCCTTGCCGGGCGTCGTCATGTCGCTCGCGGGTCTGGTAATGGGCTGTGTTGCCGCCTGGGGTCTGTCCGGCTACATTCGCAGCCTGTTGTGGGGCGTAAAGGAAAACGATCCGATGACGTTCGTTGCGGTGATCGCGGCGCTGCTCTCGGTCGCGATCGCCGCGAGCGTGATCCCCGCATGGCGGGTGCGCAAACTCGATCCGGTGGCGCTCTTGCGTTCGGAGTAACTACTTCGAGTTGCCCGCTTCCCAGCGCGACGTGAACCCGTTGGTGCCCTTGTGGCTCCACGAATGTGCGGCGCTGCTGTGCGTGTGCGACACCGATCGGAATTGCGTGTAGTCCTGGAACACCGCGCTCGGCAGGTTGGCGACCTTGATCGCCCGGCCGTTGAAGCCCTTCATCACTTCCATTTCGACCGAGGATTCCGGCCCCGAGAACTTCACGCGCGTGTCGGTCGCCTCCATCGTGATCGGCGCCCTGGTAAAGGACAGCATGCCCTTGTGGAACCCGGCGAAGGCGAGCGGCAGCATGGCCTCGACGGCCTTCATCTGCCGGTCGTTGACCTTGTCGCTGATGTAGATCTTCGACCAGTTGCGCATGTTGAAGGTGACGAGCAGCTGCACGCCGGCGAGGTCGACGCCGTCGTAGTCGCCTGAATCGATCGAGATGATGCGGTTGCCCTCGCACGGCATGCGCGACGGCTCGCCGCCGAAATTGCACGGGCACGACACCGTGCAGCTGCAGCTTTCCGCCACGGTGGCGCTCATCTTCCACGACGGCTGCCGCGCGGCAGATGGTATCTCGAACAGCAACACGAGCGTGACCAGCGCGCCAAGGGTTGTCCGCATGCGCACAGCCTATACTGAATCGGCGTGTCCGCGACCCCGGCGATTCACTTCCTCCGCCAGCATGGCGTGCCGTTCACCGAGCACGAATACCGTTACGAGGAACGTGGCGGCACCGCCGCCTCTTCACGCGAACTGGGCGTCGACGAGCACATCGTCATCAAGACGCTGGTGATGGAAGACGAGAACAAGCAGCCGCTGATCGTGTTGATGCACGGTGACAGGGAAGTCTCGACGAAAAACCTGGCGCGGCAGGCGGGCCGTAAGACGGTGGCGCCGTGCGCGCCGGATGTCGCGCAAAAACACACCGGTTATCTCGTCGGCGGAACTTCGCCGTTCGGCACGCGCAAGCAGATGCCGGTGTTTCTCGAACGCACCATCGCCGATCTCGACCGCATCTACATCAACGGCGGCCGGCGCGGTTTCTTGATTGCGTTGTCGCCCGCGGACCTCGTGCGCGCGTTGACACCGGCCCTGGTCGACGCCGCCCTCTAGCCCTTCGCACCCCCGCACCGGTATCACAGCTTGATCCGCATCATGGGTTCGCCGGTGACGACGTAGCCCATTGCGTCGTAAAGCGGCTTGCCGAATGTGCTCGCGTTGAGGACGACGCGCTCGATGCCTTCGGCGCGGCAGTAGTCGTGCATCGCCTCCATCAGTCGGCGCGCGAGGCCTTGCTTGCGATGCGTCGGCGATGTGTAGACGTTGAACACGAAGCCACACCGCGGATCCATCGTCATCGGACCCGGCGGCCACGGAATCACGATCAATCCGCCGCCGGCCGCGACTTCGCCGGTCGCCGTCTCGGCGATCCAACCCAGATACGTCTTCGATGGAATCGCGTGCCGCAGCCACAGGTCGGCCGCCACCGACATGTCCTCGAACGCGGCGGGAATTCCCATCTCACGAAACATCAGCTCGCGAAGCTGGACGATGTGCGGGACGTCGTTGATGGTTGCCGGCCGGATCGCGTAAGCCATGGACTATGATCGTACCCTTCGATGACGGCGCCACGCCAGTATCGCGCCGGCCAGTCCGTCGAGGACTACTGCCGGCAGTGCAAGGAAGATCGGATTCACACGATCATCGTCGTCGATGGCCACGCGCAGCCGCTGCGCGTCACGTGTGATTTCTGCAGAAGCGAGCACAACTATCGAGGCGGCCCACGCAGTGGGCCGACGAGATCCACGGAAGCGCGAGGCGCCGAACCGATCGGTGCGCCTCGTGCGACGGTGGACCGCCGCGTCCCGGATCAGCCTATGTCCCAACTGCCCGACAACGATCTCGAAGCAACGATCCGCCGGATCATTCGCGAAGAGACCGGCCTGACGCCGGTTGCGCCGGCGGAGAAATGGCGCGGCGGCCAGCTGGTGCTGCGGCCCGGCAAGCCCGGCGTGCAGGAAAAGGCCGTCCCGATCGATTCGTTCTTCAACAAGGTCGTGATGCTCCGCAATCGGCTGCGCACCCTCGAGCAGCAAATCAACGCATCCGATCTGCCTGACGATCAGAAGCTGAAGATCCAGGGATACATCACGGGTTGTTACGGATCGCTCACCAGCTTCAACGTGCTGTTCGCGAACGACGAGGATAAATTCGTGGGAACGGGCGGCGACTAGGTTGCTTTCGCCCAGCTGTCCTTCAGCGACACCGTGCGATTGAAGACGGGCCGGCCCGCGCTCGAATCCGGATCCGCGCAGAAGTAGCCCTGCCGCTCGAACTGAAACCGTGCGCCTGCCGCCGCGGCGCCGAGCGCGCGCTCGACCTTGCAGCCCTTCAACACTTCGAGAGACTGCGGATTGATGAACGACGTGAAATCGGCGCCGGTCTTCGCCGCTGAGCCGTCGGGATCCTCGGACGTAAAGAGACGATCGTAAAGGCGGATCTCCGCATCGATCGCATGCGCGGCTGCAACCCAGTGCAGCGTCGCTTTGACCTTGCGGCCGTCGGGCGCGTCGCCGCCGCGCGTCGCCGGGTCGTAGGTGCCGCGCAGCTCAATCACTTCGCCGGCCGCGTTCTTGATCACCTCGGTGCACGTCACGAGGTAGGCGTTCCGCAACCGCACCTCACGCCCCGGAGCGAGCCGGAAGAACTTCTTGGGCGGATCTTCCATGAAGTCCTCGCGCTCGATGAACACTTCGCGCGAGAACGGCACGCGCCGTGAGCCGAGCGAGGTGTCGTCGGGGTGGCTGGCAATCTCGAACTCTTCGGACTGGCCTTCCGGGTAATTGGTCAGCACCAGCTTGAGCGGGCGGAGCACCGCCATCGCGCGCGGCGCGCGTCGATTCAGGTCCTCGCGCACGCAGTGTTCGAGCAGGCCAACGTCGATGACGTTTTCCTTCTTGGCCACGCCGACCCGGGCGCAGAAGTCGCGAATCGACTCCGGCGTGTAGCCGCGGCGCCGCAGCCCCGACACCGTCGGCATGCGCGGATCGTCCCAGCCGTTGACGTGCTTCTGCTCGACCAGCTGCAGCAGCTTGCGCTTGCTCATCACCGTGTAATTCAGGTTGAGGCGCGCGAACTCGTACTGACGCGGCACGGCCTCGATCAGCTCGCGGTGGACCGACCGCGTGTGTTCGACGACCCAGTCGTAAAGCGGCCGGTGATCGACGTACTCGAGTGTGCAAAGCGAGTGCGTCACGCCTTCGATCGCGTCCGAGAGCGGATGCGCGAAGTCGTACATCGGATAGATGCACCAGGCGCTGCCGGTGCGGTGATGCTCGGCATGGCGGATGCGATACAACACCGGATCGCGCAGCGTGATGTTCGGCGATCGCATGTCGATCTTCGCCCTCAGCACGTGCGTGCCGTCGGGGAATTCGCCGCCGCGCATGCGCTCGAACAAGTCGAGGTTCTCGCTGACCTTGCGAGTGCGATGCGGCGAGTCCGTGCCGGGCTCGGTCAGCGTGCCGCGATACTGGCGGATCTCGTCGGCGGACAGCGAATCGACGTAGGCGAGGCCCTTGCGGATCAAATCGACCGCGAACTGATACAGCTGCTCGTAGTAATCCGACGCGTAGTATTCGCGGCCGTCCCAATCGAAGCCAAGCCAGCGGACGTCTTCCTTGATCGAATCGACGTACTCGACGTCTTCCTTGACGGGATTGGTGTCGTCGAAGCGCAGGTTGCAGTAGCCGCCAAACTCGCTCGCGACCCCGAAGTCGAGACAGATCGCCTTGGCGTGGCCGATGTGCAGGTAGCCGTTCGGCTCGGGGGGAAAGCGGGTGACGACGCGTCCGCCGTTTTTTCCGGCGGCAACGTCGGCGGCAACGATCTCGCGGATGAAGTCCGGCGATTGCCCGCCTTCGCGGCCGGAGGCCGCTACGGCGAGGTCTCGCCGAAGCTCGCCTGAATTGCCGCGAGCGGAGGCGGAAACGGGCGTACCTGTATCTGCGTCTGACATCGGTCTCAAACGATCAGCTTATCCCAGACTCAGTCGGCCGGGCAGGGCGCTCCCGCGAGGATGGCGAGGATGACCACCGGATTGCGTCCGCTGCGAGACAGGCTATAGGTCGTCCCCCGCGGCACGACGATGAAGGCACCGGCGGCAATCGTGAACTCGCGCTCGCCGAGCTTCAGCCGTCCGTCGCCGCCGACGACGTAAAGCATGCCGTCGGCATCTTCGTGCTGGCGGCCGTTCCACGGCTCGCGCACCTGCCATAGCACGGCCCGCTCCATGCCGCTGCAGCCCACTTCGCTCTGCTTCTGCGGTTCGCGGCCGGTGATGAAGTTCTTCTCGATGAAATCCGGCAGCGACACCGTCTTCGGCTCGCCGGGCGGCGGCAGCTTCGGCGGCGCCTGCTGCGGCGGCGCTTGCTGCACGACCGGCGCGGGCGCAGCGGGTTTCTCCGGCGCGGCGTTCAGCGTGATCGCCAATTCCGGCTGCGCGGTGCCGGCGCGCCATGAAATCTCCTTCTCGAAGGTGATGAACCGTTCGTGCGTGAACCGCACGCGATACGTGCCGGCGCGCATGCCTTCGATGCGCGTGGCGCCGCTCGCCGGACTTCTGACTTCACGATCGACCGGCCCCATCACGTTGACGGTGACGTTCTCGATCGCCCGCCCTGAAGAATCGGTGATGAACAGCAGCGCCGTCGTCGTTGCGGTACCTGACGGCCTGGGACGCGGGGCCTGTGCCGCTTTTGCCGGCGGCGCCTGCGTCTGTGGGTTCGCAGCGGCGGGGGGCGTCGCCTGGAGCAAGGTCAGCAATAGGAGACCGATCATGATTCGATCGTATCTCCGATTGCTGCTCCGTTGCGACTCGCTATTTCTTGCGCCGGATGTGCATCGCGCCGACGTGCCCGTCGTCCTTGCCGTTCGACCAGTTGTGCCAGTCGGCCTTGATTTCGTCCTTCGACAGGAACTCCCACCGCATGTTGTGCATGTGAGAGGTCTTCGCGACGTCGATGTTGCTGCCGCCGTCGAACGCGAACTCCATCACGTTGCCGTTGATCTCTTTCGCGCGCATGCGCGGCTGCGTGCCGCCGGAGCAGTAGTGCGTGAGCACGACGCTGCTGCCGTCGCGGTGATACACGGTCGTCATCTCGTGCGGCGTCCCGACGGGGAACGTTTCGATCACGGTGTTGCCGGCGCCGGTGACCTTATAGGTGGCGACCACCGCGCCCTTGGCTCCGAACGCGCCGGTCACGTCAATCCATTCGCCTTCCATCGCCTTCATGCGCTCGAACGCCGACGCGGCGGGCTGCGGACCTTGAGCCATCAGCGGCGCCAACGCGCCGACGGTGATCGCAATGAGTGCTGCAAACATCACACGAAACATCAGGGAATCCCTCCAACATCCTTATTCACCGCCGCGCGGCAAAACGTGTACTCGGCCGGTAAACACCGCCGGTTCTGGCGAGGATTGAAGGATACTATCTGCCTGGGAGGAGTCTCCCGCCCAAGGGAAAAGGCAAGAAGGCAAAAGGCAAAATTCTTGTGATTAACGTCTCAGCGAAGAGCGCGGTCCTGGCGGCCGCGCTCTTTTTCTTGGCCGCGTGCAGCGGCGGCGGCTCGGCGGCGGGGACACCGCGCATCGTGCTCAACGCCGACAAGCCGCGCCCGACGATCGACGTCGTCGACGCGCCGGCGGCGCAGCTGAACGCGCTGCAGGGCACCGAATCTCGCGAGGCGTGGACCGCGGTGATGAAGGTGTCGGTCGGTCCCGATCAGCCGGCCACGCTCGGCACCTACGAGATCGCCGACGGCCGCATCGTCTTTACACCGATGTTCCCGCTCGATCCCGACCGCCAGTATCACGTGACGTATTCGCCGGCGGGCGGCGCCCCGATCACGTCGATCGTGTCGCTGCCGCCGCGCAGCACGACGCCGGTAACGTCCGTGACGCAGGTGTATCCCACTGCGGAAGTGCTGCCCGAGAACCAGCTGCGTCTCTACATTCACTTTTCCGCGCCGATGGGCATGAAGGGCGGCCTCAGCTACGTGCACCTCTTCACCGAAGACGGCGCCGAAGTGATCGATCCGTTCCTGCCGCTCGATGCGGAATTTTTCAACGACGATCGCACTCGCTACACCGTGTTTTTCGATCCGGGCCGGCAGAAGCGCGGCATTGCCCCCGTGGCGGCGATGGGGCCATCGCTCACGGAAGGACAGTCGTACACGCTGGTGGTCGATTCGGAATGGCGCGACGGCAACGGCCTGCCGCTGACGCAGCCGTACAAGCGGACCTTCAAAGTCGGCCCGCCGGATGAGAAACCGCTCGATCCGAAGACGTGGAAGGTGCTGGCGCCGCGGGCCGGTTCAGTCGAGCCGCTGCGCGTCGCGTTTCCCGAGCCGCTCGATCACGGATTGCTGCTGCGAGCATTGGGCGTAGTGTCGCCCGAGGGCCAGGCCATGCGTGGCGATGTGGTCGTAGGTGAACACGAGCTGACGTGGTCGTTTACGCCGAGGGCGGCCTGGCCGGCCGGCGCCTACAACATCGTTGCGTTCGGCATGCTCGAAGATCTCGCCGGCAACCGCATCGGCCGGGCGTTCGAGGCGGATCAGTTCGATCGCACTGACAAGAGCAGCGAGCCCGAGAAGACGTTCATCGCGTTCGTGGTTCGTTAGGGCGCCATCAGCGCCAGCATCGCCCAGGCCGTCGTCGAGATGCGCTGCGCGTAGCTTTCCTGGTTCGCAGGTCTCGTCGTCTCCGGCCAGCTGCCGTCGGGGCGCTGTTGCGAGACGATGAACCTCTTGCCGCTCGCGATGGCTTCCTTTAACTCTTCGGGACGATACGCGGATCGCGCAAGGCGCGGCTCGACTTCGAGCGAGCTGAGCGCAAGCACTGCCAGCGCCGTGTCGAACACTAGCGGAGCGGCGGTGACATCAGGCCCCCAGCCGCCATCCTTGGCCTGGCCGGTGCGCAGGATGCTGAGACAGGTGCGCCGGAGATTTTCCGCCATCACGTCGCCGGACAGCTCCAGCGCCAGCACGGTCGCGGCGGCATCGAGCACGTTTTCCGGCGTGCCGCTGCGAATCCATTTGTCGGCCTGGACGATCGTGAAGTTATCGGGCTGCATGCCCGAAGCGATCAACGACGTGCGCGCCGACCAGGTGGCGATCAGCGGGCCGTATGTAGCGGGCGAGCCGAGGCTCTGCGAGTTGTCGAGCTCCCACGAACCATCGGGCTGCTGTTCGGCGACGAGCAGCTTGGCGGCGGCTTCGAGGTCGGTCGACGCAGCCTTGCCGTGGCGTTCGGCGACGGCGAGCGCGCCGGCGAACTGAATTGTTGCGAGCGTCTTGTCGTCGAACCCGCTCGGCGCCTTGTTCTGATCCCACTTCGCCGGCTGCTTGAGAAACGCCAGCGTGTCGTCGAGCGATGTGCCGATGTCGTAGCCCTTCGACTGCGCCAGCAGCAGCGCGCGCGTGGCATCGCCGTTGTGGCAGGAGTAGCAGGAATGCTCGGCCTTCCACTTCGGCACTTCGACCTTCAGATACTCGACACCCTTCGCAATCGATACGGCGTACGGATCCGCCTTGTCGACGGCGGTCGCTTCCTTCTTCAATTGCGCGTTGGCAACCGCCATCGCCAGCACCGCTGAAGCCGTCGTCAAAAACAATCGCGCGCGCATCACCAGATTCCCGCCTTGCCCTGCACTGATGCTATCAGCTTGGCGGGGTCGTAGCCGACGCCCTGCTTGAACACGGTTTCTACCTTGCGAACGTCGGCGATACTCGCGGCGGGGTTGCCGTTGACGACGACGAGGTCTGCCTGTTTGTTGACGGCAATGCTGCCAACGGTCTTGTCACGGCCGAGATACTTCGCGCCGTTGAGCGTCGAGATCTGGATCGCTTCGAGCGGGGTGAAACCCGCGTCGACCAGCAGCTCGACTTGCCGCTGGTTCGCAAACCCTGGAATCACGCCGCCGCCGCCCGTGGGGTCGGTGCCGGCGATCAACAGGCCTCCGGCTTTCGCAAATGCGCGCTCGAGCGCCATCGCTTTCGGGAACAGCGTGGTGTAGATCGACTCCTTGTTCTGCGCGGTGCGCGCGTAATTCTGTTCGAACTGCTCGCGCAGCTGCGGCGTCAGCACTTCGATGCCCGGCGGCTTCGGCCGTCCCGGCGTAAAGGTTTCGAACACCGTCAGCGTCGACGTGATCGCGACGTTCTTCTCGATCAGCAGCCTGACGAGATTCCTGAACGGCGCGCCGTTCTCGTCGAGCGCCGCAATGGTTTTCTGGCCGACGCCCTGGCCCGGACACTGATCCGGCTTTTTGTCGGCGACGAAATCGGTGGCGGCAAAAAACCCGTGTTCGAGATTGTCGATGCCGAGGTTCGCCGCCTCCGCATACGTGACCGAGCACAGATGGCCGGTCACCTTGATGCCGCGGCGATGCGCCTCGTTGATCGCCGCCGCCAGCTCGCCGCGCGTGATCTGCATGTAGGTCTTGAGCGACGTTGCGCCCTCGTCGGTCCAGTACTGCACTTGCCGCCGGGCGTCCTCGGGTCCTTTCAGCGTCCGCATCTGGATGAAGGTGTTCGGCCCGTTCAAGTACGGCGCCGTCGCATCAATCGCGGGGCCGGGTTTCTGACCCGCGTCGACGAGGCGCATCATGTTGAGATCCATGAAGCCGTTCACGTTCCCGCCGGTCCTCATCGTCGTCACGCCGCCGGAGAGATACAGGCGCGAGAACGATTCACCGAGCTGCCCATACACGCCGGGGCCGTTCGGGTAATAGAGGTGCTCGTGCACCATCACCAGCCCGGGGATCACGCTCTTGCCGGTGAGATCCATCGTGTGCGCATTGGCCGGCGCGGGTGTACTCGACGAGCTGCCGATCGCGGTAATGACGCCGTCGCTGATGATCAGCGTTTGATCCTCGCGCGCTGGCGCGCCCGTGCCGTCGATGACGCGCGCGTGCGTCAACGCGATGAGCGGCGAATCAATCGACACGTACGCGCGCACCGCATTGGAGAGTGCCGGGCGGGCCTGTTCGCTCGCCGTCAGGTGGATGACCACCGACAGCAGCGCGGCCGTACACAAAAATGTGAGTAGCTGTCGCATGCGCGACAAGCTTATCGCGAACAGCATGGCGACTTTTCAGGCGAGAAGTGTTGAAAATTACGCGCACGGCTGACGCAGCCGCTTTCAGCGGCCGGACCCACTGCGTTCAACTCATCGGTGGTCCAGTTGCACCGGGAATCGAGATGAACGGTTGACAACGCGGGACAACTAACCATAATCGCCCCGGATGACCTTCACCGAGGGACGCGACGTAGACAGCTGGCGAACGCCTGCTGATTACGGACGCGCCACCTGCCCCGTTCTGAATCGCTAATTGGAGAAACACATGACATTGTTGCCCCGCAATGTTCGCCTGCGCCTGCTCGCGCACGCCTGGACGATCGGTCTTGCCCTCGCCCTCGCTGTGCCGGTTGGCAGTCTGCTGCGCGAGACGCCGCAGCCCTCGCTCTCGCCGGAACGGCAAATCGCGCGCGATCGCGTGCTCGAGAAACTGCAGCGAAAACGTCCGGGTCCGCGCTTCGATAAGCCAAACGACGCGCTCGCGTTCTACTGGTCGAAACGTTCGCCCGATGGGCAACCGATGAGCATCGCGCCACTCGAAGACGCCGTCGCGGCGGTAGCCGACCTGCCGGTGTTCACGCCCCCCGGCGGCGGTTCCGCCTACACCACCTCCGTGCCGTTGACGACCGGTACAACGGCGAGCGCGAGCGGCACGCTCGGCGCGTCGTGGCAACCACTCGGCCCCGGCAACATCGGCGGCCGTTCGCGCGCGCTGCTGATTCATCGCACGATGAACAATCTGATGTGGACCGCGGGTGTCGCCGGCGGCATCTGGAAGTCGACGGACGGTGGGGCCAGCTGGCAGCCCAAAGGCGATCTGCTCGTGAACATCGCCGTCAACTCGCTTATTCAGGATCCCGCCCAGGACAACGTGCTCTACGCGGGCACCGGCGAGGGATTCTTCAATGCCGACTCGGTGCGGGGACAAGGCATCTTCAAGTCCACCGACTACGGTGAGACCTGGAGCCAGCTGCCTTCGACCGACAACAACAATTTCTTCTACGTGCAGAAACTGGCGGCCACGCGTCACAAAAAGAAGCAGCGCATCTATGCCGCGACGCGGACCGGCATCTTCCGCTCGACCGATGCCGGCGCATCGTGGACCAAGGTGCTCGGCGTCGCCACGATCAACGGCTGCATGGACCTGGCGATTCAGTATCACCAGGAGGACGCGCTGGGCGAGGCGCAGAACTACGTGTTCGCGTCGTGCGGCACCTTTGAGCAGGCGACCGTGTGGCGCGCGCTCGATGTCGATCAGGGACAGACCTGGCAGGCCGTGCTGAGCGAGCCGCACATGGGCCGCACATCGCTGGCGATCGCGCCGTCGAATCCGGGCGTGGTCTACGCGCTGGCGTCGTACTACAACGTCGCGGTCGTCGATCCGCAGGACTACGGGTTGCTCGCCGTGTATCGCTCGACGCAACACGGCGCCGCCGGCACGTGGGAAGAACGCGTCCGCTACACCAACAGCAACAAACTCAACACGGTGCAGCTGACCAATCCGGTCTATGCGTTCCTCGCCGATTGCGGCTACGGCACGGCGAACCAGTTCTTCAAGCAGGGCTGGTACGATAATCAGATCGCCGTCGATCCGAAGGACGAGAACATCGTGTGGACCGTGGGCGTCGATGCCATGCGATCGGATGACGGCGGTCAGAACTGGGGCCTTGCCAGCTACTGGTGGTTCAACCCAGGCGATCCCAACTACGCGCACGCCGACGGCCACGCGATCGTCTTCCACCCGAAGTACAACGGCGACAGCAACCGGCAGGTCTTCATTGCCAGCGACGGCGGTATCCATCGCAGTAACAATGCCCGCGCCGCGCTCGGGACGACGCTCGCCAGCGTGTGCGGCGAGACCACCCCGGCGCAGATCACCTGGTCCTCGCTGAACAACGGCTATCAGGTGACGCAGTTCTATCACGGCGCCGTCTACCCGGACGGAACGACGTTCTTCGGCGGCACGCAGGACAACGGGACGCTTCGCGGAACAAACGCGGCCGGGCAGAACTGGGACAGCATCCGCGGCGGCGACGGCGGATACGTCGCGGTGAACAAGACGAACACCGATATTCTCTACGGCGAGTACACCGGCAAGAGCCTGGAGCGCTCGCTCAACGGTGGCGCCACGTGGGCAGCCATCCACGGCGGCGTGACCGAGGCCGCAGGGAACTTCCAGTTCATCCATCCGTTCGCGATGGATCCCACTAACTCTAACCGGCTGTGGTACGGCGGGGCGTTCGCGTGGCGCAGCAACAACGACGGTACGAACTGGACCCGCGTCAGCAACTCGTTCGGCGCGCGTATCGCGTCGTGGGCGATCGCCAGCAGCGACCCCAATCGGGTCTATGTGGGCACACAGAACCTGTCAGTGGCGCCGGCCTCCAGCGGTCGCATCTACACCACGGCCGTCGCAACGACGCTGGCGGGTCCGGTAACGTGGGCTTCAGCGCAGCCGCGAATCGGTTACGTGTCATCCATCGCCGTGGACCCGTCGAATCCCTTGATTGCGTACGCCACCTATTCGACTTACAACACGTCGACTCAAGTCGGACACGTGTTCAAGACCACGAACGGCGGTGCGACGTGGAGCCGAATCGACCTCACGCTGCCCGACATGCCGGTGCACTCGGTCGTGGTGCATCCGTCGCAGCCGGATACGCTCTACATCGGCACCGATCTCGGTGTGTTCGTGACCACTGACGGCGGCGGCCAGTGGCTGCGGCACAATGCCGGCTTTGCCAACGTCATTACCGAGCATCTCGAGATCAGCGGGGGGCGCCTGTATGCGTTCACGCACGGCCGCAGCCTGTTCAGCGTCGCGCTCGAGGAATAGGCTGCGCACCGAGATCGCTGCGCCAACACGCGGCGTGAGGTGACTTGACGCGGGAGGGCGGCACCCCTCCCGCGTCGCTGGCCCCTTTTTTTTTAGCGGCTGATTCGATAGAGATTCGTCGCGGTGCGGATTACCAAGCTGTCACGATGGATGGCGGGGGAGGCCATCGTGAACTCATCAAGGAGGTTCAGGCCGATGACCTTGAACTCCGGTCCGGCCTGAATCACGTAGGTGGTGCCGTCTTCGCTCATGGCGAAGACCTTGCCGTTATAGGCCCACGGGGAGGCCGTGAATCCGCTCGCCGTTGGATCGAGGCGTACCTTCGTATAGATCTCCTTGCCGGTCTTCGCGTCGTGCGCGGTGAAGAAGCCGCGATCGAACAGCGTGTAGAAGATGCCGTCGTAGACGATCGGCGACACGTTGTAGGTGCCGCCTTGCGGCAGCGACCAGGCGATCGATGCATTCGACGTTTCGCCGGCCTTCAAGGAGATGTCGCCGCTGCCGCCCGGACGGATCGCGTACACGGGGCGACGCGAATCGCCGACGTATCCGGAGGAGACATACAACAGCTCGCCGCTTGCAAACGGTGTCGGGATGACGTGCGTCGAAGATGGACCGAGTTGCCAGAGCAATGCGCCGTCGAGAGCGTACGATCGGACCGCGCTGGTGCCGTTGGTGACGATCTCCGTGCGGCCCGCATGGCGCCAGATGAACGGCGTGGCCCAGTTGGTTTCTTTCGGCCGCTCGACGCGCCACATCGTTTGTCCGGTGGCCGCATCGATCGACGTCAGCCATGACGACTCCTCGTTGTCGTTGACGACGTAGAGGCGGCCATCGTGAATCACCGGCGAAGACGCCGTGCCCCAGCCGTTGCGCGTGGCGGTGGCGGCGACGGGCTTCTGCCACAACAGCGCGCCCTCGAAATCCAGCGCGAAAATGCCGACGTTGCCGAACGACACGTAGACCAGCTTGCCGTCGGTGACCGGCGTTTCCGACGCGAACGTATTTTTCAGGTGACGCGGACCCGGCGGAATGCCGCGATGCAACTGCCGCGTCCATAAGATTTTTCCGTTGGCAAAGCTGATCGCCGAGACCGTGTAGCGATGCTCGATCTTCGGCGCCGGGCGCTCGCCTTCGAAGTAGAGGCCCTTCTTCGGCGTTTCGATTTCACCGGCCGGCACGACCGACGTCACGAAGATGCGATCGCCCCATGCGATTGGCGACGACCATCCCTGTCCGGGAATCGCCGTCTTCCACTTCACGTTCTGGGTTGTGCTCCACGTGTCCGGGAGGGTCGCACCATCGCCGATGCCGTTGCCACCGGGCCCGCGGAACTGCGGCCATTGCTCGGCCACGAGAACGTGGTGTGCGAGCACCAGGATGAGCAGCAGCACCCGAGGCACCTCAGGCACCCAGGCACCCCGGCACCGAGGCACCCAGGCACCCAGGCACCTACTCCGGAAGATCTTCACCCTTGGGTTCCGGCAGGAAGAAGCTGCAGATCAAGCCGGCGGCGTAGACGAACGTGCCGACGATCGTCGCGGCCACCGCAAGCCGCATCGGCGGAGTCGCACCCGGCACGTAATTGGTGAGCGTCGTCGTCACGAACGCGAATCCGGTGCCCAGCATGCGGCCGCCGATGTTGGCGGCAAAGCCTTCGCCGGTGCCGCGCAGGTGCGTTGGATACACGCGCGGCAGGTAGTTGCCCCAGAAGCTCAGTTGTCCGACGGTGAAGACGCCGGCGAGGAACATGCCCCACTTGGTCATCTCGAGGCTGTGCGTCGGTCCGTAATAAAACACCAGCGGCATCACGATCAATCCGGGGATCTGGAACACGCGAATCAGCTGGCGCCGCGACACGATGTAGAGAGCGAGGCCCGCGAGCAGGAAGCGCCCGGCCAGGCCGCCGAATTCCTGGTAAGCCTGCACCTGGCTGGCGGTCTGTTGAATCTGCGGCGCCGGCAGCGTGCGCACTTCCTCGATGCCGGGGACGATGCGCGGCATCTGCTGGATCGCGCCGAACGCGGCGCCGTAGGCGAACGCGAACATCAGCGTGGTGACGATCGTCGTACGGCGCAGTTCTGGTGTGAACAGCTCGGCGATCGACGGGCGGCGCAGCGTGCCCGCAGCCTTCTTCTGCTGCCACGCCGGCGATTCGGGCAGGAACGGACGGATCAGGATCAGCGGCAACGCG
>DASUSZ010000027.1:0-5575 GCA_036374815.1 Vicinamibacterales bacterium | reverse complement strand
CAGGTGCCGCGGCGCATCGAACAACCGCGTCAGCGTGATCTCGGTGTCGGACGGGGTCGAGACCTTGAACGTTTCGCTATTTACCACGCCGCTTGCCGCCATGTTTCTTCTCCTGTCTTTTTTCTGCCGTTTTCATTTGTTGCAGGTAGAGCTCGAGACCGTCGAAATGCTGTTCCCAGATCTTCCGGTAGCGTTCCGTCCACTCGGCGACTTCCTTGAGCGGTCCCGCTTCGATGCGGCAGGGACGCCACTGCGCTTCGCGGCCTCGGGCGATCAGCCCGGCGCGCTCGAGCACGCGAAGATGTTTCGATACCGCAGGCATGCTCATCTCGAACGGTTCGGCCAGCTCGGTGACGGAACAGTCGCCCGACGCGAGGCGCGCCAGGATGGCGCGGCGCGTCGGGTCGGCCAGGGCGGCGAAAGTGATGCTCAGCTGATCGGCCATTATATTAAACCAAGAAGTTAATTAACCTAATAGTTAAATACATCGCGAGGCAGCCGCATGTCAAGGGCCGCGGTTCTTACTTCTAACGAACCTGGCGACTGCGCGAATACCGCATTGACACCGGGCGCCAGTCCGAACAGGATCGCGCAGCACCGATTCACGTTTCGCATTGGCGCATCACGCTATCAGCACAGACGGGACTATGCCGAACAAGCCAACTTCACGATCTGGTTCGCGTCGATTTTCTGCCTCAATCGTTGCGGCGCTGCTGGCGCTGCCGCTGCCGGCACTGGCGCAATCGAAGCCGTTGCCGCCGGTCGTCGGCATAACCGCCGCGGAGATACAGGCCGTCCTGAAGCACAAGGGGGCCGAAGGCGCCGGCGTCGATCGCCAGATCAAGGTCGCCGACCTCGATGGCTACAAGCTTGGAGTCGGCGTGTTGTATCGCGGACCGACGAAACCCGGCGCGCCGGTCGCGGCGATCACGCACAGCAAGGTCACCGAGGCGTTCTACATCATCTCCGGCAGCGGCACTATCGTTACCGGCACGACGGTGGAAAACGATCGTGCCTTTCCGCCGGACACCGAGTTCGTGCGGCTGGCTGTCGGACCAAGCAGCGGCGGCGTGTTCAAGGGCGGCGAGCGCCGTCCAGTTGCGGCGGGCGACGTGGTGATCGTGCCGGCCGGCATGCCGCACGGCTTCGACGACATTACCGATCACCTTACCTATCTGAGCATCCGTCCCGATCTCGCCGGCGTGCTGCCGTCGAACTACGTCCATCCGGCACTACGGAAGTAGTAAGCTTCGCGCGGAGGATTTGATGAAGACTCGACTTGCGTTGACCGCGGCGGCCGTGACGCTCGCCGGACTTTCGATCGCCGCGCAGGCTCCCGCGCCCGCTCAGGCTCCCGCTTCACCAACCCCCAGCATCGTCGTCGCGAACCCGACCTACACGACGATCCCGCTGGAAATCGAGGTGAACAAGCCGGCCGCCGACGTCTGGGCACGCATCGGCAAGTACTGCGACATCGCCGAATGGCTGCCGGCGGTCAAGAGCTGCAAGATGCTGTCGGGGACCGAAGGCGAAGTCGGTTCCGTGCGCTCCGTTGCGAACGAAGTGCTCGTCGGCAAGACGCAGTACTCATATACCTACACGCAGACGCCGCGCGAGGGACGGCCCTACAACCTGTACCACGGCACGCTCGAAGTACGGCCGGTCACCGACAAGACATCGAAGATCGTCTATACGCTGATGTACGACAACTCGATGCTCCCGGACGATGCCGCGCGCGAGAAGGACAAGGCGGCTCGCACGGCGATGTTTACCGGCGCAATCCAGAATATGAAGACGCTCGCCGAAGGCGGCAAGCTCGCACCGCGGCAATAGCCGCTGGCACGTTGAATGCTTGAGCATCGGCCGGAGGGACGGCCGATGTTCAGAGCACTATTCAGACTCGTTCTCCTGTTCGTGATCGTTGCCGCTGCCGCGGCGTTTTTCCTCGGCTACCGGCTCGGCGGTGACGGCGTCGAGACGCCGGTGTCGGCGCGGGAGGAATTGCCGGGCGTCAACACCGAGAAGGCTCGGCAGACCGGTGCCGCGATTGGGGAGAAGGTTGCCACCGGCGCCGCGGTCGCCGAACAGGCGCTGAACGAAGGCGCGCTGACCGCGAAGATCAAGTCGAAGATGGCGCTGGACGACACGGTCAAGGCGCTGTCGATCGATGTCGATACAAAGGGCACGGTCGTGACGCTGACCGGCTCGGTCAACTCCGAAGCCGAGCGCACCAAGGCTGTTCAGCTGGCCCGCGAAACGGACGGGGTGACTGCCGTCAACGATCGCCTGGTGATTAAGTAACAACCGAACGGGAGCCGGGAGCCGGGAACCGGGAGCCGGGAACCGGGAACCGGCTAACGGTGCACGGCGACGAAGTCGCCCACCAGCACCGCATCGGTGGCCCGTTCGATCCGCAGCGTCGCCGAATCCGCGCGCACGGCGATGATCACGCCGTCGCCGACCGGCACCGGCAGGCCGTCCACCTGCGGGCGGCGGAAGATCGTCAGCCGCTGTCCGCGCTGCACGCCCTGCATGATGCCGTGATCGATCACCATCAGCTGCCCTTTTGCCGCGGCTCGCGAGCCATGCTCACCCGTCGTGATTCGCGCGGGCTCGTCGTAGCGGGGCGGACCGTCGGCAACGGTGTAGAACGCCGGCTGCGCGATATACGGTTCAACGGTGTCGCCCGCGTAAAGCTCGCCGCAGATATAGACGACGAGCGCCATCGACCAGTCCGGTTGTGTCTCGACGATCTGGATCAATCCCGCCGTTTGCTCGGCGTAGGTCGCGAGCTTCTTCGGCACTGAGAGATCGCCAATCTGGAAGCGGCGGCGGACAACGAGGTTCTGGCCCTTCTCCGCGCCAAGCTTTTCACCCACATCGATGCGGATGCGATCGCCCGGCCCGATCAACTGCCGGTCCGGATTGTCACTGTGCGAGACGATCTTGCCGATCGCCTGGCTGAAGCCGGTTGCCTGCCGCGGGCCGCACACCGATGCGAGCAGCTCCTTGTCGACGGGCTTCGCCTGCGGCCGGGGCGGCGCGAGATTCACTGGCGGCGCTGGAGGAGGCGGCGGTGCCGGCGCGGGCGCCGTCACCTGCACGGTCTCGCTCAACGCCGCAATCGGCAGCTGTTGATCGAGCACCACCGTTTGGCCGGCGGCCAGTTGAACCCTGAACGCGCGCGTCTCGAACCCCGACAGCGTAAAGGTCACCGTGTAAGTACCGGGCGCGAGCCACGACGTGATGTAGCGCCCGACTTCGTCGGTGATGACGGAAGAAGAGCGGCTGCCGGCTTGCACGGTAACGGACACACCCGGCAGCGCGCCGCCGGATCCGTCGGTAACCAGGCCCATCACGCGGGCCTGATCGGTTTGCGCCGCAACCGGCGCCGACAGGATGAGGAACCAGGCCGCGATCAGCGAAAGCCGTTTGATGGTCATGGGAGTGACAGCCGACATTTCTCATATCGGCACTCCCGCGGTTCTTCTACAGCCCTATCGCTTTCGCTCGCTCGCGCGATAGCCGCGCATCATGTTCTCGAGTGAATAGTTGCCTTCGTGACAGGCGAACTCGTAAATCGGCGCCGCCGACCGCGTCATCGTCAGCTCGCCTTTCCAGGGGCGGGTGAACGCAGTGGGATTGTCGATGTCGAACTGGTACAGCAGGGTGTCGGCGTCGAGCAGGCGGAAGCGCTCGACGAGATGCAGGTTCTCGTCCCAGCCGAAGTTGCCGCCGGCATCGCCGTAGTAGCCACGCTCGGCGGTGAAGTTCGTCGTGTCGACAACGAGCGTGTCGCCTTCCCAGCGGCCGATGGAATCGCCGAGCGCGGAACGCAATCGCTGCGGCGCATGGGGGCGGCCGTCCATGTGGATGATCCGCGCGTCGTGAATCATTTCCGCATGGATCAGGATCGCCTGATCGGTCTGCACGATCTGGTAGTTGCTGTTGTAGGAATACGGCAGCATTGGCGGGCCCGCGGTAAGGAACGCGAGGCATTGATCCTGCAACCCGAGCTCTTCCGGGTTCTCGCCTTTCCTGATGCCGTCGAGGCGCCTCCTCCTGATCGCTTCGGCGGCCGGCGTCAGCGGCGGGATGCGTCCGTCAGGCGGATCGATCACGATTGATGTGCGCAGCGTCTTGACCACGCGCGTGCCCCACTCGCGGTAGAAGGTGTTGTAGGTGCCCGTGCCTTTGCTTTTCGCCAACTGCTCGGGCGTCGGCTCCGAGTTCCGTTCGGTATACTGCCGCTCCCATTCGGCCGCTTCGGCCGGCGTGAAGAACGGCTTGTCCTTCAGGCTCGCCGGGCGCTCGATCGGCGTGGCCGTCGCTGAATTCCAGATACCTTCGAAGTTGGGACGCTTTTGCGCCCGACCCTGCGCGAACACCACAGGCATCGCCACTACGACAATGAGCAACCGAAACAACAGCGTGTGCACGCCGACATTCTAGCTGCTTCGTCACGCCGCCGGATCACAACAGACGTCACGTGTTTACGCCGGCGTCGCCGCGTCGATGCGTCCGCTGTTCACACTCCTCGACACCAACCGTCGCAAGACCGAACTGAGGAGGTTTGATGGATCGACGTTCATTTCTGAAGAGTGCCGCAATCACCGCATCGGCGGCAGTGCCATTCACCGCGTTCATCGCGCGTGCGCAGGCGCAGGATCACAAGGGCGGTGTGCGCCGCGGCCACACCGCCGGTTACGGACCGCTGTTCCCCACGCTCGATCGCACGACCGGGCTGCCGTTGATTGCGCTGCCCGAAGGCTTCCGCTACGTCACGTTCGGCTGGACCGGCGACCCGCTTGATGGCGGCGGCCTCACACCAGGCGTGCACGACGGCATGGCGGCATTCGCCGCGGGCAAGGGGCGCGTGCGCCTGATCCGCAATCACGAACGGGGCCCCGGCACCGCGTTCAGCAGCGCTGCTTACAATCCGGCCGCGGGTGGCGGCACGGTGACGATGGAGTTCGACACGCACACTGGCGACGTCATCACCATGCGCGACAGCCTCAGCGGCACGATCCGCAACTGCGCCGGCGGACCGACGCCGTGGGGCACGTGGCTCACCTGCGAAGAAACCACGCTGTTTCATGCGGGCATGCCGCACGGCTACGTCTTCGAAGTGCCCGTCGAAGGCTTCGGCGATCCAACACCGCTCAAGACGATGGGCCGCTTCTCGCACGAAGCGGTCGCGGTCGATCCGGCCACGGGTTACGTTTACGAGACGGAGGACGCGGGCGACTGCGGCTTCTATCGCTTTGTGCCCGCCACGCCGGGTCGGTTGAGCGACGGCGGAGAGTTGTTCGCGCTGAAGGTGAAGAACATCAACGTCGCGAACCTCGGCGCCAATCTTGCCAACGGCAGCACCTACGACGTCGAATGGGTGCCGATTGCGACGCCCGATGCCCCGGGAGCAATCGCCGGCAACTTCGTGTGGCAGCAGGGTCGCACCCTGGGTGCCGCCCGGTTCGCGCGACTCGAAGGCTGCTGGTACGGTAACGACGCGAAGATCTATATCGTGTCGACCAACGGCGGCATCGGTCAGGGCCAGATCTGGGAATACGATCCC
>DASUSZ010000026.1:0-7150 GCA_036374815.1 Vicinamibacterales bacterium | reverse complement strand
GTGCTCTATCCGGCGTTCGGCATCCTGCTGAGCCCGATCCTCGCCAGCGCCGCGATGGCCTTCAGCTCGGTGAGCGTCGTCACCAACAGCCTTCGCTTGAGAGGAGTCAGCCTGTCGTGAAAGCCCAAGCGGTCGATCCCGAAATCAAGGACGCCAACCTGAAGCGGCTGCGGCGCATCGAAGGCCAGGTCCGCGGGCTGCAGAAAATGGTGGAAGAAGACCGCTACTGCCCTGAGATCGTCACGCAGATCGCGTCGGTGCAGGAGGCGTTGCGCGGTGTCGGCCGCCAGCTGCTGCGCAATCACCTCAAGCACTGTGCGACGACGGCGATCAAGAAAGGCCCGGCCGAGGCCGACCGGACCTACGACGAATTGCTGGAGTTGATTACTTCGATCAGTCGCTAGGCGGGTCTGAAGACCCGCCTCTACTTGAGTAGGTCGATAGCCGTGACGAAGCGCGGCTCGATGTCGACGGGCACCGACGTCAGCTTGTCGAGCACGGCCTTCGCTTCAGGACGAAGCACGCCGAGCGTGTCGAGCATCTGCTTCGCCTTGGCGTAGCTGCCTTCGGCCTGCAGCGTCATGATCTCGCGCGTCAGCGACGTCACGCCGTCGCGAATCTTCGACGTGTCGACGCTGAAGGTGCCGTCGCCGTTGACCTTGAAGGCGCCCTTGTCGAGCAGGTAGTTGAGCTGAATCGCCTGGCCGCGGCCGTGCGCCTCGTTGACGCCGAAACGCAGCGATCGAAACGCCGACGCCAGGAACGTCGTGTACATCGTCTTCTCGAAGCTCTTATCGAGCTGGCCCTTGTCGACGAGGAACTGCAGCGCGAACAGGCCCGAAATGTCGGCCTTGGCCTCTTCGATGGTGCTGTAGGTGTCCTTCAGCTCCTGCCTGACGGTGGTCGTGCGGCCACCCACGTTGATGTCGTGCGGCCCGAGACCATGCATCATCTCGTGCATCAGGATGTGGGTGAAGAAGGCATCGAACGCGACGTTGCCCTGATCGCCCGATGCGAGCGCGACCTTCGAGATCGGCATCAGCACCTTGTCGAACTTGGCCTGCTGATTGTTCTTCAGCATCACGCGCTTGCTGCCCTTTTCGCGAATCACGCGCTCGTCGTTGGGCAGGTTGAAGGCCGCCGTCTGGACGCCGCGGTTGGCGTCGCCGGCCGAGAACACGGTGTTGACGACGGCAATCGGCGCGAGGGCGCCAAGCTTCGGATTGCGGTACTTCGGATCGATCGGCAGGTTGTTCTCGATCTCCTGCAGCGCGCCCGAGAATTTCTGCAGCTTGTCGGACTCGGCTTTGTCCTTGACGGTGATGAACGCCTCGAACGCGGCCTTGTAGTTGAACCACTCGTCTTCGTAGACCTCGTACGGCCCGATCGTCGGCTCGATCGTGGCGTCGAGCTCCATCCACTTCACGTCGCTGTCGTAGTAATCGTTCGACGCGAAGGCCGCTGCGCGCGATTCGAGGAACGCCTTCAGCGTCGGCTGCGCGGTCGCGGCCGCGGCGGCACGCAGGTGCTGCGCCGCGATGGCCAGCTCGCCCTGATATTCGGTGCTGTACGGCACCGTCATGAATCGGCCGTCAGGACCGCGGCGAATGGTGTGGAAGAATCCCGTGGCCTTGGTTTTCTCCTCGCCGCTGAGCGAATTGATCCACTTCTCGACTTCTTCCTTGGTGGCACCTTCCGGGTAGAAATTCGCCGACGGCAGCTTTTCGGGCGCGCCGGGAATGAACACCGCGTTGTGATCGAGCCGCGACCACGGCCCCTTGTTGATCAGGAATTCGTGCAGGCGCGCCTTGCCGATCGGCGACTCGTCGCGGATCAGGCTGTAGAGCATCGATTCGTTGCCGGCCCACACCTGCTCGAGGAACAGCGCGTCCATCACCTGCGCGGCACGCACCATGTGGGCGAGCGCTTCGCGCTCGTTGGGCGGCAAGGCCGTGATGTCCGCGGTCAGATCGGTCGGCGCGAAGCGCGCCGATTTCGACCGCAGCTCGGCGACGCCCTTGTCGACGACCGGCGCCGCGGCCGGCGGCGGCGTTGACGGGGCCTGCGCGCGGCACGCGGCCAGAGTTGCGATTAACGACGCCGATGCGACTGACATGATCACTCTCTTCATGAGAACTGCCCGTTGGCCCGATGGCCTGATGGCCTGCCTAGTGAACACCCGAGGATCCATGCAGCATCGACGGCTCGGCGCCCATCCGGCGAATCGCCGTTTCCCACATCGCATCGAATGCCGTCTCGAAAATCAGATCCGGCTGCACCGGCGCCATCAGCCATGCGCCCTGCGCGAGCTCGACGTCGAGCTGCCCCGATCCCCAGCCCGCGTATCCCACCACCATGCGCACGCCCGGATCGGGCGCGGACTCGAGGGTCTTCCGGACGATCGACGGTGACGCCGACAGATAGACCCCCGCGGTCACTTCGAGCGCTTCGGGATCGAGCTCCTGCTTCGCCGTCAGGATCCACGCGCGCGTCGGCTCGACCGGCCCGCCGGTAAAGAGGTGCACGCCCGGATGAATGTCGAGGGGATCGTCGGCGGTGACGATCGACATCGCCGGCTCGTCCATGCGGCGATTCACCACCAGCCCGAACGCGCCATGCGCGCCGTATTCGGCCAGCAGCACCACGGTCTTCGAAAAATTCGGATCGATCATCTGCGGCATGGACACCAGCAGCACGGGGGCGAGAGAGGCGTTCGCCATGACTCGATACTATCAGGCCGTCAGGCCATCGGGCCATCGGGCCATCAGGCCATCAGGCCATCATTGGGCTTCATCGACCATGAGCAGCATTCTGCGCCGGACCTCGGCCGGAAACGGCGCCGAACGTCGAGCCTTCGTGTCAAAGCAGACTTCGACCGTCTTCTGCGTCGCGCAGTGCGTCTTCGAATCTGCTTCATGGATGCGCATCTCGTAGCTGTAGCTCTTGTCGCCGATGCGCGTGAATGCGCCGGTCACGACAATCAACTGACCGGCTTTGAGCTCGTGATGAAAGTCGATCGTCAGCGTCGCCACCACGCTGCCGAGCCCCTGAGAGTGCAAGTCGCTCAGCGATACGCCGGCCTTGCCGAGCATGTGCCAGCCGGCATCATCGAAGAAGGCTGCGTAATGGCGCACGTTCATGTGGCCGTAGACGTCGCACTGCGCCGGCATCACCACCGCGCGCGTCAGCTCGTGCCAGGTCACAGCCGGCCCTTGGCTTTGTCCGCTTCGTAGCGCGCTTTCGTGTCCGCGTTCGCCGGGTAGAGCCCCGGCAGCGGCACGCCGCGATCGATCTCCTTGATGATCCAGCCTTCGAGCCGCTCTTGTTCGATCGCCAGCGGCGTGATTTCATCGACCAACGCGGCGGGAACGACGACCGCGCCGTCCTGATCGGCGACGATTACATCGTCCGGAAAAATCGCCACGCCGCCGCAGCCGATCGGCTGTTGCCAGTCGACGAACGTGAGGCCCGCGACCGACGGCGGCGCTGCAACGCCCGCCGCCCAGATTTTCAAACCGGTTGCGAGCACACCAGCGAGGTCGCGGACGACGCCGTCGCTGACGAGCGCGGCGACGCCGCGCTTCACCATGCGCGCGCAGAGGATGTCGCCCCAGAATCCCGCGTCCCTGCAGCCGTTCGCGTCAACGACGGCAATGCAGCCTTCGGGCATGGCCTCGATGGCGGCACGCGTCGACTTGGGCGAGGTCCACGACTCGGGCGTCGCGAGATCTTCACGCGCCGGAACGAATCGCAGCGTGAACGCACGCCCGGCCACGCGAGGCGTGCCCGGTGCCAGCGGGAAGGCGCCGCGGATCCAGACGTTGCGCAGCCCTTTCTTGAGGAGGATGGTGGTCAGCGTCGCGGTGCTCACGCCGGCAAGGGCCTGCAGAGGCGAACCTTGAGCGTCGGTCATGGCTGAAAGTGTAGTGTGGGACGCGGCGAAACGATCAGAGCATCGACCAGCTGGCCACGAACATCGCAACGAAGGCGAGCGGCGCGAGGGCCGCGTGCTTGCCGCCGTTCAACTTGACGCCGATCGCCGTGAGCACGAGCGCGGAGGTGCCGAGCATGACGGCGCCGGCAAACTCGTCGCCGTGCATCGCCATCTGCTGGCTGAGCACGCGGAACACCAGCGCGCCCAGAACAGCGGGGCCCAGCCAGGAGCCCGCGCGGAGTAATTCCTCGACCTGATCGATCATCGAATTGTTGGAACTCGACCATAGTAACCCGAAACTCATCTGGCGTGCACTATGACGTTGAAGCCCTCGTCGTGCTCCGGTGGGCGGAAGTGTGAAGCAATGAGATCGAAGTCCTCGTCCGTAGTCCACTTCGTGCCCGGCGGCAGGTGCGCGCTGCGGGCCTTGAGCTGGGCCTTGGCGATCGCGTCGGGCGTGTCGAGGTAATGCAACTCGTGGTCGGCGCCGCTCGCGTCGAGAATGCCGCGAAACCACGCCCGCTGATTCCGCGTGTTCCCCGGAAAGTCCATGACGACGGATGTGCCTCGCTCGAGCAAGTCGATGACGATCGGGGCAACGAGCCTGTTGATGCGCCCCGAATATTCGATGTAGGTGGCGACGTTGACGATCATGTGCGGAAACAGCGTTTCCACCCAATGATCCTGCTCGAACAGCATCGCGCTTTCGCGCGTTGCGATCTGGCGCGCGAGCGTCGATTTGCCGGACGCCATCTTGCCGCAAAAGAAGATTAGCTTCGCCATCGCTACGGTGGGCTCAGCTTCTGGCGCGCCCATTCCACGGCGTCCTGCACGGCGGGCGTCTGCGCGCTCTTTGCCGCGTTCTTCACGCCATGGCCGGGGCGATCGAGCGACGGCAGCAGATCGGCATTGGCGCTGTTGCCGATGATGACGGCGAGATTCCTTCGGAATCGCGACAGCGGCACGAACGTCATCGCGCTGCCCTTGATGCGCTCATGAAGTTCATCGTCTGTGTGTTCCCACAATGCAGCAGCTGACAGCCCGTCGCGAATCGGCCCCTGCCAGGCCGCGTCGGTGGTGATCGCCGAGGCGAGATTCCACGGGCAGACGTCCTGGCAAATGTCGCAGCCCCACGCATGCTGGCCGATCAGCGCCCGCTGATGTTCGGGAATCTGCTTTTCAGTTTCGATCGTCAGGTACGAGATGCATTTGGTGGCGTCGAGCTCGCGGGCGTCGACCAGCGCGCCGGTTGGGCACGAGTCGATGCAGAGCGTGCACGATCCGCACTGATCGAGCGCCGGTCCATCGGGTTGGAGATCCAGGCTCGTGGCGAGGCCGGCGAGGAACATCCACGATCCGCGCTCGGCATTGATCACGCACGAGTTCTTGCCAATCCAGCCGAGCCCCGCATGCTGCGCGTAGACGCGCTCCTGCACCGGGTGCTTGTCGACGAAGTGCCTCGCCTCGAACGCGTGTTCGGATTGCGAGCGCATCCACTCCACGAACGCCAGCAGCCGATCCTCGATGACCTTGTGGTAATCCTGCCCGCGCGCGTAACGAGCAACCTTGATCGCGCCGGCCCCCGGTTCGCGGCTCCCGGTTCCCGGTTGAGTGTTGTAGATCGTCCCGGTGACGATGACGGACCGCGCGGACGGCAGGAAGTTGCGGATGTCGGCGCGCACGTGCGCCGACCGCTCCATGTAGTCCATCTCGCCCGCATAGCCGCGCGCGAGCCAGGTCTGGAGAAAGCCGAGTTCGGGAAAGGCCTGCGCGGCGGAAATGCCGCACAGGTCGAAGCCGAGCTCGGCGGCGTGTTGCTTGATCGCTGCCGAGCTCAACATGAAATTACTGCGACTTCTTCACCAGCTGGCGAAGCACGTACGGGAGGATGCCGCCGTGCGAGAACGCGACCAGCTCCTCGGGCGTGTCGATGCGGGTGACGACAGCGAAGGTCTTGGTCGAGCCGTCTTCGGCGCGCGCCATGACGGTGACCTCGCCGCGCGGTGCAAGCGATGCGCCGGCGCCGGCAAACGAGAACACTTCGCGGCCGGTGATGCCGTGGGTCGCCGCATTCTCGCCCGCCTTGAACTGCAGCGGCAGCACGCCCATGTTGACGAGGTTGCTGCGATGGATGCGCTCGTAGCTTTCCGCGATCACCGCCTTCACGCCCAGCAGCATCGTGCCTTTCGCCGCCCAGTCGCGTGACGATCCCGATCCGTATTCCTTGCCCGCAACGATGACGAGCGGAACACCGGCGGCGATGTATTTCATGGCGGCGTCGTAGATCGGCATCACTTCCCCGCCCGGCAGGTAGGCGGTGACGCCGCCCTCGACGCCTGGCAGCATCAGGTTCTTGATGCGCGTGTTCGCGAAAGTGCCGCGCATCATCACTTCGTGATTGCCGCGGCGCGCGCCGTAGGAATTGAAATCCTTCGGCTCGACGCCGTGCGCGATCAGGTACTTGCCGGCAGGGCTGCTCGCCTTGATGTTGCCGGCCGGCGAGATGTGATCGGTGGTGATGCTGTCGCCGAGCACCGCGAGCGCGCGCGCATCGCGCAAGTCCGCCATCGGCGGCGGCGTCATCGACAGGCCCTCGAGGAATGGCGGCTTGCGCACGTAGGTCGACGCGCCTTCCCACTGGAAGCGATCGCCCGTCGGCACCGGCAGGTTCTGCCAGCGTTCATCGCCGGTAAACACGCTCGAGTACTGCTGGCGGAACGCTGCCGAGGTGACGCTGTGCAGCATCGCCTGCTGGATTTCCTTTTCCGTCGGCCAGACGTCTTTCAGGTAGACCGGCTTGCCATCGAGCCCGGTGCCGAGCGGCTCCTTCGTGATGTCGATGTTCATCGAGCCGGCCAGCGCATACGCCACCACCAGCGGCGGCGAGGCCAGGTAGTTCGCGCGCACGTCCTGCTGGATGCGGCCTTCGAAATTGCGATTGCCGCTCAACACCGACGCGACGACGAGGCCCCGCTCGTTGATCTCCGCCGAAACTTCATCGGGCAGCGGGCCGCTGTTGCCGATGCAGGTCGTGCAGCCGTAACCCACGAGATTGAAGCCGATGCGATCGAGATACGTGTCGAGGCCGGCTTTCTTCAGGTAATCGGTCACGACCTTCGAGCCGGGCGCCAGGCTGGTCTTCACCCACGGCTTGCGGGTCAGTCCCTTCTCCACCGCCTTCTTCGCGACGAGACCGGCGCCGATCATCACGCTCGG
>DASUSZ010000025.1:0-2551 GCA_036374815.1 Vicinamibacterales bacterium | reverse complement strand
GGAATTCTGGAGCGAGGAAGACACGAACAGCGGGTTGTTCATCCGCTGCCAGAAGCCGGCGAATCCCGGCAGTCTCGGAAGCTGCTACGAGATCAACATCAGCGATCCGCACGCCACGACGCCAACCGGCGGCATCGTCGGCGTGTTCTCGCCGCTGCCGCATCGCGTGAAGACCGCCGGCACGTGGAGCCGGTTCGATGTGCTCGCGGACGGGCCGCATCTCGTCGTCAGCGTCAACGGCGAGCGCGTGACAGATGTGAACGACAACAAGTTCGCGAGCGGCGCGATCGGGCTGCAAGCCGGCGGGCCCACCGGATCGGGCCCGGTGAAGTTTCGGAATATACGAATTCGACCGCTATAAGTGTTGAACAGAAGTTCAGAAGATCAAGAGACCAGAAGAATTTCTTCTGATCTTCTGATCTTTTGATCTTCTGTTTCGTTGTTAGTTCGTGCGGAGTTGCTGCCGCAGGCGCTCCGGCGTGAAGGGAACCTGCCGCAGGCGAATACCGGTCGCGTCGAAGATCGCATTGCCGATCGCGGCGGCGACGACGGTGATCGAGGTCTCTCCTGCTCCGCAGGCTTCGGCCTCCATCGTGTTGATCAGCACCGTCTCGAGCTTCGGAATCTTGAAACCGACGGGAAACGTTTTGTACGTCCGCCAATCCACCGACGTCACCTTCTCGTCATCCCACATCACTTCTTCGAAGAGCGCGCGGCTCACGCCATGCAGCGCGCCGCCTTCGGCTTGATTGCGAAGCCCGTCGGGATTGGAGATCGGTCCCGAGTCGAGTGCCATCACGATGCGCGTGACGTCGATCGCACCCGTGTCCACATGCACGTCCACGTCGGCAACCATCGCGCAGTAACCGTTATCGCCTTCGTATAGGACGCACGCCAGCCCCCGACCTTGCGCAACCCGGTTGGTGGTTGGTGGTTGGCGGTTGCCCGGTGACGGCCGTGCTTGCCAGTTTGCAGCTTTCGCCGCCGCTTGGACGACCGCACGCAGTCGCGGATCGCGGAGGTGGCGGAGGCGATACTCCACCGGATCCGCTTTCGCCGCGGCGGCGAGCTCGTCCATCATGCACTCGTGCGCGAACGTGTTCTGCAGGCGGTTCGGCGAGCGAAGCGGACCGGTCCAGAACGGTGACGCGATGACGTGCGAGAGCATGCGCTCGCTTTTCACGGTGCCGGTGCCGCCGGCGTTGCCGCCGACCGTGCCGGTGACATACGACGGCACGACATTCTGGCCGTTCGCCAACGGTGCTGCGGGCGGCGGTGCTGTTCGCGGCGTGAAGGGCGCAGGCTGGAAGCCGACCAGATAGCCGGTCACCTGATTGCCAGGTTGCGAATGGCCAGGACGGCCGCCGCGCAACGGCGACCACGCTTCGTAGTCCCACGCGACGATGTTGCCCGACGCATCGAGCCCCACGCGCTGATCGACCACGAACGCGAGGCCGAAGTTTTCGTGCGCCATCTCGTCTTTCCGCGAGAGCTGCACGCGCACGGGACGGCCGACAGCCTGCGACAGCAGCGCAGCGTCGTACGAAACCGTGTCGGCCCCGTTGATGCCGTAGCAGCCTGACCCGCGCGAGTAGATCACCTTCACCTGCTCCGGTTTCATACCGAGCACCATCGCGCAACTGTCGCGCTGCGGATAGACGCCCTGCGTGGGCGACCATACTGTCGCGCTGTCCGCTTTGACGTCGGCCACGGCACACGATGCGCCGATCGATCCGTGCATGTGATACGGATGCAGATACGTCGAGCGCACGACTTGCGCGGCCTTCGCGAGCGTCGCGTCGACATCCTTCGAGTCGACGAGCATCGTGTCGCGGCTCGGCTGCTTGCGCATGTGATCGTAAAAGGCCGCCTGCGGCGGAAGCGCGGGGCCGGCTTTCCACTGCACCTTCAACCGGTCCGCCGCCTGCACGGCCTGCCACTGTTTCTCGCACACGACGCCCACGAAATCCTTCTTCACGACAACTTTGACGAACCCAGGCAGGTTGCTGACGGAGCGTTCGTCCACACTGACGAGCGTCGCGCCCACTGTGGGCGGACGGACGACGCGGGCGTGCACCATGCCGGGCACGCGCACGTTGTGCACGTACTCGAAGCGTCCGGTGACCATCTCGGGCATATCGAGACGCTTCACCGGGTTGCCCATGATCGTCCACTCGCGCGGCGCTTTGCGCTTCGCGTTCGGGTTCAGCGTGATATTGAATTTGCGGCCGCCGATCAGCTCGCCGTACGAGATCGTCCGATCGCTGTGGCGGACCATCCCGCTACCGGCGCTCAGCCGCTCGACCGGGACGCCCCACTGCTTCGACGCCATCTGCAGCAGCGCCTCGCGCGCGGTCGCGGCCGCGAGCGCCAGGTTCGCGTGATTGAAATTCTGCGGATGCGACTGCGCGCCGGACGTCACCCCTTGATCGGGGGTCACGCCCGTGATGCATTGAATCAGCGTGACGCGATCGACCGGCACGCCGAGCTCTTCGGCGACGAGCTGCGTCTGCGCGGTGTAGAGCCCCTGCCCCATCTCGCACTTGCCGGT
>DASUSZ010000024.1:0-4263 GCA_036374815.1 Vicinamibacterales bacterium | reverse complement strand
ATTTCGGACTGGCGCCGTTGGCCAATGGAACGAGCTTCCTGCGCGACATAATGCTCTGAGCAGGGATAATGCTGTAACCATGGCCGCGTCGATCCGTGAACAGCTCGAACAGCGCGAGCGCGAGATCCTCGCGCCCCAGGCATCGAAAAGTGCGGACAGCAGGGGCCGCGTCCGCAAAGAAACCGAGGACGCCATCCGGCCGGCGTTCCAGCGCGATCGCGATCGCATCATCCACACCAAGGCGTTCCGGCGGCTCAAGCACAAGACGCAGGTGTTCTTTTCGCCTACCGGCGACCACTACCGCACGCGGCTCACGCACACGCTCGAAGTCGCGCAGATCGCGCGCACCATTGCCAAAGTGTTGCGGCTCCACGAAGAGCTGACCGAAGCGATCGCGCTCGGCCACGATCTCGGCCACACGCCGTTCGGACACGCGGGGGAGCGCGTGCTCAGCAGCCTGGTGCCGGGCGGATTCAATCACTACGAGCAGAGCCTGCGTATCGTCGATGTGCTCGAGAACAACCGCGCCGGCCTCAACCTGACGTGGGAAGTGCGCGACGGCATCGCGCGGCATTCGAAAGGCAAGCACGGCATGCCGGTTGGCGCGCCGCCTGAACATCGCGCCAGCACCATCGAAGGCCAGGTCGCGCGCGTCGCCGACATCGTTGCGTACGTGAATCACGACATCGACGATGCGGTTCGGGCCGGCATCATCAGCGAGGGCAGCCTCCCGAAGGATGCGGTGGCGCTGCTTGGACACTCGTCGTCCGAGCGAATCGGCACGCTGGTCACCGATGTGGTTCATCAGTCACTGGCCGGCGGCCTGACGGAGATTCGCATGAGCGATCCGGTGCTGCAGGCGCTGATTGCGCTCCGCAGTTACCTGTTCGACGCCGTTTACGAGAATGAAGTTGCGACGTCGGAATTCGCGAAGGCGGCGGGAATCCTCGGCGGCTTGTGGGACAAGGTGCGACAGCGGCCGGAGGAGTTCCTCGATCTGGGCGTCGTCGAACAGGAAGGCATCGATGTCGCCGCCCAGGATTTTCTTGCCGGCATGACCGACCGGTACGCGGTGCGGCTGTTCGAGCAGCTGTTCATTCCTAAACCATGGGTAGAATCAGGCCGGCGCCTGGACTGACCTGCCGGATGCGATGAGCGAGCTGGGGATCGGCGCCGCGCTGACCCGGTTACCGGCCGCAGTGACGCTGACGCTGCTCGTCGCGCTGCCGTCGTATTTCAACCTCGCCACCGACCAGATTTTCGAGGAAGAGAAATCGCTGCTGTTGCGCGCCGGCGCGCTCGTGGCGCTGCCGTCGCTGGCGGTGCTCTGGCATGGCGGGATGCGGTCTGTACTGCGGCATCCGATCGTCATGTTCGCAGCCGGACTGCTGGCGGCGCTGGCTGCCGCCACGGCGTTCGCGCTGGTGCCGCATGACGCGTTAATGGGCGCGCATCTGCGACGTCACGGTCTCGTTCTCTGGATATCGCTGGCCATCGTGTTTGCGGCACTGATGGACGTGATGCGGGCGCCCGCCGGCCGCCAGCTCATTGTCCGCGCGATCGTGATCGGCGCGGCATGGCCATCCCTCTATTTGCTGTTGCAGCGCGCCGGGCTCGACCCATGGCACTGGATTGCCCCGAGCGAAGGGTTCAAGGCCGGCGGCACGTTCGGCAATCACGTCATGGTTGGCGGTTATCTGGCGATGGTGATTCCGCTGACTGCACTGGAGGCCTGGCGATCGAGCCGGCTCTGGGCCGTGCTGCTGTTGCTCCAGGTCGCCGCGTTGATCGCGTCGGGCAGCCGGGGCGCGATGCTGGCGCTTGCCGCCGGCACCGCCGCCGCTGGGATCACGCTGCTATGGAAATACGCCCCGCGGCGTACTTCGATCGCCGTCGTGGCTGGCGCCGTCATCGTCGCCGGCGCAGTGGCGGCGGTGCCGGCGTTGCGACCTCGTCTTATCGCTACTCAATTCGATCCCGCGGTCGGCAGCGCGCGCGTGCGCATGCTGATCTGGAACAACACCGCGGCGATCGTTGCCGGTTCGGGCGCGCGCATCTTCATCGGCTACGGGCCCGAAAGTCTGGCGTCGCTGTTTTCAAGCCACTACTCACCGGAAATTGGCTACTGGGAGCAGACCGACGCGATGCCCGATCGCGCGCACAACGAAACGCTCGACATGCTGGTGTGGGCCGGAGCCGCGGGCATGGCAATGGAGCTCGGGTTGTTCGTGACCGTGCTGGCTGGCGCGTGGCGCGTCGCGAATCCCTCGGTGCGCGCGGCGCTGACCGCGGCGGCAGTCGCGCATGTCGTCGAAATTCAGTTCGGAATAGCGTCGGCGGCCGGCCGACTCGGGTTTCTCGCGGTCACGTCGGTGGTTCTCGGTCTTCAACTGCCGTCGCACGAGCAACGCTTCGGGAGAACGGCATCCTGGTGGCTCGTTGCCGGCGCCATCGTTGCCGCGGTTTCGCCGTGGTTATCGATCATTCCGTCGCTTGCCGACAATCCGCCCGCGTCAGGAGGAGAAGCGGCATTCGTCGCATATCTGCGGCATCTCTCATCCGCAATTCCATTTGTGTTCGGCGCATTCCTAATCGCGGCGCTAGGCCTTGCGCGTTCGCTTGGCGGCGCAGGTTCGGGCACCGCGTGGCGAGCGATTCTTCTCGCGGCCGGCATCTGGGCAGCGCTCGCAATCGGCGTCGCGCCGTCGCGGGCGGACGCGCTCACGGCCGCGGGCCGCGCCTACGAGCGCCAGCAGCGCTGGGCCGAAGCGACGGTCGCGTATCGCGCGGCCGCGGCTGCGCAGCCACGCGTCGCCGCCTACCACTCGAACGCCGGCAGGACAGCGGCCGAATGGGCGGTTCGGAGCGAGGCACCGCGCCGTGATGTTTTGCTCGAGGAAGCACGGCAGCGGTTTCAGCGTGCCGTGGACTTGAATCCGCTCGACGTCGAGGCGCGCCGGCGATTGGCCGCACACCCGCGGATTCTCGCATCGCTGGTCCAGGGCGCTGAACGCGAAGAGCTGCTGCGCCGCGCCGATCGCGCGTACGCTGAGGTCAGCGCGTTAGCGCCCACGTCGCCGGCGGTCTGGGTCGAGTGGGCATGGGTCGATGCCGATCGCGGTCACGTCGATGCGGCGATCAGAAAAGTCGAGTTGGCTCTCGACCTGAATCGGCGACACCGCCCGGCGCTTGCGCTACAGGCCTTGCTCGCGCAGCGGTAGACGATCGCTATTGCCGCGGGCCGATGCGCGCTAAGATCGTCAGATGCCTCCACGGATTCTTGGCCTTCATCATGTGACGGCGACGGTGGACGACGCGCAAGCCGACCTGGATTTCTGCATCGAACTCCTCGGCCTTCGGCTGGTGAAGAAGACCGTCAACTTCGACAACCACAACGTCTACCACTTCTACTACGGCGACGAAGCCGGCAATCCGGGAACGATCTGGACGACGTTTCCCTACAAGGGCTACGGGGTGCGCGCGGGTGCGAAGGGCGCCGGCCAGGTGGTGACCACGGTGTTCTCGGTGCCGGTCGGATCGCTCGAGTTCTGGCGCAACCGCCTTCGCCATGCCGCCGTCCCGTTCAGCGATATCGCGACGCATTTCGGCGAACCTGGCATCGGCTTCAACGATCCGAGCGGCCTGTTGTTCGAGCTGGTCGCGAACGATCGTGATTCGCGAACGCCGTGGACCCGCGAAGTGTCCGCCGACGCCGCCGTTCGCGGGATTCACAGCGTGCAGATGATGGTGCGCGACGCGGGACCGTCCGTCGAGTTTCTTGCGAAGGTGCTTGGCTGGTCGGTGGTCGGCACATCGGACAATCGCACGCGCCTGAGTGCCGGGGGCGACAAGCCGGGACATCTCATCGACGTCGTCGAAGACAACAACGCCCGGACCGCGGTCAACGGTCTCGGCACGGTGCACCACGTTGCAATGGCGATCGGCAGCGACCAAGAGCAGATCGAACTGCAGCGATCGCTTGCGGCGGCCGGCGTGGGCGTGACCGACATTCGCGACCGGACCTACTTCCGCTCGATCTATTTTCGTGAGCCCGGCGGCGTGTTGTTCGAGGTCGCGACCCTGCAGCCCGGCTTCGCGATCGACGAGCCGCTGCATGCGCTCGGCCGCGCGTTGAAGCTGCCCGAATGGGAAGAGCCGCACCGCGCCGCGATCGAGCGCAATCTCGCGGCCGTCACCTACCGCTGACGCGGCGGCGAGGCGGCGCGCGCCGGCGGCGCCACGCACGAGAAGCTGGCGGCCTCG
>DASUSZ010000023.1:0-26692 GCA_036374815.1 Vicinamibacterales bacterium | reverse complement strand
TGCCCGGCGTGAAATATCACCACGAGCGCTGGGACGGCAAAGGGTATCCGGAAGGACTCAAGGGCGAAGAGATTCCGCTGCTCGGCCGCGTGCTCGGCGTCGCCGACTTCCTCGATGCGCTGACATCCGACCGCTCGTACCGCAAAGGCCTGCCGCTCGAAGAGGCGCTGCAGATGGTGAAGGACCTCGAAGGGCAGGCCTTCGATCCCGTCGTGGTCAAGGCCGCCGTGGAGCTGCACGAGAAGGGCGAGCTGGCGCTGCCGTCGACGCCCAACCCAGGAATGCCGACCGAGGAAGCCGCGGCGGCGCCGGCCGAGCCGGCGAAGAGCGAAGCGTCCTAGACGAACAGGCTTCGCGCCGTCAGCATCTCCGGCCGCAGACCCGCGGCCTTTGCCAGTCGTCTCACGATCGGCGGCAAATCAACGCGTGCTTTCCAGGTGTCGGCGCGTCCGCCGATCTTTTGAAATTCTCCGGCCCACTCATCCCACCACGGTGAAATCCGCTGTGAGATCGGTTCGATGATCAGAATGCGAGGCCTTTCAACTCTCGGCTTGCGGCTGTCGGCTTTCAACTGCTCTAGAAGTGTGGCTCGGTCCCGGTCAGTTAATTCGTTGACGAGGAAGGCGGCCACGACAATGGAGGTGTCGGCAGGCAAGCGGGTCTTCGCCGCATGGCCTCGGCGAACTTCGTGACGAAGTCCGAACGCGTGGTAGGTGAAGCGCGCTTCTTCGAGCGTCCACGGGTGCGTGTCGATGCCGAGGACACGGAGATCGCTTCGTTCGTCTTTAGCGAGGCCACGGAGGTAGTCGGCAATCGCTGCTCCCGCGACGCCGGTGCCGCAACCCAGGTCGACAATCGTGCCCGGAGTGAACGCGACGCCGATTTGTTCGACGATGTGCCGGATGAGAAGGAAGTGGAGCGGCCCGTAGTACATCGCAAACGCGGCGCGCTTGCCGGCGCCGTCGAGGGCCCTGTGATCGGCAAGCGCCGATTCGCGGCGTTCGACATACGCCGACGACAACGCCCGCAACGCACGAGTGACGTCGCTGAAACGCAAGTCGGCAAGATGCCGCTCCTCGAGCATTGTCAAAAAAACTTGAAACTTCTGACTGGCCACTGAACTGCCAACTAGCAACTAACTGGCAACTGCCAACTGAAAAACTGCCAACTTCAGGTTTGGAGTAATGGGGTGGATGACGGGATTCGAACCCGCGACAGCCGGAGCCACAGTCCGGAGCTCTACCCCTGAGCTACATCCACCATAGGGGCGAAAGTCTAGTTTAAAGTTAAAAGTTGAAAGTTTAAAGTTGAGTTTTAAGTTGAAGTGAGAGTTGTAGTTAACTGCGGGAACCGGCACTGAAACTAGCGACTTTCAACTCAACTTGAAACTTTAAACTTTAAACTTCCAACTTCAGATCGTCCGTCCAAACGGCCCCGTCCACCCATCGTGCGTCAACGAGCTTTCCAATTCCGCCTGCCGCCGCGCCAGCGTCGCCGAATCCTCGAAGTGCTCCACGCGCTCCGAGCCATCGGGCTGGATGACCACCAGCTCGAAGCCGTGTCCGGACGCCGCATTGCGCGTCTCGCATCGAATGAAGGAACCTTGCCGCTCGTAAAACCAGACCATTCCGTGACGTTCTTTCTGAGGGGCTTGCCCCGCCATAGCGGCGAAGCTGCGACGGCGGGACCCCAAGCTTAGCATGATCCCTTTCCTCGGCCCGGCCGATCCGTTTCCGCCGGTGGACCAGGCGCTCGATCAACCCGACGGCCTGCTGGCCGCCGGCGGGTCGCTTGCGGTGCGGCGGCTGGTCGACGCGTATCGCCGCGGCATTTTTCCGTGGTTCAACGAGGGCGATCCGATCCTGTGGTGGTCGCCGGATCCGCGCACGGTGCTGCGGCCGTCGCGGCTCCACGTCTCGCACTCGCTCCGCAAGCGCCTGCGCAAGGAAGAATTCGTCGTCACCTTCGATCGCGCCTTCGCGCGGGTGCTCGAGGGCTGCGCGGCGCCGCGGCCGGGCGACAACGGCACGTGGCTCAGCTCCGCGATGCAGCGCGCCTACACCGCGCTGCACCTCGCGGGCCTGGCGCACTCGATCGAAGTGTGGATGGACGGCGAGCTGGCCGGCGGCATCTACGGCGTGGCGATCGGCCGCATGTTCTTCGGCGAGTCGATGTTCTCGCGCCGCACCGACGCGTCGAAGATTGCCATCGCCCGGCTGGCCGGGCAACTCGACCGTTGGAAAGTCCCGCTGATCGACTGCCAGCTCGAAACCGGCCACCTGCTGTCGCTCGGCGCGGAGCACATGTCCCGCCGCGCTTTCGTGGCCGAGGTCGACCGGCTGACGAAGCTCGATGGGCCGAAGTGGGAAATCGACGCCGATCTCGCGGGCAGCCTGGAGCACGCGCCTCGCATTCTGAAGGGGCCGTTGCGCTGAGCGAGCCCGACGGCGGACGGATGCAAGTCCAACGGGCCTTTGCCCTGAGCGAGCCAGCGGCCGCCGACGGCGGACGCAGGCGAGTCGAAGGGTTATGATCGGATCGTGGCCGATCCCAAAGTCCAGGACCGGATTCAGTCCGACTCGCAGGTCGAAGAGCGCGTCGACCACCCGCGCCTCTGGAAGGTCCTGCTCCACAACGACGACTACACCACTCAGGAATTCGTCGTCTGGGTGCTCGAGTCGATTTTTCATCTTCCGCACGCGGAAGCGTTTGCCATCATGATGCACGTTCACCAAGCCGGCGTCGGCGTGGCGGGGCTGTTCACCCGCGACGTGGCCGAGACCAAGGTCAAGGCCACGCAGCAGCTGGCCGAGCAGCACGAGTTTCCGCTGCTCGTGACGATCGAGCCGGACGCAGGAGATTCACGCGAATGAGCCGCACCCCCGTTCCGTTCGCACCCGACACGCTCGAAAGCATCCGGCGCGCGTTCCGCGTCGCGTCGGATCGCCGCCACGACCTGGTCAGCCTCGAGCACATGCTGCACGCGCTGATCGAGGATCCCCAGGCGCGCGAGATCCTGTCGCGCTGCCGCGTCAACCTGACCACGCTGAAGAGCGATCTCGAGGAAGTGCTCGATCGCGCCTTCACGCCGGTGCCCGGCAAGAAGTCGGTCAAGCCCGAATCGACGCTCGGCTTCGATCGCGTCGTCGAGCGCGCGGTGGTCCACGCCGCGTCTTCGAGCGCGCAACAGGTCGAGAGCGGCGCGCTGTTGGTGTTCCTGCTGCAGGAAGAGGAGAGCCACGCGGCGTACTTCCTGCGCAAGCAGGGCGTCGATCGCCTGACGCTGCTGCGCGCCATCGCGCATGGCGCGCCGGAAGCCACCGCTCCCGGCCGCGCGCCTGACGGCGGCGATGCCGGCGTGGCGGCCACCGATCCGCTCGAGGCCTACGCCGACGATTTGATCGCGCGCGCCGCGCAAGGCGGCATCGATCCGCTGATCGGCCGCGCCCTCGAGATCGAGCGCATGATCCACGTGCTGAGCCGGCGGCGAAAGAACAACCCGCTGCTCGTGGGCGAGCCCGGCGTCGGCAAGACGGCGCTGGCCGAAGGCCTGGCGCTGCGCATTCACAACGGCGACGTGCCCGACCCGCTGAAGTCGGCCAAGGTCTACGCGCTCGACATGGGCGCGCTCGTCGCCGGCACGCGCTATCGCGGCGACTTCGAGGAGCGCGTCAAGCAGGTCCTCGACGCGCTCGACAAGCAGGAGCACGCCATCCTGTTCATCGACGAGATTCACACGCTGGTCGGCGCCGGCTCCGCGTCGGGCGGCACGATGGACGCGGGCAACCTGCTCAAGCCGGCGCTGGCCTCAGGCAAGCTGCGCTGCATCGGCTCGACCACCTTCTCGGATGTGAAGCAGTCGTTCGACAAGGACCGCGCGCTGTCACGAAGGTTCCAGAAGATCGAAGTCCTCGAGCCGACCGAAGCCGAGACGATCGAGATCCTCAAGGGCCTGAAGAAATCGTACGAATCGCACCACGGCATCACCTACCCGGACGAGACGCTCGAAGCCGCGGTCACCTTGTCGGCGCGGCATCTCAAGGACCTGCATCAACCGGACAAGTCGATCGACGTCATCGACGAAGCCGGCGCAGCGAAGAAGCTCGACGCCGGCAGCCGGGAACCGGGAGCGGGGAGCCGCGTCGTCACGGTCGCAGACGTCGAGAAGATCATCGCGAAGATCGCGCGCGTGCCGGTGCAGGCGGTGTCGAGCGACGACAAAGTCGCGCTGAAGAATCTCGATCAGGAATTGAAGTCGGTGATCTTCGGGCAGGACCCGGCCATCGACGAAGTGTCGTCGGCGATCAAGCTGTCGCGATCCGGACTGCGCGCGCCGGACAAGCCGATCGCGAACTTCCTGTTCGCGGGGCCGACCGGCGTCGGCAAGACCGAGCTCGCCAAGCAGCTCGCGCGCGTGCTGAAGATCGAGTTCCTGCGCTTCGACATGTCGGAGTACATGGAGAAGCACGCGGTGTCGCGCCTGATCGGCGCGCCCCCCGGATACGTGGGCTACGAAGAGGGCGGGCTGCTGATCGACGCGATCCGCAAGTCCCCGCACGCCGTGCTGCTGCTCGACGAAATCGAAAAGGCGCATCCGGATCTCTTCGCGATCCTGCTGCAGGTGATGGATCACGCCACGCTCACCGATACGCACGGCCGGCATGCGGACTTCCGTCACGTCATCCTGATCATGACGACCAACGCCGGCGCCCGCGATTTGTCGGGGCGCAAGATGGGCTTCTTCGAGAGCGCGCAGGGCAGCAAGGCGACCGGCGTGCTCGAGCGGGTGTTCTCGCCAGAGTTCCGCAATCGCCTCGATGCGATCGTCCACTTCAGCGCGCTCGGCGGCACCGAGATCGAGCGGGTCGTCGACAAGCATCTCGACGAGCTGCGGCAGCTGGTCGCGGCGCGGAAAATCACCATCGAGCTGACGCCCGCGGCGCGCACGTGGCTGGCCATCAGGGGCTTCGACCGCGCCTTCGGCGCCCGGCCGATGGCGCGCCTCGTCGAGAAGACGATCAAGAAACCGCTCTCAGATCTGTTACTGTTTGGCAGCGTCAAGGACGGCGATCGCGTCGTCGTCGACGTCCAGGAAGACGCCATACAGGTAAAACAGGGCTGACCGGCTTGCGGGCCACGGGCTTGCGGGCACCGGTCTTCATACAGGTACACAGATCATGGTGCGACGCCTTGGTGTAGTTGCGGCTGCAATCCTTGTTTGCGCTCAGCCTGCTTTCGCGCAGGGGCTTCTCCAGACGATGCAGGTGTTCGAGACGCGCTGCGCGCAGTGTCATGGCAGCGCGACCGAAGCGCCCGAGAAGGTCGATGAAGCCGTGCGCGCGCCGAGCCGCGCCATGATCGCGCAGCTCACGCCCGAGCGCGTGCTCGACGCGTTGACCACCGGCTCGATGCAGGCCAACGCGAAAGGGCTTCCCGACAACCTGAAGAAAAGCCTCGCCGAGTTCCTGACCGGCAGGCCGATCGGCAGCGCCGCATCTGGCGCCGCGAGCGCGATGAAGAATCAGTGCACGCCGAAGCCGATCGGCAACCTCCTTGCGGGCCCGGCCTGGAACGGATGGGGCAACGATCCGATGAACTCGCGCATGCAAACGGCCGCGGGCGCCGGCCTCAAGGCCGATCAGATTCCAGGCCTGCAGCTGAAATGGGCGTTCGGGTTCCCCAACGGCTCGTCCGCGTATGCGCAGCCCGCCGTCGCCGGCGGCCGCGTCTTCGTCGGCTCCGACAACGGCTTCGTTTATTCTCTCGACGCCGCGACCGGGTGCGTCTACTGGTCGTTCGAAGCGAAGGCCGGCGTGCGCACCGCCATTACGCTCGCGCCAATCAAGACCGCGCAAGGCAACCGCTTTGCCGCCTACTTCGGCGACCTCAAAGCCAACATCTTTGCCGTCGATGCGGAAACCGGGCAGCAGATCTGGACGGCGCGCGTCGATCAACATCCTTTCGCCCGCATCACGGGCGCCCCGACGTTGTTCAATAACCGGTTGTACGTGCCGGTGTCGTCGTTCGAAGAAGGCTCGGGCTCGAACGACAATTACTCGTGCTGCACCTTCCGCGGCAGTGTCGCCGCCTACGATGCGACGAGCGGCAGGCAGATCTGGCAGACCTTCACCATCGACGCTCCGAAGCCGACGAAAAAGAACAAGCTTGGCACTCAGCTTTACGCGCCCTCCGGCAACGCGATCTGGTCCTCGCCGACCATCGATGCAAAGCGCCGAGTGCTGTACGTCGCGACCGGCAACGAATATTCCGGCGAAGGCGGGCCGCACAGCGATGCCGTGATCGCGATGGATCTGGAGACCGGCAAAATTCAGTGGGCGAGCCAGGTCACGCCGGGCGATGTCTATGTCGTTGGCTGCAACGCGCAGCGTGAGAATTGTCCCGAGAAGGAAGGTCCTGACTTCGATTTCGGCAACTCCGCGATCCTGCGCGACCTGCCGAACGGTAGCAGCGTGATCGTGATCGGCCAGAAGTCGGGCGTCGTCTGGGCGCTCGACCCGGACGCGAAAGGCAAGATCCTCTGGCAGCGCCGTGTCGGCAAGGGCAGCGCGCTGGGCGGGCTCGAGTGGGGCTCGGCCGCTGATGCCGCCGTCGGTTACTTCCCGGTGTCGGACATGCTGCTCGGACAGGAAGCCGCGGGCGGCCTGCACGCGCTGCGGCTCGCGACCGGCGAACCGCTGTGGGAAGCGCGCCCGGCGCGCGCCGACTGCAAGGACCCGAAGAACTGCGTGCAGGCGCAGTCGGCCGCGATCACGTTGATGCCCGGCGTCGTGTTTTCAGGGACGACCAACGGCATCATGCGCGCCTACGACACGCGCGACGGCCGCGTCCTCTGGACCTATCACGCGGATCAGCCATATGAAACCGTGAACGGCGTAAAGGCCAGGGGCGGCTCGTTCAACGGGCCGGGGCCGGTCATCGCGGGCGGCATGGTGTTCATGAACTCGGGCTACAACTACCTCGGGTTCGGCACGGGCGGCAACGTCCTGCTCGCTTTTGCGCCGCAATAGGACTGGGGGCTTGGGGCCTGGGCTCACCAGCCCCAAGTCCGCAGTATCCTTCCGTGATGGAAATTTCGCGTGAGCGCTTTCTCGACGAGGGGCGCGCGTATCACCTGACCATCGGCGTTCGCAGCCGCACCACCGAGGCGCACAGCCTGCTGTCCGCGCTCTCGCCCGAGGAGCGCGAGCAGGTCAGCGCGGCGATCGTCAAAGCGATGGATCAAATCGAAAAAATCATCCGTCCGCACCTGACATCCGCAGTCAAGTAACCACGGTCGTCTGTGGTACAGTCCCGCCAGTTTTTTGTTCCTGAGGAGGAACTTGAATGAGGTTGCGCCTTTACGCCCTGGTGCTTTGCACTGCCATCGGCCTGACGATTCAATCCACGCAAGCCCAGCAGCGGCCGCCTGCCGCCGCACCCGCCGCCGCGCCGGCGGCCGATCCGTTCCCGGGCCTGAAGTTCCGGAACATCGGCCCGGCGACGATGGGCGGCCGCGTCGACGATCTCGCCGTGCTCGAGTCGAATCCCGCGGTCTTTTACGTCGGCACCGCGACCGGGGGATTGTGGAAAACGGTCAACAACGGCACGACGTGGACGGTGCTGTTCGACGATCTCGATGACGTCGTTTCGATCGGCGACATCGCGATCAATCCCAACAACGCCGAAACGGTGTGGGTCGGCAGCGGCGAGAACAACAACCGCCAGAGCGGCTCGTGGGGCAACGGCGTCTACAAATCGATCGACGGCGGCCGCACGTGGAAGCACATGGGTCTCGCGTCGTCGAAGCACATTGCCCGCATCATCGTCGACCCGATCGATCACGACGTGGTCTACGTCGCGGCGCTCGGCAGCCTGTGGGGACCCGGCGGCGATCGCGGTGTGTACAAGACGACCGATGGCGGATTGACGTGGGCGAAGACGTCGCTGCCGGTCGATCAGGACACCGGCGCGACCGAGCTGGTGATGGATCCGTCGGACAACAAGGTGCTCTACGCGGCCACCTATCAGCGGCGCCGCGCGACGTGGGGCTTCAACGGCGGCGGCCCGGGCAGCGGGATGTGGAAGTCGAGCGATGCCGGCCGCACGTGGACCCGGTTGACGCAGGGCGTGCCGGCGGGACCGCTCGGCCGCATCGGCATGGACGTCTACCGCTCGAACCCGAACATCGTCTACGCGCGCATCGAGCACGAGAAGGAAAGCGGCACCTATCGATCGGACGACGCCGGCAAGTCGTGGCGCAAGATGTCCGACACCAATCCGCGGCCGATGTACTTCAGCCAGATTCGCATCGATCCGAACAACGACCTGCGCATCTACGTGCTGGGCGTGCAGATTCACATTTCCGACGACGGCGGCAAGACCTGGATTGAAAACGGCGCGCTGCACTCGGATCACCACGCGATGTGGATCAACCCGAAGAACTCCAACCACATCATCGACGGCACCGACGGCGGCATCGGCATCAGCTACGACAAGGGCGCGACCTGGGAGGCCGTCTACAACATGGATCTCGGGCAGTTCTACCACGTCACCTACGACATGGAGACGCCCTACAACGTGTGCGGCGGCCTGCAGGACAACTACACGTGGTGCGGCCCGACCGCGGTGCGCAGCCGCACCGGCATCGCCAACGATCAGTGGTTCCAGATTCACGGCGGCGACGGCTTCGAGGCGCAGATCGATCCGAAGAACCCGCGCATCATCTACGCCGAGTCGCAGGACGGCAACATCTCGCGCATCGACAAGGTCAGCAACGAGCGCAAGACGATCCGGCCGCTGCCGGCGCGCGGCGAGGCGCCCTACCGCTGGAACTGGAACACGCCGATCCTGATGTCGCCGCACGATCCGGCGACGATCTACGTCGGCGCCAACCGCGTCTTCAAGTCGCCCGACCGCGGCCAGTCATGGACCGCGATCAGCCCGGACCTGACGACGGCCACCAATCGCGACGAGCTGCCGCTGATGGGCGTGATCGGCAAGGAAACGACGATCGCGAGAAACGACGGCGTGCAGTCGTACGGCAACATCGTGCAGCTGGTCGAATCGCCGAAGACCGCCGGCGTGCTGTATGCCGGCACCGACGACGGCCAGGTGCACATGACCAGGGACGGCGGCAAGTCGTGGACCAACATCACCACGCGATTCCCCGGCGTGCCGAAGAACGCCTACGTGTCGCGCCTGACCGCGTCGGCGCACGACGTCAACGTCGTCTACGCGACTTTCGACAACCATCGCGCCGATGACTACGGCACGTTCATCTACGCCAGCGTCGACGGCGGCAACAACTTCCGATCGATCGGCGAGGGCATTCCGAAGGGCCACACCATCACCGCGATGGCGGAGGATCCGACCAATCCCTCGGTGCTGTATTCGGGATCGGAGTTCGGCTTGTTCATCAGCCCCGATCGCGGCGGCAGCTGGACGCGCATCAAGTCCAACCTGCCGACCGTGCCGATCCACGAGATCGTGATCCATCCGCGCGACAACGACATGATCGTCGCCACGCACGGGCGCAGCATCTGGATTCTCGACGACATGAAACCGCTGCAGCAGTACGCGGAGGCACGCAAGACCGACGCGTTCCTGTTCGACTCGCGCGGCGCGATGCAGTTCAACCCGGCCAACGATCGCGGCTTCATCGCCGACAAGCCGTTCTTCGGCCAGAACCCGACCTACGGCGCGGCGATCAGCTATTACCTGTCGAAGCCGCAGACCAACGTGGCGCTGCGCATCCGCGATGGCGCGGGCACGCAGGTGCGCGAGCTTACCGGCAACGATCTCCGCGATGCGCGCGGCGCCGGTGTCAATCGCGTCTACTGGGATCTTCGTCATCAGCCGCTTCCCCCGCTCGCGGGTCAGCCAGCAGGTGGTGGTGGCGGTGGCGGCGGCGGGTTTGGCGGCGGCGGCAATAACGGCCCCAACGTGATGCCCGGCGACTACCGCGTCACGCTGGTGGTTGACGGCAAGGACATCGCGACAAAAACCGTGCGCGTCAGCGGCGACAAGGACATGCCGATGACCGATGCCGAGCGCAAGACGTGGCACGACACGGCGCTGGCGCTCCACGATCTGCAGCGCGTCGCGAACGCCGCGGCGGAAGCGGTCAACACGCTCAACACGCAGTTGACCGCGGTTGAATCGCTGATGAAGACCGCAGCCAACGCGCCGGCCGCGGCGAAGACCGCGATCGGCGATGCGAATACCAAGCTGGCCGATCTGCGCCGCAGGTTGGGACTCAATCAGCAGGGCGGTGGCGGCGGTGGCGGCGGGTTCGGCGGACAGCAGGGCAACGTCCGCGGCCAGCTCGGCCAGGTCAAGGGGCAGATCATGGGTTCGACGTCGATGCCGACGCAGCAGCAGATCCGCCAGGCGGCTGAATTGCGAGAGGATATGACGAAGGTGATTGCCGACACCAATGAGCTGATCAACGCGATTCCCGCGCTCTATGACACGATCGGCGCGTCGGGCGCGAAGCCGGCTGCTCTGAAACCGGTTGGACCGATTCCGGCTGGTCGTTAAAGAGAAAGAGGCAGAAGGCAAAAAGGCAAAAGGCAAAAGGCAAAAAGGCAAAAGGTAAAAACGAAAATCGGAGACGACATGAAGAAACTCGTGATCGCAGGATGTGCTCTCGTGCTCATGGTGCCGGCGTCATCGAAGGTCGACGCGCAGGCGAACCAGATGACCTTTTTCATCACCAGCGCCGGGCCCGGCAAGGGCGGCGACCTCGGGGGCATTGCCGGTGCCGACGCGCACTGTGCGGCGCTGGCCAAGGCCGCGGGCGCGCCGGCCAACCGCGTGTGGCGCGCGTATCTCAGCACCGACAAGGAGCACGCGAAGGATCGTATTGGCACCGGCCCGTGGGTCAACGCGAAGGGCGTGACGGTGGCGATGAGCGTGGCCGATCTGCACAGCGACGCCAATAAGCTGTCGAAGGAAAACTCGCTGACCGAGAAGGGCGCCGTGGTCAACGGCCGCGGCGACAAGCCGAATCAGCACGACATCCTGACCGGCTCGAATCTCGATGGCACCTCGTCGGGCAAGACCTGCAACAACTGGACGAGCTCCGGCGCCGACTTCACGGCAACGGTCGGACATCACGATCGCCAGGGCGGCGGCGCCAACCCGACGTCGTGGCACTCGGCGCACGATTCGAAGGGCTGCGGCCTCGACGCGCTGCGCGGCTCGGGCGGCGAAGGCTACTTCTACTGCTTCGCGGCCAAATAGCCGACAACTCTCACGATGAAGTTCGGCCCGAAGATCCCGTATGGCGGCAAGGCCACGGCGATCTTCGGGCTGATCGTCATCGTCATCTTCTGGATCGGCACCACCCAGCGCAGCCTCGCCGAGCTGTCGGAAGCGCAGTCGAGCGAGTTCAGCAAGAACGCCAATCTCGCGCTCGCCCTCGACGTCCAGACCAACCAGCTGCTCACGGGCATCGATCACTTCCTGCTGCTGATCAAGGATCAGCACGAAGGCTCGACGTCGCGGCTGCCGCTGAAGCGCCTGGTGTCGCCGGCCTTTGCCTCGCTGACGTCGATTACGTTCATCGGCGTCACCAACGAGCGGGGCGACGTCATCGAGTCGATGCAGGAGTTCGCGCCGACCAACGTCATCGACCGTGAGTTCTTCAAGACGCACCAGCAGCAGGACACCAACCGGCTGGTGATTTCCGAGCCGGTGCTCGGCCGCGTCAGCGGACGCTGGGCGATCACGCTGACCCGCCGCATCAACAAGCCGGACGGATCGTTTGGCGGCATTGCCGCGATCTCGATCGAGCCGCGCTACCTGACGCAGCTGTTCGAGAACACGCAGCTGGGGCCGGGGGATGTGATGTCGCTGGTGCTGACCAACGGCATCACGCTGGCGCGCCGCCGCGGCGACGAGATCACGTTCGGGGCCGATCTCTCGCAATCACAGCTGATGATCGAGCAGCGGCAGCGCCCGACCGGCACCTACATCGGTCCCGGCGGCGTCGACGGCCAGCTGCGCGTGTTCGCGTATCGCACCATGCGCGACTATCCGGTGATCGCGACGGTCGGCACGTTCGAGCGCGACGCGCTGGCGGCGGTGCGGCAGCGCCGCAACGTCTACTACGCCGTGGCCGTCGCGCTGACGCTGCTCGTGGTCGTCGGCGTCATCGTCGGCGTGAAGCTGCTGACGCGGAACGAGCATGCCAGCCAGACGCTGCGCGAGCAGGCATCGCTGCTCGACAAGGCACAGGATGCGATTCTGGTCACCGATCTCCAGCGCCGTTTGACGTTCTGGAACAAGAGCGCGGAGCGCCTCTACGGATGGACGGCCGACGAGGTGCTCGGCAAGGTCGTGACCGATCTGTTTTATCCCGGCGGCGACGCGCTCGAGCTCCAGCAGGCGTTCGCCGACGTCGCCGAGCGCGGCGAGTGGACCGGCGAGCTGCAGCCGCACACCAGGGACGGCCGCAAGGTGATGATCGAAAGCCGCTGGACGCTGGTCCGCGATGCGGCGGGCCAGCCGCGCAGCATCCTGTCGATCAACACCGACGTGACGGATCGGCGCCAGCTCGAACAGCAGTTCTACCGCGCGCAGCGCCTCGAAAGCATCGGCACGCTGGCCGGCGGCATCGCGCACGACCTCAACAACGTCCTCGCGCCGGTGATCATGGGCGTCAGCCTGCTGCGCGAGCGCCTCACGGACGAAGACAGCCGCGAGATCATCGACACCGTTGCGACCAGCGCGCAGCGCGGCGCCCAGATGGTCGCGCAGGTGTTGTCGTTTGCGCGCGGGCAGGAAGGCCGCCGCATCGAGATTCCTCCGGCGGAGCTCATCGCCGACGTCGTGCGGATCGCGCGCGATACGCTGCCCAAGCACATCGAGATCGTCACCAATGTGCGCGAGAACCTGCCGCCGATTTTCGCCGACTCGACGCAGTGTCACCAGGTGCTGATCAACCTGTGCGTCAACGCGCGCGATGCGATGCCGAATGGCGGCACCCTGACGCTCTCCGCCGAAGCGGTGACCTTCACCTCGACCGTCGGCAAGTCGCGTCCCGCCGACCTCGTCGACGGCACCTACGTCATGATCCGCGTCGAAGACACCGGCATCGGCATGACCCAGAAGTTGATCGACAAGATCTTCGATCCGTTCTTCACCACGAAAGAAGCCGGCAAAGGCACCGGCCTCGGCCTGTCCACGTCGCTGACAATCGTTCGCAGTCACGGCGGCCAGATCCGCGTGTTCAGCGAGCCGAATCGAGGCTCGCGTTTCGATGTTTTCTTTCCGGTCGCGCCGGCCGCCGCGGCCGCGTCGACCGCCGGGCAAAGCGCGACTGCGCCGCGCGGCCAGGGCGAGACCGTGCTGATTGTGGACGATGAAGAATCGGTGCGGCGCGTGTTGAAGAGCACGCTCGAGCGTGGCGGTTACCAGGTGGTGCAGGCCGCCAACGGCAGGGAGGCGCTGACGCTCTACAGCGAGAGGCGCGCGAAAATCGCCGCCGTGGTCATCGACATGACGATGCCGGTGCTGGGCGGTGTGCCGACGATGCGCGAGCTGGTGAAGATGAATCCGGATGTGCGCATCATCGCCGCGAGCGGTATTCACGACAATGAAGCGACCGCGAAATCAATCGGGCGGCAGGTGAAGCAGTTCCTCGCGAAACCGTTTTCGTCGGAGATGCTGCTGCGCGCCGTCAACAGAGCGGTGACGGGAGGATGATGATCCCCCCGCCACGTTCCGTTTACACCGTGCGGTGACGCCTGCCGATCGAAATGCGGTAGACGAACAGCACGAACACTGCGCCGAGCAGCGCCATGATGAAGCCGGCGCTTTCGTTGGCGCTATACATGCCGAGCGCGCGGCCGATGAAACCGCCAAGCAGCGCGCCGACGATGCCGAGCACCATCGTCACGATGATGCCGCCCGGATCACGACCCGGCATCAACAGCTTCGCAATTGCGCCAACCACGAGACCGAACACGATCCATCCAAGAATGCCCATCATTCCCTCACTGTGAGGGCAACCAGCGCCCTCATACCCCTGACTTCAGCAATCGACATGCCGTCGGCGATTGGCATGGTTTTCCGCCGGGAACGGCACCACGGGACTCAGTCCGAGAGCGGGCTTTCTCTTTTTGCGCGGTCGCGTTCCTCGGCCGTAAGCGGCGCGCCCTTGACGGCTTCGTCGTAGCCAATGTTCTGCTCGGGGCGATCGTTCATCTCTACGGGCGGCTCGTTGCCGCCGCGGCTCGTCTCACGCGTGACGGGTGTCAGCTCGTCGCGATCCTCGAGATCGGGCTCAATACGGTTCGTTGCCATGTGACCTCCGGCCTCCCTTGATGCAATGCGCCTGCCTCCGGTACAGGCGTTGCAGTATTTCCCCCCAAGGAGGGGGGAGACGCACATGCCTGCGCAGTGGAACAGCAGCGGCCTTCTCGGCGGACCAGAACGGCGAAATGGCGATCGCCGCGCCCAGGACCGCGGGACAACGGATCGGCGCCGTGGCGCGCGCAGGCGCCGCATGCGAACGGCCGTGTTGGCAGCGGCAATGTCATCCGCGCCTCTGGCCCGACCCGTGGTTGCGCTCTTACCGCCGGCGCCGAAGGTGAAGCCGAACGTGGAAGTGAGCGCGGAATACATGGCGATTCCCGCCAACCGGGCCTACGAAGACATCATCCAGGAAGCGGCGGCCGAATACGATCTCGATCCCAACCTGATTCGCGCGGTGATGCAGGCCGAGTCCGCATTTCACCCGTTCGCGGTGTCGCGTGCCGGCGCCGAGGGCCTGATGCAGCTGATGCCCGAGCTCGCCAATGAGATGAGCGTCAGCAACTCGTTCGATCCGCGCGAGAACATCATGGGCGGAGCGAAGTATCTCAAGCGCCTGCTCGATTATCACAACGGCAACATCGACCTCGCGCTCGCGAGCTACAACGCCGGCCCCGGCAACGTGCAGCGCTACGGCGGCATACCGCCGTTCCGCGAAACGCGCCGTTACGTGAAAACGATCAAGGGCATCCTGGCGAACTCCCGCAAGCGCTCTTCCGATGCGGACTGACACGGACGCTGCCACAGAGACACAGTGGCACATCGCTGTGTCTCTGTGGCAGCGTACGTTACGATGCCGCGCATGCGGCATTTGCTTGTTGTTGCGTGTCTGATATCGATCGGTCGTCCGGCGATCGCGCAGGACTGGACGCAGTGGCGTGGTCCGTCGCGCGACGGCGTCGTTCCCGCGGCCGTCATGCCCAAGCAGTGGCCGAAATCCACCAAGCGCGCGTGGGCGGTCGAGATTGGCGAAGGCTATTCATCGCCGGTCGTCGCGAACGGCCGGGCGTTTCTGCATAGCCGGCGCGATCCCGAGGAGATCGTAACGGCGATCGACATTGCCAGCGGCAAGGTGGTGTGGCAGCAGAAGTACTCCGCCGCCTTCACGAAAAACCAGTACGCGACGGCGATGGCGAAAGGTCCCAACTCGACGCCGATGATCGCCGGCAATCGCCTGTTCACGCTTGGCGTGACCGGCATCCTGACGGCGTGGAATACCGCCGACGGCACGATCGCGTGGCGCAACGATTACTCGTCCAGCATCGACACCTCGAAGCTGTTTTGCGGCACCGCGATGTCGCCGATGCTCGAAGGCGGAGCCTTGATCGTGCAGGTCGGCAGCGACGTGCACGGCGGTCGCGTGCTCGCGCTCGATCCGGCAACGGGCAAGGAACGGTGGGTGTGGAAGGGCCTTGGTCCCGGTTACGCATCGCCGCTCGCCGTCAGCATCGACGGCGTGCGGCAGATCATCACGCTCACCAACGGATCGATCGTCGGCATCGAGGCCGCCAACGGCGCATCGCTGTGGTCGATTCCGTTCCCCGACGAGTGGCATGAGAACATCGTCTCGCCGCTGTGGACGGGCAGCGCGTTGATCGTGTCCGGCACCCGGCAGGGCACGCACGCGTACGCAATCTCTCGCACTGCGGCAAAGTGGACAACGAAGCAGGTCTGGAAGAACGCCGACGTCACGATGTACACGGCGTCGCCGGTGCTGGCCGACGGCGTGATCTATGGCATGTCGAACAAGCGGCGCGGGCAGTTCGTGGCGCTGAACGCCGCCGACGGCGTCCTGAAATCGTCGACCAACGGCCGCGACGGCAGCCACGCGTCGATCCTGCAGCACGGCCAACACCTGCTGTTCCTCACCGACGGCGGCGTTTTGATCGTGGCGCGGCGCACGCCCGAAGGATTCAGCGAGGAGCGGCGCTACGAGATCGGCACGAGCGGAACATGGTCGGTGCCGGTGCTGCTGCCCGACGGCATGCTGGTGCGCGAAGCCGCCGGCGTCGTGAAACTTCTCTGGGAATAGTTCCGCCGCGGCATAAACTATCCCGCGGATGAATACTGCGGGAGCGTTGGCGCAGGCGCTGGCCGGCGCCGGCATCACGAAAGCGTTTGGACTCCCCGGCGGCGAAGTGCTCGTGCTGATCGACGAGCTGCGCAAGGCCGGGATCGACTTCGTCCTGATGCGGCACGAGGCCAATGCCGGTCTCGCCGCCGCGGTCTACGGCAAGCTGAATCGGCAGCCCGGCCTGGTCGTGGCCACACTCGGTCCGGGAGCCGCCAACCTGCTGCTGCCGATCGCCAATGCCTATCTCGATCAGGAGCCGCTGCTCGCCATCACCGCGCAGCTCCCCGACGAATCGCCGGCGCTGCACACGCATCAACTGCTGCCGCTCCACGAAACCTTCCAGCCAATCTGCCGCGTCGTCGACAAGGTCACCCAGAACAATGTCAGCGAGGTCGTCGATCGCGCGATTGCGGCTTGCCTGTCGCGCCCGTTCACGGCGTCGTACCTGACGCTGTCGGCGCGCGAGGCGCTGCAGCCGATCACGATGATCGGCCGCAAGTTCAACGCCGGGCCGCCGACGCGGCCGATGGCCAACCCCGCCGCGAAGGCCGCGGATTTGCGCGCGCGCTGCGCGATGGCGAAGAAGCCCATCGTGCTGCTCGGCCTCGGCGTCGATGTGCTCAATGCCGACCGGCTGCGGCGATGGATCGACAAATGGCAGCTGCCCGTCGCGGTCACGCCGAAGGTGAAGGGCATCATCGACGAGACGTCGCCGAACTTCGTCGGCGTGATTAGCGGCATGGCCGCGGACGGGGTGATGGTCGACGCGTTGAACGCCGCGGACTTGCGCATCGCGTTCGGGCTCGATCCCGTCGAGATCGACAAGACCTGGCACGCCGAGCTCGAAATCCAGTGGGTGCTCGAATCGCGCAATGCCACCGGCCAGCTGCCGACCGATGCGCCGCTCGTGAATCACATGGCGATGCTCGACGCGATGCTCGACGCGCCGCCGCCGAAGGACTGGGGGCAGCCGTTCGCGGAATTTCAGAAGCGGCGCGCCGGCATGTTGAACGGCACCGCGGGCGCGAAGGGCACGATGTGGCCTGGCGACATCATTCGCGCGCTGTCCGCGGCGGTCCCGCCCGAAACGATCGTCACGACCGACGTCGGCTCGCACAAGTATTTGTTCGGCCAGTACTGGCCCAGCCGTCATCCCGAAACGTTCTGGATGTCGAACGGCCTTTCGGGCATGGCCTACGGGTTGAGCGCGGCGATCGGCGCCAAGCTGGCGCGGCCGGACGCGCCGGTGCTCGCCGCGGTTGGCGACGGCGGCTTCTCGATGAATGCCCAGGAGCTCGAGACGGCGCAGCGCGTCGGCGCGCCGTTTGTCACCGTCGTGCTCGAGGATTCGAGCTATTCGCTGATCAAGCTGTCGCAGGAAAACAAACAGCTCGAGCCGTACCGCATGGACTTCACGCAGATCGACAACGTCAAGATGGCGGAGGCCTGCGGCGTGAAGGGTCTCCGCACGTCGAACCCGGATGAGATGGCAACCGCGGTGAAGAAAGCGGTGTCAGGCAACGAAAGCCTGGTCGTTGCCGTGCCGGTGCACTATTCCGACTATCGCAAGCTGTTTTGATTTTCAAACGCATACGATAGAAGGGGATGGCCCACCTCTTCGATCCGCTCGCAATCCGCGGCGTCACGTTTCCCAACCGCGTGTTCGTGTCGCCGATGTGCGAATACTCGAGCCGCGACGGGTTCGCGAACGACTGGCATTTCGTCCACCTCGGCACGCGCGCGGTCGGCGGCGCGGGGCTGGTGTTCACCGAAGCGACGGCGGTCACGCCTGAAGGCCGCATCAGCCCTGAAGATCTTGGCATCTGGAAGGACGACCACGTCGAGATGCTCGCCCGCATCGCGCGCTTCGTGCACGAGCAGGGCAGCGTCTCGGGCATGCAGCTGGCGCACGCGGGCCGCAAGGGCAGCACCTATCGCCCGTGGAGCGGCAACGGCGCGGTGAGCGAAGCGGACGGCGGCTGGCAGAACGTGCTCGCGCCGACCGCGATCGCGTTTGCCGATAACTACCCGCAGCCACGCGAGATGTCCACGTCGGACATTGTCGCAACGACGACGGCCTTTGCCGCGGCGGCCGCGCGGGCACATGCCGCCGGGTTTCGCGTGATCGAGATTCACGCCGCGCACGGCTATTTGATTCACGAATTCCTGTCGCCGCTCAGCAACAAGCGCACCGACGACTACGGCGGCTCGTTCGACAACCGCACGCGGCTGCTGCGCGATATCGCCGCGGCGATCCGCAAGGTCTGGCCCGAGGCGCTGCCGCTGTTCGCGCGCATTTCGGCGACCGACTGGACCGACGGCGGCTGGGACGTCGAGCAATCGATCGAGCTGGCACGGCAGCTGAAGCCGCTTGGCGTCGACTTCATCGATTGCTCATCGGGCGGCAATGCGGCCGCCGCGAAGATTCCGATCGGCGCGGGCTACCAGACGCCGTTCGCGGAGCGCATCCGCAGGGAGGCGCGCATCCTCACCGGCGCGGTTGGCATGATTACCTCGCCGACGCAGGCCGAGCACATCGTCGGCTCGGGGCAGGCGGATGCGGTGTTGATCGCCCGCGAGTTACTGAGAGATCCGTATTTTCCAATGCGGGCCGCGCGCGAACTTGGGCAGGAGATGACGTGGCCGGCGCAGTACCTGCGGGCCGGCCCTCACGGCGCGAAACCACGCCAACCGATCTTCTCCGCCGCCGCGGATCGCACGGATGGCTAAGAAATCAAACGCCGCCGTCATCAGCGTCGCCGGACACGAGGTGTCGATTTCGAATCCGGACAAGGTGCTGTTTCCGGAAGCGGGTTACACGAAGCTCGATTTGGTGAACTACTACCTGGCTGTCGCCGAGGGGGCGCTGCGCGGCGCAGGCGGGCGTCCGAACGTGCTCGTGCGATACCCCAACGGCATCAAGGAAGAATTCTTCTATCAGAAGCGCGCGCCCGAATCGCGTCCCGAGTGGATCGAAGTCGTCGAGCTGAAATTTCCGTCGGGCCGCACCGCCGAGGAAGTCGTGCCGCGCGATGCGGCGGCGCTCGCGTGGATGGCGAACCTGGCCTGCATCGAGCTGCATCCTCACCCGGTCCGCGCCGAGGAGCTCGATCATCCCGACGAGCTCCGCGTCGATCTCGATCCTGTTCCCGGCGTCGAATGGCGCCAGGTGCAGGATGTCGCGAAGGTGGTGCGCGCGACGCTCGACGATTTCGGGCTGATCGGGTGGCCGAAGACGTCAGGGTCGCGGGGGATCCACGTCAACGTCCGCATTCATCAGCGATGGACGTTCACCGACGTCCGCCGCGCGGCGGTAGCGCTGGCGCGTGAGGTCGAGCGGCGGGCGCCGTCGATCGCGACCAGTAAATGGTGGAAAGAAGAACGGCACGGCGTGTTCATCGACTACAACCAGAACGCGAAGGACCGCACCGTGTGCTCGGCGTTCTCGGTGAGGCCGCGGCCGGACGCGCGCGTGTCGACGCCGCTGGCGTGGCAAGAGATCGATCAATGCAATCCAGCCGATTTCACGCTCGAGACCATGCCGGGATGGTTCGCGAAGAACGGCGATCGTCACGCCGACATCGATTCGCATCCGTGCTCGCTCGATAAACTGCTGGAGCTGTCGGCGCGGCAGGAAAAGGAAGGGCACGGCGATGCGCCGTGGCCGCCGCAATACAAGAAGATGCCCGGCGAGCCGACCAGAGTGCAGCCTTCCCGTGCCCGTAAGGCGCCGGCCGCCAGGCCGCGACCGTCGAGCGCCACCGGCCGCCGGGTCTCGAAGCATCCGCTGATCGTCATCGCGCATGCGACGAAAAAGGATGACGCCGTCGCGGAACTGGAGCGGTGGAAAGCCAAACACCCCGCCGTGGTCGAGCACCTCGAGCCGGCCGACGTCCTCACCGACTCGATGCGAGGGCGATCCTCGACGTGGTGGCGGATTCGCATCAACCTGCAGCACGTGCCCGAGGACCTGCGGCCGAAGGCGCCGAAGCTGCCGCCGATGCCGAACCCGTGGTCCGACGCTACTCCCGAGCAGCTCGAGGCGTATCGCGCGATGCACCGAAAATCGAAGCGAGCTCGTAAGCCGGAATGACCTCGAGCTGATCGTAGCGGCAGTCTGTCGGCGCCTTGTCGGCGCGCCATCGCAGGAATGTCGCCGCGTGACGGAACCGATCGCCCTGCATGTGGTCGTACTTGACCTCGCAGACGCGCTCGATGCGCAGCGGCTCCCACGATAGATCTTTTCCGCCGCTCCATCGGCTCTGCCCGCCCGGCATGCGCTGTCCGTCGCCCATCGCCGCCGCCCAGTCGCGCCACGGATGCGTCGCCATCGCGTTCTTGCGGAGCGGCGCCAGTTCGTCGACCAGCTGCTTGCGCTTCGCGGTGGTGAACGACGACGTCACGCCGACGTGATGCAGCGTGCCGTGATCGTCATAAAGCGCGAGCAGCAGCGATCCGACGGCGTTCTCGACCTTCTTGTGCCAGCGAAACCCCGCGACCACGCAGTCGGCGGTGCGCGCGTGCTTGATCTTGAACATCGCCCGCTTGCCGGGTTGATACGGCGCGTCGGCGGGCTTGGCGATGACGCCGTCGAGGCCGGCGCCTTCGAAGCGCTGCAGCCATTCCGCCGCCAGCGCGCGATCGCGGGTGACAGGCGTGAGGTAGACCGGCGGTGTGACCGCCGCGAACATCTTCTCGAGCGCCCGCCGCCGTTCGTGCTGCGGCCGCTCCATGATCGATTCGCCGCCGGCGGCCAGCAGATCGAAGGCGACAAACGACGAGGGCATGACTTTGGACAGCTTCTCGACGCGTGATGCCGCCGGGTGGAGGCGCAGCTGCAGCGCATCGAAATTGAGCGCGCCATCCTGCGCGATCACGATCTCGCCGTCGACCACGCAGCCGCGCGGCAACCGTTCGAGCAGGGCCTGGCGCAGCTCGGGAAAATAGCGGTTCAGCGGTTTGAGGTCGCGGCTTTGAATGTAGACGTCTTCGTCCGATCGAAACACGATCGATCGAAACCCGTCCCACTTCGGTTCGAACAGCAGGCCGTCAGTTGCGGGGATGTCGTCGACGAGCTTGGCTAACATCGGTTCGATGGGAGGAACTACCACGAACCTACGTTAGCGTACCGAGCGCACGGAGAAGTACGGAGCACGCGGAGGACGTCCTCCGTGTCCTCCGTACTCCTCCGTGTCCTCGTCAGCGTCAGAACGACATCTGCACGCCGAAGCGCACGTAGCGGCCGTCCATGATCGCGGTCGGCGTCAGCCACGCGTTCTGCGCGGCGTTGATGTTGTAGGTCTCGTTGACGCGCAGCACCGTGCCGGCATTGAGCGCGTTGAAGATGTCGGCGAACGCCTGCACGCGGCGCGTGCCGAAGCGGAAGTTGCGCGCCACGCGAAGGTCGAGCTGCTTCTTGTAGTCGAGGAACACCGTGTTCGGCTCGATCAGGTTGACGCCGATGGTGGTGCCGCCCGCGGTGGTGCCGACGATCGGCCGGCCGGCGATCGCCGCCGTCACCGTCATGTTGGCGGCGACGCTCGGTCCCGGCGTGGCGATGAAGGAGCCGCTCAGCTGGAACTCGTACGGCAGCTGGTAGGCGGCATTCACCTTATAGGTGGTGCGGAACGGCGGCGTGGAATCGCAGAAGCGCGCGCTGTTCGGGTTGTCGCGCTCGTCGCACGACGTGGTGGCGCGGCGGTCGGTGGTGACGCCGCCGAACAGCAGCAGCTTGTCGCGCCGCATGTTGGCGCTCAGCTCGAAGCCGTTGTACACGGACGTGTTGATGTCGGAGAACGTCCGCAGGTTGTCCGTGGGCGTGCCGATCTTGTTCGTGTTGAGCGTGTACATCGTGATCGGCTGGCCGGACGACGGCAGCCGCGGATCGTTGGGTGTCGTGATGCCGAAGGACGTCCAGTCGGTGACCGCCAGGTTCAGGTTGTCCGTGACGTCCAGGTTGTAGAAGTTGCGGCGATAGTAGCCGCCGGTGACGGACACGCGCTCGAGCAGCTGATGCTGCACCGACACGCCGTACTCCCAGTTGTAGCCACGCTCCAGCTCGGGATCGGGACGGATCGTAATCTGCCCGAAGTTCGAGGTGCCGCCAATCACTTCGTTGAACTGGATGTTGCCGGCGGCATCGAGCACCGACTTGTTGCCGTCGATGTCGATCCACGCGCGCGTCTGCGTGCTGTAGTTCATCGGGTTGAAGGTCTGCGCAAAGCCGGCCGCGGCTGACGCGATGTACTGGCTGGCGTTTGCCTTGATCGCGGTCTTGCCGGTGCCGAACAGGTCGTAGGCGCCGGCCAGGCGGACCGAGAAGTCGCTCCAGTTCGGCACGTTCGGAATCTCGGCAAAGTTGCGCGCCTGGATCCAGGTGCCCGCGGGCGCCGACTGCGCCGGCACCATCGCATTGAAGTGATCGAAGCGGCCGCCGAGGTTGAGGGTCAGCCGGTTGATGGTCCACGTGTCCTGGACGAACACGCCGATGTCGCGCTTCACCTTCTGTTCCAGTGTCGTTGGGCCATTGCTGACGGCGATCGCGATCGGGCACGGCAGCCGCGTGCACGGTATCGGGTTGGTCGCGCTGGCCGGCGCGCCGAGCAGGCCGGCGTTGGTCACCAGCGTGTTGATCTGCTTGTTCGAGTTGAAGGTGCGCGAGTTGGTGCCCCACTGCCAGGTCACGCCGGTCTTGAACGCGTGCGAGCCGGTCACGTAGCTGGCCGACGCGCCGCCGCTGTACGACTTCGTCCAGCTGAAGTACGGCGGGATGGTGTTGCCGCACGCCACCGACAGGCGGCCGGTCGATTGCTCGAGAATGGCCAGGTCGTTCGGGCCAACCGTCGGCCGGCAGCTCTGCTCGTAGTCCTGCGTGTAATAGGAGAGGCCGGCTTCCAGCAGCAGCTTGTTGGTGGTGGTCTGCGTCCACTTCACCTGCGGCACCCAGCCGAGGCCGTAGGCGTCGGTCGATGCCTCTGGCGTCGTCGTCGGCAAGGTGTTGAAGCCGTTGTAGTCCTCGCCGTTGAACTGGCGATCGAGATAGAAACGGATCTTGTCGCGCTGCGACGCCTGCCACGTAAGGCGCGTCACCGCACTGTAGTTGCCCTGGCTCTGGCGGAACGCGCGGCTGCCGTCCGCGAACGTCGAGCTCGGAACGTAGTTCTTGAAGTCCTCGTACTTATACGTGAAATAGAACCACAGCTTGTTCCGCTTGATCGGGCCGCCGAACGACGGGTTGATCTGCCACGTGTAGGCGATGCCCGGCTGCGGAATCGCAAACGGTCCGGACTTCATCGCGTCGGTGCGATTGTCGGCCTGCAGGCCGCTGCCCGCGCCGTAAGCGAAGAAGGTGCCGCTGAACGTGTTGCCGCCGTCCTTTGGCGTGCTGTTGATGCGGAGGCCGCCGTTCTGCATCTCCGCCGATTCGGCGCCGGTCGTGAAGGTCACTTCCTCGATCGCCGCGTCGTTCATGTAGAAGCCGCTGAACTGGCCGCTGCCGCACAGGTTGTTGACGCGCATCCCGTCGATGGCGATCACCATGTCCGAGGTGTTCGAGCCGTGCACGCTCATGCTGTACTGGCCGAGCACGAACGGTGTCACCGTGGTGCCGGGCAGCAGCAGCGCGCGCGCCGGCGTGTTGCGTATCGGCGTCGGAATCGCGTCGAGGATGTCGCGATCGACCACGAACTGCGCGGTGTTGTTGCTGACGTCCACCGTCGGCGTGCCCGAGACGGTGATGGTTTCTTCGAGCGCGCCGACCTGCATCTGTTCGCTGACCGGCGCGCTGAAGGTGCCCTGAATCAGGACGCCGTCGCGGCGCACGGTCTTGAAGCCGGTCAGCGTGAACGACACGCTGTAGGTGCCAGGCGGCAGATCGACGATGCGGTAGTTGCCGGCGGAATCGGTGACCGCGGTGCGCGTCTTTTCAATCAACGCGTCGCTCGATGCCTCGACGGTGACGCCCGGGAGGACGGCGCCGCTTGGGTCTTTGACGGATCCGGCAATGCTGCCTTGAGCGCGCGCAGCGAGCGGGTACAACAAAACGGTCGCGAGGGCAAACAAACCAACGACAAGAGTCTTGCGCATCGATTCCTCCAAGACAGGGGACGACAGCCGACGACGCAGCAGTAAGTTTTCCGGTTGCGCCCGGAACTTAGCACTGGGCCAGCTATTGGTCAATCCTTTAGTGCCCTGTCAATCATCGGCAAGACCCGGTCATACGACGACACCAGGCCGGGTTCCAAACTGACGACGTCGTCGAGCCAGACTTTCACCGAGTGCATGAACCCCTGAAGTTCCTGCGTTGGCGGCCGCATGAACATTGCCTGCGTCACACCGGTCGTGAGCCCGGTGTACATCGCCTGGGCGTTGTAAACGCGCGCGATCTCGAACGCCAGTGCTGAATCGATGTCGGCAAGCGCCTGTGTGGCGAGCGCGAGGTCCCAGGCGGCGTGCTCGAAGATCGCCGGGCTCATCCCGCGACTGATCTGGACGTTCGCCGCTTTGATTTTGGGATCGAGATAGTCGCCCAGCTGTCTGCGCAGTTCAACGTGATACGCCTGCACGCCGACGACCGTGGCGCGGTTGCTTTCCATCTCTGTTTTCAGGCGCTGCAGAGCCGCCCGCGCCTGGTCAGAATGCTCGCGATCGGTCCGCCATTGGTCGACGGCCATGGCGATCAGCACGCCGATGCTGATCAGAATGATTTCGAAGACGGCTTTCCAGAGCAGTGCCCGCCGCGAATCCGACATCATGCGACTCCCTTCGCGCGCGCTCCGTGGTGCCGCAGCGGACGCACCAATAGCGTCAGGATGAATCCGATCGCCAATAGCGCGGCAAGCACCTGCAGCGGCGTGTCGTAAATGTGCACCCGGTCGCCGCCCGGCGGCAGCGCCGCCTTCGCGCGATTCGACAGCTCGGTGATGATCACCGGCCCCGCGACCGCCGCGCAGCTCCACGACGTCAGCAGCGCGCCGTGAATCGCGCCGACGTTGTCCGGTCCGAAGATGTCCGCGAGAAACGCGGGGATGGTCGCGAATCCTCCGCCGTACATCGTGAATACCGTGAACAGCGCCACTTCGAACGCGATCCAGTTGCCGCTCGAGGCCAGCGCCGGGATCAACAGGAAGATCACGAACTGAGCCACGAAAAAGATCGTGTAGGTGTTGCGCCGGCCGACGTAGTCGGACGCTGACGCCCACGCGAACCGCCCGGTCGCGTTGAACACGCTGATCAGCGACACGACCGCGGCCGCCTCGAGGGCGGTGCGCTTGAACATGTCCTGCATCATCGGCGACGCCTGCGCCAGGATGCCGATGCCGGCGGTGACGTTGATGAACAGGATGCCCCACAGCAGATAGAACTGCGTGGTCCGGATGGCGTGATTGCGGGTGACGCTGCGGTCCGCGATCATCGCGTACGTCTTGGCGGGCCCCATCCAGCCGGGCGGCTTCCACCCCGGGGGCGGCGACAGCAGGAGCCGGGATCCGATCAGCATGACGACCAGATAGGCGGCGCCGAGCATCATCACCGCCGCGGCGATGCCGACGCGGTCCATCAGGAAGACGTTCAAGTAGCCGGCGACGAACGCCCCGCCACCGAATCCCATGATCGCCATGCCCGTCGCCATCCCGCGACGGTCGGGAAACCACTTCACCAGCGTGCTCACGGGCGAGATGTAGCCGAGGCCGCAGCCGATGCCGCCGATCAGCAGGCCCGCGCCGAAGAACAGCGCCGCGGCTCCGGCGGCAACGCGCGGGCCGCGCCGTTCGACCCACGGGCCGCCGAAGGCCGCGCTCAGGCCGAGGAGCGCCAGCGCCGTCGTGAACGTCGTGTAGGGCGGGCTGAACCACCAGGGCTGATCGGGAAAGAGCTGCTGGATCGGCCGGTTGAAGGTACTCCAGGCGTAGACGGAGCCGATGCAGATGTGCACGAGCACGGCGCCGACGGGAATGCGCCAGCGGTTCGGGATTGGAGGTGCCACGAAAACTCCTGCCACTGAATTGGTGCGTCGGGCGGCCTATTGTGTCCCAACCGGGGCCGCCATGGCATTCCACATGGCGCCGGTCGGCTAAGATCGCGGTGCGACACGTCCGCGACCGAGTCCCGATGAACCCACGTCTCGACCGCCTGCAGCCCTACCCCTTCGAACGACTGCGTGTGTTGATGAACGGCGTGGCGCCGCCGGCCGCTTCGCCGATCAAGCTCTCGATCGGCGAGCCGCAGCACGCGACCCCGGCCCTCATCACGGAGACGCTGGTGAGCCACCTGGACGGGCTGTCGACCTATCCGGCGACCGCG
>DASUSZ010000022.1:0-4274 GCA_036374815.1 Vicinamibacterales bacterium | reverse complement strand
TCCCGAACGTGTCGGAGTAGTGGGCCGGCAATCGATGATGGTCTATCGCGACAACACCACGAAGTCGCTTGCCGAGATTGGCCGCGAAGTCGGCGCCGACTATCTGCTCGAGAGCTCCCTGCGCGTGGAGGACGGCCGTTTTCGCATTACGACGAAGCTGATTCGTGCGCGCGACCAGGTCCAGATCTGGTCTGAATCCTACGATCGCGAACCCACCAGCCTGCTCGGCCTGCAACGCGAGCTGAGCGCCGCGATCGCGCAGCAAATCCGGCTGCGCCTCTCGCCCGATCGCCTCGACGCGTTGTCGCGGCGGCAGACCCGCAACGCCGACGCGTACGACCTCTATCTTCGCGGCCGTAACTTCGTGAACCTGCGCACGCCGGCCGCCGCGCTGAAAGCGATCGAGTATTTCGAACGCGCGACCGCGCTCGATCCCGACTACGCGCTGGCGTGGGCCGGCCTCACGGAAGCGTACGGCGCGAGCCCGATGAACAGTGACGCGCCGCCGCTCGCGCTCGGACCGCGCGCGCGGGCCGCCGCCGGGCAGGCCATGCGAGCGGCGCCGAACCTGGCCGACGCGCAGTTTGCGATGGCGTACATGAACTGGATGTTCGACTGGGATTGGCCGGCGGCCGAGTCAGGGTTCCGCCGCGCAACGCTGCTCGATCCGAATCACACGATGAGTCATGTGGTCCTCGGGCATTTGCTGTCGCAAACGGGGCGAGACGCGCTTGCACGCGCATCGATGCAGCGAGCCCGCGAGTTGGATCCGTTGAATCCGATGCCGTTTGCGGTGTCGTCGCAAATCGAGTTCCAGGCGCGCGACCATGCCGCGGCACTGGACTACGCCCGTCAGGCAGTCGCGCTCGACCCGGAATTCTGGATTGGCTACATGATGCAGGGGCAGGCGCTCGAGCAGATGAACCAGGCAGCCCCGGCGCTTGAAGCGCTGACCAAGGCGGGCCAATTCTCCGGGCAGAACAGCAAGCCGGTCGCGCTGCGAGGCTACATTCTCGGGAAGACCGGCCGCACCGCCGAGGCACGCGATGTGCTCAGAACGTTGCAGGCGGCGGCACGCGAGCGCTACGTCCCGCCGTATGCGATCGGTCTCGTCCACGCCGGACTCGGCGAGACCGATGCGGTGTTCCAATCCCTCGAGCGGGCGTACGAGGAGCGCGACGTTCACCTGATCTTCCTGACGGCCGATCCCAAGTGGGACGATTACAGGAAGGATGGCCGGTTCACCGCGCTGCTCGCGCGCTGTGGTTTTACGAAGTAGCGCTGCTCGAAACGCGGCTACTTGCGGAGATCGAACGCCGCCATTTCCTCGATGTTGCGAATCAGCAGGATGCCGTCGCTCATGGCCGGGTGATTCCACGTCTTGCCTTCGATCGCCGGGAAGCGCGTGATTTCCTGGTGTGCGCTCGGATCCGCGCGCACGAGCGCCAGCTCGCCCTCCTCCGTCAGAACGAAAAGGTGGCCGCTCGCGAGCATCACCTGGCCGTAGCCGTAGCGGCCGCCTTTCCATTTCAGATCGCCGGTCGACGCATCGATGCACGAAAGGATCGCTTCGTCGAGACCGTAGATGAACCCGTCGTGCAGCACCGGGCTCGTGAAGTAGTGGTTCATTCGGGTCGTGTGCCACAGGTCCCGCGGCGTCAGCTTTCCATCGGCGCCGACGGACAGTTCGAGCAAGGCCGCGTCTGTCATTTCTGAAATGAATACGCGATTGGGCGCCGTGATCAGCGGCTGTGCCGCGTTTGGCGTCTGCCAGGGAAACTCCCAGAGCAGCGTTCCGTTCTCGGGCGAGAGGCCAACCAGCCGCATGTCCGTGTGCGCAAGAATCTGCCTGACACCGGCCAGCGTCACGAGCATTGGCGACGAATATGCGGCGCGATCGTCCAGTGCGCCCCACACTCGTTTGCCGGACTGGTGATCGTACGCCACGACGGATTGACCATTGCCGCCGCCGGGCTGCACGACGACGGTGTTGTCGACGATGAGCGGCGAGGCAGCGATACCGTGATCCGCGTTCGCGGCGCCGGCGTCGGCGAGGATGTTCGTGCGCCACAGCACGCGTCCCGTGGCGGCGTCGAGCGCCCTGAATTCGCCGGTGACGCCAAGTACGAAGACGCGGCCGTCATGCCATGTCGGTGTCGCGCGCGGTCCCCCGCCGCCGGGCGAGCCCGAGAAGTGCGCGTTCCATGCGCTCGTCCACAACTCGCGTCCGGTTTTCACATCGTAGGCCGCTGCAAGCTCGCGCTCGCCGCGCTGCTCGATGGTGAACGCGCGGCCCTCGGCGACGACGAAGGATCCGTAGCCGCCGCCGACCGGTTGCTTCCAGATCGGCTTCAACGCCGGACCCCAATCCGTTCGCACCGGCTGCTGGCGGTAATGCCCGTCACGATCCGGCCCGCGAAAATTCGTCCAGTGGCTCGATGCCTTTACGGCGGCTGGTGACGGTGTCTCGATAGCCGGCGCAGCCGATGGCGCCGCCGGTTGAGGCTCAGGCGGCGCGGGCGCTTCCGGCGGCGCCTGCGCGCGTTGCGCTTCGCGGTGCTTCTCGATTTCGGCGGCCTGCTTGCTTGCCGACTTGAGGAATTCGAAGCGAAACTCACCGCCACCGTAGAAGACGACACGCAATCCGGCAGCGTAGAGAATTCCTGCGGCCACCGCGAGGCCGAGGATCAGAAACGCGAACGCCCGCAACACCTTGCGCAAGATCCTCAGCATGCCGCGCAGCCTTTAATCGCTCCCAAGCGATGGATGGTCATTCGTCGGAGAGACGAAGTATTCGGCGCGTGAGTTCCGTTGTGGGACGGACCGCGCATGAAAGGTGACGGACGGAAATCATCCGTAAAGAGCGAGCCGGAAGGAATCGACCACGGCAAGGCGAGGCCGAAGGCCGAACCGTGTGGCTGATTCCTTCCGGGCGAGCCAAAATCGAGCCGTGGCGAGATTTGGTGAGCCCGGAAGGAATCGAACCTTCAACCAACAGATTAAGAGTCTGCTGCTCTGCCAGTTGAGCTACGGGCCCACGTGAGGTGGATGTCTGGCCTGCCTCGCATAAGCGCCGCATGTGACTACGGCGCAAAGGCGGGCAAACGTCAACTATAGCAACACCGCTACCGGCCTGACAACCGTGTTGACGCGCCCGCGACGGGCGCGTCAATTGATTCTTCGCTAGCTGCTCGGCGTGACGCTGCCCACCCGGGTCGCGATCATCTTGCCCAGAATCTTGACCGTGCCGTTGTTCGCATTGCAGCGCAGAAAGATTGGATTCGACGGGCCCGCGACCGTCACGTCCGCAAGGATCGGCTCCGTCTCGTCACGAACGAGCACCGCATAATGGCCGTGGACCTCGCCCGGCGCGAAGAAAAAGCACTGGCTCCAATCGAAGTCGTCGAACTCGATGCCTTTGACGACCCCGTTGAGCACGTAGGTGCCGGCTGGGACGGTGACGCTCGAGACAGTCTGCGTCAGCCCCTCGCCGATCGTCACGTATCCAGCACCGTAATTGGCGTACGCAGCGCTGATGCCGGCCGGCCCCTGCAGACCCGGATCGCCTGTATCGCCCTTGTCGCCTTTCTCTCCTTGAATGCCCTGGGGCCCTTGCGCACCCTGGTCACCCTTCTCGCCCTTGGGCCCGACTGCGCCCAGCGCCACTTCGAAGACATTCACATCCGTCACCGACGGACGCCCTTTCCCGTCCGCAAGTCCGCGCGTCACTGTCAACAAGTAGCTGCCCGGCGGAAAGGCCGGCAGCGGAACGCTGATCTGGGTGTCGGTCCAGCTGATGATCGGGCCGACCTCGAGTCCGGCGAGCGTGACCCGCCCGCTCACCGTTCCGAACTCGGCGCCGGTGAGGACCAGCTCGCCATTCGGATAATCAGCGGTCGCGGACAGGATGTACAACTGACGTGAGGCCGGTGCGCCCTGCGCATGCGGAGCGGCGGACATCACGGGACCGGCCAGCGCGAGCAACATGGCTGCAACACCGAGCGCCGAGCGTCGAACCTGCATAACTGCACCTCTGTTTCGTTTTTCCGAAAGTGAACTAGTTGAGTGCGCGCGATCACCCGTCGCAGTGCCTAGAAACCGCATGCGCTGACAAGTCGAATCATGTCGATGGCCTCGGGGGAACGCACAGTGTAGATCAAAGCGCGCAGCGATCGACCTCGCTGCAGCACATCCGTAGCACAGCTCATCTACATGCAAACGAACGAAGGCTATGATGCAACGGAGCCGGGACGCCATGCGCCTGCCTATCGGTC
>DASUSZ010000021.1:0-22300 GCA_036374815.1 Vicinamibacterales bacterium | reverse complement strand
TGCGGCGCTGGCCGAATCACTGCACGAGCAGGCGCATCATTTTTGCTTCGTCGCCAACTCCGTCAATTTCCCCATTCGCGTGGAGCCGGCGATCACTCACAGGCCCGAGTAGGGGCCGTTCGGCTGCCACAGCTCGATCGCGTTGTTCTCCGGGTCGTAGAGCCTGGCGAAGCGGCCGTTCGGGTAGAGCTCCTTGTCGACCTCGACCTTGATCCCTGCATCGGTCAGCTGCTTCACCATCGCGTCGAGATCCTTGACGCGGAAGTTCCACATCGCGCACTTGTCGGCGGGGAAATACTTGGTGTCCTGCTTGAACGGCCCGAATACGGTGGGCCCGGCGGTCTGGAACCACGGCGTCGTGCCGTAATCAGTCGGCGTCCTGGTGACGCCAAGATGTTTTTCGTACCATTCGGCCAGCGCCTTGGGATCGTTGGCGCGGAAGAAGACGCCGCCGAAGCCGAGAACCTTTTCCATAACGCGACATCTTATCCGGCCTTCCAACCTTCGAGTCGGTGAGAGCGTCAAAGGCGGGCATGGACCGCCTTTCCCGGAACCTTCGCCACGCCATCACCCGCCTCATTCGCGATCGCGGATTTGCCGCCGTCACGATCGTCACGCTGGCGCTGGGTATCGGCGCGAACACCGCGGTGTTCAGCCTCGTGAAGGCGGCGCTGCTCAGCCCGCTTCCCTACGGTGACGCGGATCGGCTGACGGTGATTTGGGGACCCGATCGCGCCGAGGCGACTCACCTGTCGCTGCGCGAGGTCGTCACCTACGCGCGCGAGACGCAAAGCTTCGCCGACATCGCCGGCTACCAGGAATACGACGCCAGCTTGACGGGCGGACAGGAGCCCGAGCTGATTCGCGGCGGCTCGGCGACGCCGAACCTGTTCGAGGTCACGCGCGCGACCGCGCTGCTCGGACGCACGTTCACTCGGGCCGACACCGCCGGCGGCGCGAGTGACGTCATCGTCATCAGCCACGGATTGTGGCAGCGGCGCTTCGGCGGGGCCGCGGACATCATCGGACGATCGATCCAGGTCAACGGGCGTGCGCGGACGATCATCGGGGTGATGCCGCCATCATTCCGGCTGCCGAACGACTACGCATCGCTGCGCCCGACCGAGGCGTGGGTGCCGGAGGTCGTCAATCCCGCCAATCTCGGCGCGTGGGGCAACCGATCGTATTCGGGCCTGGCGCGGTTGAAGGACGATGTCGCGCCGGCGACGGCGACGAGCGAGCTGTCGGTCGTCGCATCGCAATGGGTCAAGGCCGGCTACGTGCGGGCGCGGCCCGACGGCAGCCTCGGCACGCTCGCCCGGCGCGTGATTCCGGCGCAGGAATTCATCACCGGCCAGGTGCGCGGCTCGCTGTTGATCCTGTTCGGCTCCGTCGCCTTCGTGCTGTTGATCGCGTGCGCAAACGTCGCGAACCTGCAGCTGGCGCGCGCGGATGTGCGCCGCCGCGAAGTCGCCGTGAGGACCGCGCTCGGCGCCGGGCGCGGCCACATCGTGTCGCAGCTGCTGACCGAAAGCGTGCTGCTCTCGCTTGCCGGCGCGGCAGCGGGCCTTGCCGTCGCATGGGCAGGCCTGCAGATTGTCGTGACGCTGCGACCCGCCAACCTGCCGCGGCTCGATGAAGCGACGCTCGATGCACCGGTGCTGTTCTTCACGGCGCTCCTCGCGATCGTGACCGGCGTCCTGTTCGGATTGCTGCCGGCGTTGCAGCTGTCGAGGCCGGACGTCACCGGCGTGCTGAAGGACGGCGGCCGCAGCGGCACCGCGGGACGATCGCGCCAGCTGGCGCGACGCGGCCTGGTCGTGCTGCAGCTCGCCTCTTCCGTCGTTCTCGCGCTGGCGGCAGGCCTGCTGATTCGCAGCCTGGTCGAGCTCAATCGCATCGATCTGGGATTCAATCCCTCGAACGTGCTCACCGCGCAGCTACAAGTGCCGGCCACGTCGTATCCGCAAATGGCGGACATCGTCCGCTTCTATCGGCAGGTCGATGAACGCGTTGCGCAAATTCCCGGCGTGCGCGCGGCCGGCGCGGTCCGCGTGCTGCCGCTGGCGCGCACCATCGGCGACTGGTCGATCAAGATCGAGGGCCGGCCGTACGTGCCGGAAGAAAATCCCAACGGCGATTTCCAGGCGGTCACTCCCGGGTACTTCGAGGCGATGGGACTGAAGCTGGTGCGGGGCCGCTTTCTGAACGACGGCGACCGCGAGGACGCGATGCCGGCGGCGGTGATCAACGACACGATGGCCTCGCGCTACTGGCCGAACCAGGATGCGATTGGGCGCCAGTTCATGATGGGCACCGACGACAAGCCCTGGCTGACCATCGTCGGCATTGTCGCCACCGTGCGTCACAACGCGGTGGTCGAGGAGCCGCGCAACGAGATGTATATCGCCCACGCGCAGCTGCCGGCGCACATTCGCTCGGCGCCGCGCGGGATGGCGCTGGTGGTGAGGACCGACGGCGACCCGATCGCGGTTGCGGGACAGGTCCGCGACGCCGTGCGCGCGATCGATCGCAACCTGCCGGTGTCGGACATCAGAACGATGGAGGAAGTGACGGCATCGGCGTTATCGCAACAGCGGTTCATCACCTTCCTGCTCGCGCTGTTCGCGGGCACCGCACTGACGCTCGCCGCCATCGGCATCTACGGAACCATCTCGCTGCTGGTGACCGAACGCATGCAGGAGATGGGCATTCGCCTGGCGCTCGGCGCGAATCCTCCGGCGATCCTCAAGATGGTGCTCGGCCAGGGGATGATCCTCACGACGATTGGCCTCGGCATCGGACTCGCCGGTGCAGCGGTCCTGTCGCGGACGCTTTCAGGGTTGGTTTACGGGATCGGCACGCTCGACCCGCTGACCTTCGTGGCGGTGCCGGCGCTGCTATGTCTTGTCGCGCTGGTCGCGTGTTTCGTGCCCGCGCGACGCGCTGCGTCGGTGGATCCGATCACTACTCTCCGGCAATCGTGATGCGCTGCGACACATAATCAGCAGATGAGGCTGCCGGCGGCATTCACGATCGCCATCCTGCTCGGCGTGTCGTCCGCCGACGCGCAAGATGCCGCGCATCAGCATTCAACGTCCGACGTCTGGCAGTGGGGCGTCGAGGGCAACGTCTTTGCCGGCTACAACTACCAGCGCCGCGAGTTCACGGACTTCGATGCGTTCGAGTCGCAGAACTGGCTGATGGCGTCGCTCTCGAAAACGTTCAGCAGCGGCGCAAACGTCGGCGTCATCGGCATGTTCTCGCTCGAGCCGTTCACGCTCGGCGACATCGGCTCGCCGCAGGTCTTTCAAACCGGCGAGACCTACTATGGCGCCCCGCTCATCGACTATCAGCATCCGCACGATCTGATCATGAACCTCGGCGCGCAGTTCTCGCGCCCGTTCAACGCGACCACGGTATCGATCAGCGCCTATGCGGTGGGCCCGGCGCCGATCGGGCCGCCGGTGTTCATGCACCGGCCGTCGGCGATCCTGAATCCGCAGGCGCCGCTCTCGCACCATTACCTCGATGCATCGCACATCACGCCAGGCGTGGTCTCGATCGGCGTCGAGCGATCCGGGTTCCGCATCGAAGCCGGCGCCTTTCACGGCCGCGAGCCGGATGAGGATCGACTCGATCTCGACACTGCCGCGCTTGATTCATACGCCGTGCGCGCGTCGTGGGCCGATGGCCCGTGGCAATTTCAAATTTCCGGCGCCGGCCTGACAACGCCGGACACCAACTCTCCGTACGACGAGACACGACTCACGGCATCTGCCTCGCACATCAAGGGCGACGGCGATCGGTCAGTGGCGTGGATGGCCGCCTTCGGGCAGAACCGCGAAGTGTTCGGCAACCTCGAAGCGTACCTGTTCGAAGCAGCGAAACGCGCCGGACGACATTCGATCTACATGCGCGCGGAAAACGTCGAGAAAGACATTCTCGATGCCGGGTTTCATCCGGTCGGCCTGTCGCACGCGCATCGCCCGTCGAGAATCAGCGCGTTTACCGCGGGCTACCTTCGCGACATCGTGTCGCGCGCATTCGGCACCTTCTCGATCGGCGGCGACGTGACCGGCTACATCGTTCCCGACAACCTCAAGGAGTCGTACGGCTCGCCGCTGTCCTTTCACGTCTTCCTCAGGTATTACGGCAGGGCCGGCGCGCGCATCGATCATCTGCACTGAACAGCCGGGCGCGAATTATTCTCACGGTCGAGATTCAATCGCGGTCGATCTTGATAGGCTGCGCGAAGGGGGTGAACATGCCCGTGGTCGCGCTCCTGGTTCTGACGCTCTTCGCGCAGGCGCCGCTGCCCAACTTCAGCGGCAAGTGGAACATGGTAGCCGCGCGCAGCGGCTCGCCGCTGCAAACGCCGCCGGTCTCGGCGATGACCTTTGCCATCGAACAGCAGGCCGATCAGATTTCGATTGAATCCACCACCGGCAACGCCAAGACGATCACCGTCATCTACCCGATCGTGCCTGCGCCGAAGCAGCCGGCCGACCCGCTCGGCGCCGGGCTCGCCCGCGCCTACTGGGACGGCAAGCGGCTCGTCATCGAGCAGGGCGGCACGATTAGCGGCCAGACGGTGTCGATGAAGCAATCGCTGACGATGGATCCGGCGAGCGGCGAGCTGATCGTCGAACGGCTGGTGATCGTGCAGCACGGCTACACGCTGAAAGGCGCGCAGAATTACTCGACGGTCAAGGACGTGTTCGCGCGATCGGCGCAGTAGCCGTCGTTACTCCGCGATGTAACGCCAGGCGCCGTCGGCATCCTTCCGCCAGATCGTAAAGAACGGCTGGCGCGGCGGCGTCTTCCCATCAGCAGCCGTTTTGTTCGGCGTGATGTAGCCAATCGTGACGCCGAAGTCGCCGCTCGCGGCGACGATGGTTTTCTCCGGCCCCCAGCTGACGGGGCTCGTGTTGGGCGGCGCGCCCCGGCCGACGTTCTCCCCGATGGCAACGTTGCCGAAGATGAATGCCGGCGTATCGGGCCCGCCGAAATTGGCCGCGTCGGGGCTGCCGTATTTCGTGAACGCCGCCCCTATCCCCATCGTCTGTGCATCGCGCGAGAAGAATCGTTCGGCCTCAGCGAGGCTGTCGCGGGCTTTTTCGATCGCCGGCGCATCAGCGCTCGATGTCACGATTCGTTTCGGCAGGACGTAGCCGGTCTGGATTGACGGCGCCCCGGCATTCGACAGCGCGCGCTTGTAGGCCAGCACGCGCCAGCCAGCTGGCTGCTTTTCCCAATAGCCCATGTACTTCGCCGTTTGCTTGCTGCCGTCGGCGCGGGTGATCGTCATGAAGCCCGCGGTGAAGCCGTGAAGCCCATCGCCAGAAATGCCCACTCGCGCCGGCGTCCATGTCGCGGTGGCGCCGCTGTTCGCGGCATTCGATCGCAGCGCATCGATCGCCTGTTGCGATCCGTAGGCAATGCCGCCGGGCGCAGGCATGGCGACATCGGGTGCGAACATGGCGGAGATGCCGGTGATGAGATCCGTCTTCGTGCTCGCCGCCGCAAAAGCACGATCGGCGGCGAGGAGATCGTCAGCGACTTGCTGCGGTGTTGATAGTGACTGTGTGACGAGCAGAGTGACGAGAGAAAGTAGCAGCGGCTTCATGCTCAGTACATTTGCTGGCGGTTAGAAAATGTATCCGCTGGCCAAAAGCGCCACACCTTTTCTAAAGGCCAGCGCTGCTAAGCGGCACTGGTATTTCCAAGAATTTGTCTCTGTGTCTCTGTGGCAACGTCCGTGGACGGGCGTTAGACTCCGTACTTGTCGGGATCCCACTGCAGGCCGAGCTCGGTCGGGGGCGCCATGTAGCCCGCGAGTGCCGATGCGGCGACGACTGATGGCGACGCGAGGTAGCCTTCACCGCCGAGACCCATGCGGTTCTGCCAGTTGCGGTTGAACGATGTGATCGCGCGCTCGCCCTTCTCGAGGGCGTCCGGGCCCTGGCCGAAACACGGGCCGCACCACGACGCGCGGATCTGGCCGCCGACCCCGCGGAACACATCGGCGATCGATTCACCGTTGAGGCGCTGGTCGGGCCGTTCGATCAACGTCTTGACGCCGCCAGAGCCGGGGAACACGACGAATTCCTTCTGCACCTTCGTCAGGCCCTTCTGCCGGGCGGCCATCAATACGAGGGCCGCCGACAGCAGGTCGTCGTAGCTGCCGTTCGTGCAGGATCCGATCATCGCCTTGTCGAATTCGATGCGCTCGCGCGCCACGTCTTCGGCGGGGAACGCGTTGCCGGGGCTGAACGGCTTGGCAATCATCGGCGCCACGTCGGCAAGGTTGAACGCTTCGTCGATCTCGAAATGCGCGTCCGGCCCGCACCCGAACCGGGGATACGGCAGCTCGTTGATGCCCTTGGCGCGATACCACGCGTAGGTGATCTCATCGGGCGCGAAAATGCCGTTGAGCGCCTCGGCCTCCGCCATCATGTTGGCGATCGTGTTGCGGAACGCGATCGGCAACTGCTTGTCGGCGTCGACGAGCTCCACCGACATGCCCTGCGACTGCTTCGCGCCCCAGCGCCGCAGCAACTCGAGAACGATGTCCTTGCCGGTGACCCAGGGGCTCAACTTGCCCCTGAACGTCACGCGGCGCTCCTTCGCCATCGTGAAATAGATGTAGCCCGTCGACCACCCGAAACCGAGCGTCGTCGACCCGACGCCCATGCCGACGGCTCCGTAGGCGCCATAGGCGCGGCTGTGCGAATCGGCGCCGGGGATGAACTGACCCGGCAGCACAAGGCCCTGCTCGGGAAAGTAGAAATGAAAAATGCCGTCGCCGGGAGTTGCGTAGTACGGCTTCTCGATGTTGTGGAAAGCCGCGAACTGCCGGCCGATCGCCGTCTGTTTGTCGTCGTCCTGTTTGCCGGTGAAGACGAAGTGATCGTTGGCGACCGCCGCCTGGCGCGGGAAGATCGTGTTGCCGCCGGTGATCTGGTTGAAGGTGTGGATCGAGAACGGCGCCGTGCCGTCCGATGCGGGCAGCAGATCCGCGTAGACGCGCAGCGTCGCGCCCGGAGCAACTTCGGCATCCTTGTCGACGCGATGCGCCCACACGATCTGCGCGGTCGATGACATCGTGCGCGCGCGGGCCGCGTCCGGAAACTCGATCACGGGCTTGCGCAGCACCGACGACACGAACTCGCGCCGGCCGACCGCGAAAATCCCTCCGCTCTGGCGGATCTCATCTTCCTTCGCGCTGAGCGGCACCGGCGTGTAGCGCTTGCCTTGCGTCACGTTGGTGATTTCTCGCGACACCGGATCGAACGTGAACTCGTCGCCGTCACGCGCATCGGCGACCGCCTCCGGGCTCTGCACGACGTGCAACCCGAGGTTGAACGAGTTCCTGCGGAAGATATCGCCCATGTTGTTGCCGCAGATGATCACCATCTCGAGGCCAACTTCATCGGCGATCGCCTTCAGGCCGGCCGGCGACATTTCGCGCGAGCTGCCAATCGCGAACCGATCGCCGGCGATCACGAATGTCTCGCCGCGATGCACGCGGGCACGGAAGTCCGGCATCAGGTAGCGGAACGACCCCGCCTTCCACCGCTCGTCGAGCGTGTCGAGGCTTTCGGACACGCAGTCCGCGGCGGGAGTGATTTGATCGGTATCGATCGCGTCGAGTTTCTTCGACGGATCCTTCCGGTCCCAGAAAATCAGCGCTTTGCCGCGGACGAGCGGCGCCACGCCGCTGGCCGCGACGTCGGTGTCGCGCGGACCGGGAAGTGACTCAACAGTGACCGCAGGCTTGAGGACCGCGGGTTTTGCGACTTGCATAGCCCACGATCTTATCAGCCGCGGTGTTTCTTAATGATCGTTACTTGACCGTGACCCTGACATAGCCGTTCGTCCAGCAGCACTGGTTCCCTGCCGAGGTGTCGGGACGGCCAAAGTTGTCGACGCGGACGCGCAGCATGTAGCTGCCGGGCTGCGTGAAGGTCGCCTTGGACGATGAAGAGCCTTCCAAAGCGTTCAGGCCGGCCGTCGCCGGATCGAACGTCACGGGCCCGGGCCCGGAGTGCTTGTACCACTTGATGTTTAACGCCGGCCGCGCCGGACCGCGAGCCTTGAACTGCACGCCGCCTTCGGCGGCGGCATCGCGCTCGCTGTCGTCCTTCGTCCAGATCGTGATCGACAGCGGCACGCCGACGTTGGCCTGCATCGGCGCGCTTTCGATGCCGGACGGTCCACGGCCGGTCATCGTCGACGCCGTGAAGCCAACGAGCGGCGGAATCGATCCCATCGCCATCGGCCAACGAAGACCGTACGCGCCGGTCTTGGTCCGGCCTGGCACCTTGTGCGTTTGCCCGGCGTGACGCAGCGTCCACACCACGTCGCCGGTGAACGCCGGCGGTATGGTCACGGTGAACACGCCTCGCTCGCGATCCCGCCGCGCGCCCGTGGGCCCCGGGCCCTGGGTCGGTGGAAACGACGTCGGCTGCCGTCCGTCGAACTGCTTCGGCTCGATGAAGTTGTTCGGACCGAGGGGAATCTCGACGACGTCGGTGGCATTGAGATTCGAGTAGCCGAACGACAGCGTGAAGCTGCCGTCGGCATTCTCATAGAAGCCGTCGAAGAACGGCGCCACGCGCTGACCAACCGGTGGCGTTGGCGCGAGCGGGCGGATCTGTTCGGCGGCGAGATTGATCGCCGCCATCACCAGGACCAGGCCCAGAAGAAACGATCGTCCGCGCACGCCGTTACTGCTGCTCCCGAGGAGCAGCGACAGTGGTAATCGCCTTTTGCTTCGCCTCGCGCTCGGCCTTGATGCGCTCGTAACCGGCGTCATCGAGATGCGTCACAGCGATCCATGCGTGCGACATCTCGTCCGCCGTGCGGCTGCCGGGGCCGACCCACTGATCGGGATCCGGGTTGCCTTTGTTGTTGGCGGTGTTGTCGTAGTACCCGGTCAACACCAGCACGGCACCCTTCGGCACCAGCGGCGCATGGTCGTCGGCGTAGATGTGGCTGGTGTGCCAGTTGTTCGTCCAGTTGGAGATCGAGCTGATCATCTCCAGCTTGCCGGTCTCCGGATAGAAGATCTCGAGCGTCTTGCCGACCAGCCGGAAGTGACCGTGCGGCTGGAAGCTGTCGATGCGGACAGGCGTCTTGAAGGTGTGGAAGCCCTGCGTCACGGTGGTGCCGTGCGGAGGAATCTCGAGATCGCCGCCTTTCATCGTCATCAAGTAGAGCTTCAGGTCCTGCTTGTACTTGGCCTGGTGATCTTCGGGGTAGAGCCAGATGCCCATTTCGATGACGTCGTTCTTCAGCTCTTCACCCGTCGGGTAGTAATGCACGTCCCAACGCACGAGCGCGTTGGCGGGCATGGTGCGGCAACCATCCGGCGGCACGATCTCGCCGGCCTTGCCCAGCGCGTACTCCGACACGCGCTCGGTCTCGACGTAGCTTCCGGTCTTCTCGTCGAATTGCACGAACTCTGTGTTGGCGTGATGCGCCGCGGCGCGCCCCTTCACGGTCGGCCGCACCGACACGGCCTTGATGCAGCGGTTCTTGTCGAGACCGGTCGGCACGATCGGGCGCCACCAGACATCCTGACCGCGCGCGGGCAGTGTGAACGGCTTGGTCTTGACGATGATGTCCGGGGGGCCGAACTGTTTTTCGAACGCCCACACGTTCGGATCGTCGAAGGTGGCCGGCGGCGGCAGGTCGGCCGGATTGCCCTGCGGCGCGCCGCTGTCGACCCACCGGGCGATCGTCTGGATCTCTTTTTCGCTGAGCCGCAGATCGTCCTTCAGGTGCTGGATGCCGACGTTGCGGTCGTAGCGATACGGCGGCATTTCACCCGCCACCACCTTGTTGCGGATCGCCCTCGCCCACGGGCGAGTCTCGGCGTAGGTGACGAGCGACATCGGCCCAATCGAGTTGGGCTGGTGGCACTGCTGACAGCTACGCTGGAAGATCGGGGCAATATCCTTGGTGAACGTCACCGAAGGCGTTGCCGGGGCCTGGGCCGCCGGTTGGGCGACCGCAACGGCCATCAGAAGGGCACTACCGAGACCTGCAAAGACGACCCGGATCAGACGGACGCTCGCCTGGGACACATCGCACCTCTTGGCTCGGATTTTAAGCCAACGGCCACCAGTTGTGAACGCCGTTCCGGTAACGGCTAAGATGGCGCCATGAAACACCGTTTTGCCCTCGTTTTCGCATGCTCCGTAGTCGCGGCGGCCGCGCTTCCCGCAGCCCAGGAGAAGATCGACAGGGACATCCAGTGGAAGATCCGCCGTGAAGCGACCGAGAACTCCCAGATCATGCGCACCATGCACTTCCTCACCGACGTGTATGGCCCGCGGTTGACCGGCTCGCCGAACCTCAAAGCCGCGCAGGAATGGATCGTCAAGGAGACGACGCGGTGGGGATTGAAGAATGCGCACCTCGAGCCGTGGAACTTCGGCCACCCTGGCTGGGTCAACGAGCGGCTGTCGGTGCACGCAATCTCTCCGTTCAAGGACGCATTGGTCGCTGAAGCACTGGCCTGGACGCCCGGAACCAACGGCGCGGTGACGGCGCAGGCAATACAGATCACGGTGCCCACGTCGCCGACGAAGGAAGTGCTCGCGAAGTTCTTCGACGACAACCGCGCGAACGTGAAGGGGAAGATCGTAATGGTCGGCGCGCCCGCGGTCGTGCCGGTCACCATCCTGACGCCGCAGAAGCGGCGCGAAGACAACGACGTGCGCGCGCAGTACGACCCGGTCAACCCGCAGCAGCCCACCTTCGGCGGCGGCGGGCCGTCGCCGGCGACTCCCAATGTCGTTCCCGCGGCGCAAGTCGCCGAGCAGCTCGATCAATTCCTGGTCGCTGCCGGCGCCGCCGGCCGCATCAACGACGCCGGCCGCGAACACGGGCAGATTCGCGCCTTCAACAACCGCACCTTCGATACCGCGAAGGCGGTGCCGACGGTGGTCATGCGCAACGAAGATTACGGCCGCATCTCGCGCATCCTCGCGGACGGCACGCCCGTCGAGCTCGAGTTGAACATCGTCAACCGCACGTTCCCGGAGGGCACGACCGCGTACAACGTCGTCGCGGAAATTCCCGGCACCGACAAGGCGCAGGAAGTCGTGATGCTTGGCGGTCACATCGACTCGTGGCATGCCGCCACCGGCGCGACGGACAACGCAATCGGATCGGCGACGATGATGGAAGCGATCCGGATCCTGCAGGCGATTGGCGTCAAGCCGCGGCGGACGATTCGACTGGCGCTGTGGAGTGGTGAAGAACAGGGGCTGCTCGGATCGCAGGCTTACGTCCGCGAGCATTTCGGGATGGTCGAGAACCCGAAACCCGCGCACGCGAACTTCGCCGGCTACTTCAACATCGATTCGGGCACCGGCCGCGCGCGCGGCGCGTCCGTGTTCGGTCCGCCGGAAGCGGCGGCAATCCTTCGCGAGGCAACGAAGCCTTTCGCCGACAACGGCTTCTTCGGCGTCAACGCCACGCAGAGCCGGCGCCGCGGCGGCACGGACTCGACATCGTTCAACGAAGCGGGCCTGCCGGGCATCGGCATCCAGCAGGATCCGATCGAATACAACTCGCACACCTGGCACACCAACCTCGATACCTACGAGCGGATCATCGAGGGCGACGCGCAGCAGTCGGCAATGGTGATCGCGGCGGCCGTCTATCACCTCGCGATGCGCGATCAAATGTTGCCGCGGCTGCCGAAGGACAGGATGCCGCCGTTGCCGACTCCCTGAGGGCTTGCGGGCTTAACGGGCTTAACGGGCTTGCGGGCTTAGGACCTTAAGACCCTAGAACCCTAGGACCCTAGGACCCTAGGACCCTAGGACCTCGTGGGCACACCTCTTGCCACCGATACCTGGCAAGAGGTTCCGCCATGCTGCGTCTGTCCCCGGCGCTGGTCGTTTTCACACTTTTGCTGTCCTCACCGGCGGCCGCGCAGCCACTCACGTGCGACCCTGCGCAACTCAAACGCGAAAGCTATCGGCTCTCCACTGACGCGCAGGCGCTCAACGTGACGCGGCCGCGCACCGACTGGTGGGATGGCTTCGATGCATCCTTGCGCACGCACCAGGACGCGCTCGGCGACTTGAACGACGCCGCGCTGACGATCGCCGAGCGCGCGCTCGACATCGATCCGCGCAACATGATCGCGCAGTCGCAGCTGGCGCGGCAGCTCGTGATTCTTGGCGAAGACAGCGAGCGCGCGCGCGCGGAGATCAAGAAGCTGTTCGGGGCGGGCGGCGCGCTCGCATGGACAGCGACGTTGTACGACGTCGACGCGAGAAGCTTTTTCGTGATGACGTTCGATCGCGCCGGCATCAGCGTCTATCGGTTCGGCGAAGCGGCGCCGAATTTCACGAAGCGCCTTGGCGTGCCGCAATTCCCGGGACCTGAAGCAACCGCGTTGTGGCGGGCGTGGGGCGGCTGCACCGGCCCTTCGACCGGCTCAGGGTCGCCCCGAGCGGAGTCGAGGGGCGATGGACTGCGCGCGGAAGCGTTCGTGCCCTGGAGCGACGTGCGGGAGATCGCCGCGGGCAATTACGTCATCTGGTTCCGCTTCAATACTCCGGTGCAGGTGATCGCCGACAGCGGCAAGAAGAAGACCCTGAAGGAATTCAAGGTGGCGCTGCACGGCGCGATGGGCACCGTTGACTATCGGCAGACCTCAGGCAGCGGCGACAACGACCGCTGGTACGAAGACACGCGCACGTTCACCGGCATCGGCCGCGGCCCGGCGAGCTACCAGGATCGCATCCGCATGGCGCTCGTTGCGGAGATCGATCCGAATCACCGCATCAAGCTGCCGAAACAAAAACGCGGCGCGGGCTGGTAGGGTCCCAGGGCCGCCGATGGCGCAGATCTATTTTCCGACCGCGAAAATTCGATCGTCAGCGCGCAGGAAGACGCGGCCCGCGGCCGCCGCGGGCGACGCGACGAAGTGGCCATCGAGCTTGTTGCGCGACACGATCTCGAACGTGCGGCCCGCCTTGATCACGATCGTCTCGCCGCCTTCGCTGACGAAATAAATCTTGCCGTCACCCGCAATCGGCGACGCGCTGAACGTGCCGCCGACGCGCTCCTGCCAGAGGCGCTGGCCGTTGCTGGCATCAACGGCGGAGAGAATGCCGTTGTCGGTGCTCATGTAGATCACGCCCTGGTAGTGCACGAGCGACGATACATAGGGTCCGCCGGTCGGCACGCGCCACGCGACGTGCGTGCTGGTGATGTCGCCGCGGCCGCCGAGGCGGATCGCCATGAACGGGCTGCTGCGATAACCGCGGCTCAAATACAGGATGCCGTTATCGACCATTGCGACCGGGATCGGGAAGCGATTCACTTCCGGATACGTCCACAGCGACTTGCCGGTCGCGGGATCGAATGACTCGACGCCGCTGTTGGAATTGACGATCAGCTCGTTGCCGCCCGGACCCTGCACGACGATCGGCGAGCTGTAGGACTCCTGGCCCGGCGCCTTGTCGACCTTCCACTTCACCGCGCCGGTGCGCTTGTCGAGCGCGACGATGTACGACGCCGGGTTGTGATAGCACAGCAGGATGATCGAATCCTGGAACAGCACCGGCGAGCTGGCGTGGCCCCACTGAATGTCGAACGCGCCGTACTCCTTGGCCAGGTTCTTCGTCCACACCTGTTTGCCGCTGGAGTCGAGCGCGACGAGCTGGCCGGTGCCGAACCACGCGTACACGCGCTCACCGTCGGTGACCGGGCTGGCGCTCGCCAGGTTGTGCTTGTCGTGCACCGGGGGCAGCTCACCTTCCGGCCTGGTCTCGTGGATCCACAGCCGCTTGCCCGACGCTCGATCGAACGCTTCGACGATGAATGCGACATCGGTGCGGGTGGCGCGGCGCTGCAGCTTCAGCTCACCCGCGGCCGCGGGATCGCCGCCCTGCGTCAGCGTCGGATGATTGCCGGCGCGACGCCGTCCGTCGCCCGCCTGTGATGTCACGAAGACGCGATTGCCGAACACGATCGGCGACGACACGCCCGATCCTTCGAGCGGCGCCTGCCATGCCACGTTCTCCGTCGCGCTCCACGTCGACGGCAGCGCCGACGCCGACGCGATGCCGCTCGAAGACGGACCGCGCCAATGCGGCCAGTCGTTTGCCTCGAGCGCAACGTTCGAGGCCAGGACGATTGAAACCCACAACCAGACCTTTGGAACCCTTGGGACCATCTGGAACCCCCGGAACCTACTGCGGATCAAGCTCACTTTTGAGAACCCGCCGCACGTTGGTGTAGGTGGCGGTGGCGAGAATGTCGTCAACGGCGGAGTACGCCTTGTAGTACTCCTCCATCTTTTCCGGAACGAACAGATCGAGCGCCTCGTCGCGCCTGAACGTGACGATCACCTGGCTGCGCACGATCGGATCCGCGGCGTTGAGCTCGGTCTTCATCACCGTGCCGTTGAACGGATCGATCCAGATGGCGCCGGTCATTGCGAGGTCGCGCCCGCGCGAGGTCCTGATCAAGGTCGGCCGCGCCACTTCCTTGTAGACCGCCTTCCGCAGGATGCGGCCGTTGAAATTCTCTTCGCCGCCGTCGGTGAACTCGAAGCGCTCGTTGACCCGCGGGTGCAGGAACATCATCGCCAGCAGCGGGATGTTGATGGTCCGCGCCACGTTGCCGAGATTGTGCTTCGCCGTGTCGGCGCTGATCTCGGCGGCCTTCTCGAAACGGTTCTTGTCGTTCGACGTGAACAGCTTCAACAGGCGATCGTTGCGGTCGCGCAGCTTCCTGCCCTTGACCTCGTAGGCATCGCGGAACGGCATGAACCCCTCGCCGTCGCCGCCGAGCTGCACCAGCAAGTAGTCGGACTTGATCGTCTGCAGGTTCATCTGGCCGCCGCCGCGCATGCCGCCGCCCGGGTTGCTCCGGCTCAAGTTGTCGCCGGGATTCGGCGGCCGCACGACCTCCTGCACGTAATGCTCGTCCGCGGCGAGCAGCGCGAAGCGCTGTTCGTAGTTCATCGCGTAGCGCATCGCGCTCGCAAGCACGGTCGTGAACCCCGATCCCGGCTGGTTCCCGACTTGTCCCTGGATGGTCGCAAGACCGAGTGAAATGACGAGCGCCGAAGTAAGAGTGGTTCGCATTCAGGCTCCGCTGTAATGCTACTAGAATGAAAAGGCGAAAGGCATAAGCCTTCTGCCTTTTTCCCTTCAAATGCCGTCGATCCGATCAGAGTTCATTCCGATGCTCCGGATTGCCATCCCGGTGGTGACAGCCGAGCTCGGGTGGATGTCGATGGGCGTGGTCGACACGATCATGGTCGGCGGACTCGGGCCCGAGGCGATCAGCGCCGCCGGCGTCGGCAACTCGATGCACATCGCCTTCGCGATCTTCGGCATGGCGATCATGCTCGGGCTCGACACGCTGGTGTCGCAGGCCTACGGCGCGCGCGATCTCCGCGAGTGCCATCGCTGGTTCTTCGACGGCCTGACGCTCGCGGCGATGATGGCGGTGCCGATCATGGCGCTGCTGGTGCTGGTGTGGTACGCGATTCCGCTGCTCGGGTTTCACAGCGCGGTGCGGCCGCTGCTCGAGTCGTACTTCGGCGTGCTGATTCTCAGCACGCCGTTCCTGCTTGGCTACGCGGTCTGCCGGCGGTACCTGCAAGGCATGCACGCGGCGCTGCCGGTGATGTTCGCGCTGGTCACCGCAAACATCATCAACGCGATCGGCAACTACGTGCTGATCTACGGGCACTACGGGTTCGCGGCGCTCGGCGTCGCCGGCTCCGCGTGGGCAACGACGATCTCGCGCGCGTGGATGCTCTGCTCGCTGCTGTTCGCGGTGTGGTGGATCGATCGCAAGCGGACCGCCGAGGCGCACATCGACGATCGACATGGCTTGTGGCATGTCGAGCGCGCCTTCAACCCGGCGCGATTGAAACGCCTGCTCGCGCTTGGCCTGCCGGCGGCGTCGCAAGTCGGCGCGGAGGTCGGCGTGTTCGCGCTGGCGACCGCGATGTCGGGCATGCTCGATCCGATTTCGAGCGCGTCGCACCAGATCGCGCTCAACATGGCCGGCGTCGCGTTCATGATCCCGCTCGGTCTCGGCTCGGCCGGCGCGGTGCGCGTCGGCCATGCGGTCGGCGCGCGCGATCGCCATCGCGCCGCGGCCGCGGGCTGGACGGCGATCGTGCTGGCGACGCTGGTCATGGTCGCGTCGGGGCTGACGTTCGTGCTCGTGCCGCGGCAGTTGATCGCGCTCTTCTCCACCGATCCGAGCGTGCTGTCGGTCGCCACGTCGCTGCTGCTGCTGGCGGCGGTGTTCCAGCTGTTCGACGGCATCCAGGGCGTGATCACCGGCACGCTGCGCGGGCTGGGCGATACGCGCACGCCGATGATCGTCAACCTGGTCGCACACTGGCTGTTTGGCTTGCCGACCAGCTACATCCTTTGCTTCGTGATCGGCTGGGGTGTGTGGGGACTCTGGATTGGCTTATCGCTGGGCTTGATCGTCACCGGCGCGATTTTGTTCTGGGTGTGGACCAGCAAAATCGCGCACTATGTTCGTGGTGGTTAACGACGCGCACGTGCATTTCTTTTCGCCGAGCTTCTTCGCCGGGCTCGGCGCCGACAGACAACGCATCACCCAGCTCGGTTGGGAATTTCCAAACTCGGTCGACGAGCTCGGCGCGCGCTGGGTCAGCGAGCTCGATAAATACGGGGTCCAGCAATGCGCGCTGATCGCCAGCCTGCCCGGCGATGCCGATGCGGTCGCCATCGCGGTGGCGCACAACCCGGATCGCTTCGTCGGCTTCTTCATGCTCGACCCGACGCGCCAGGACGCGATCGACTACGCCAAGCGCGCGCTCGATGAAGGCCTGCGCACGATCTGCCTGTTCCCGGCGATGCACGGCTACCACCTGCATGATTCGCGCGTCGACGATGTGTTCGCGCTGGCGGCATCGCGCCGCGGCGGCACGGTCGAGCGCGTGACGGTGTTCGCGCATTGCGGCGTGCTGTCGGTCGGCATCAGGAAAAAGCTCGGCCTGCCGAGCCCGTTCGACATCCGCTTCGGCAACCCGATCGACCTGCACGGCATCGCGATGAAGTATCCGTCGGTGCCGATCATCATCCCGCACTTCGGCGCCGGCATGCTGCGCGAAGCGCTGATGCTTGCCGACTGCTGCCCCAACGTTCATCTCGACACGTCGAGCTCCAACTCGTGGATCAAGTACATGCCCGGGCTGACGCTCGAGCAGGTGTTCAAGAGCGCGCTGGACGTGGTCGGCCCCGACCGGTTGATCTTCGGCACCGACTCGTCGTTCTTCCCGCGCGGCTGGAACGGGGAAATCCACCAGAAACAGAAATCCGCGCTCGACGCCATCGGCGTGAGCGCGGATGTTCAGCAGAAGATCTTCGCCGGCAATTTCGCGCGGCTGTTTTCCTGACGACGCGTCGCGCTGAGCGTTACGGGCGCTGATACACGTCCACGCGCATCTGCGTCGCACGGCCGCGGTTGGTGCCGGACGGCTGCAAATCGAAGGTGCCGATCAACACGTAGCCGGCCGGCGCCGCTGATCCCGCGGGCATCATCAGGATCGATCCAGGGATCGTCCCCGGACCCGGATCGCCCTGCGGGCCCTGCGGACCTTGTTCGCCCTGGGCACCCGGCGCACCCTGTGCACCCTGCTCACCCTGTGCACCCTGCGCACCTGGAACACCCTGTTCTCCCTGCGGACCTTGAGGTCCGGCCGGAGCGATCGTGGCCAGGTCGGCAACTTCCGCGGCCGCGAGCGTGCGTCCGTACACGCGCACGTCGTCGATCGCCCCTTCGAAACGCAGATTGCCGCTCGGCAGCGCGCCGATGACGAGATCCTGCGTGGTGTCGAGCGGCGGCATCGCGAAATCTTCAGCCAGGACCAGGTTGCCGTTGATGTAGCTTCGGAACGTGGCGCCATCGTAGGTGCCGGCGACGTGCGTCCAGACGCCGGTTGGAAACGCGTATGCCGCGTAGGTGCAGTGGCCGGTCGTCGCCTCGGCGCCCCAGCAGAACTGCAGCAGCGTACCGCCGTTGATGATGCGCAGACCGTAGCCGTCCAGGAACGCCTGTCCTGGCAATGCTTCATTCGAAACGATCGCGCACTGCCCGAAGCCGGCGCAGTTCCAGCCGCTCGGATTCACCCAGCCCGACACGCTGAGCGACGTTGTCGCGGGGGCCAGGGCGCCGGAGCCGAACGGCACACGCACCTCGCCGAGGTTGAAATTGAACGCGCCGGACTGCGCGCCAGGGACGTTGATCGTGACGCCGCCGCTCGCGGTGCCGGTGTTGCCGTTGCCGCTGGCGTCAACCGCAACGGTGCCGGCCGTGTCGTCCAGTTTCCACCAGCCAAGCGGGCCTTGCGCGAAAGCCGTCGAAGCGGTCGCAACAAGCAAGAATGCAGTCAGGGTCAAAACTTTCAGTTCGCTCTTCATGGGGTCGCTCCTTGGCCGCGAATCCTAGGAGGGGCCCCAATCCGAGTCGATGGACAACGGCTGGAATGCATCTGTACGTGCAAGTGATTGACACCATATGACTTTTGACACCATCTGAGCAGTTCACCGCGGCGGGAGTTCTCCTTATAATTTTGCGTTTGCCGATGTCCCTCAGATTCGGCGTATTCGAGCTGGACCCGCAGACTGGTGAACTGCGCAAAAGCGGGGCCCGGGTTCGCCTCGCGCCGCAGCCGTTCACCGTCCTGTCGATGCTGGCTGCGCGCGCCGGCGAGGTGGTGACGCGTGAGGAGCTCCGCGTTGCACTCTGGGGCGACAACACCTTCATTGAATTCGACCAGGGCCTGAACACGTGCATCCGTCAGATCCGCACGGTCCTTGGCGACCATGCCGATGTGCCGCGATTCGTGGAGACGCTGCCGCGGCGCGGCTATCGCTTCATCGCGCCGGTTGAATCCATCGGCGGCACGGCGGCGCCGCCATCGGAGCCCGCCGCGGTCCTACGGCCCGCACCACCGCCACCATCGCTGTTCGGATGGCGTTCGATCGCGGCCATGACCGTGCTCGTCGCAGCCATCGCCGCGATGATCGGCTGGCCCGCGTCGCGGCCCGCTCCGCCCGTGAACACGTCACCGATTACCGTCGCGGTGCTGCCGCTCTCGAACCTGTCGAAAGACCTCAGCCAGGAGTTCCTTGCCGACGGCGTCACCGAAGCGCTGATTCACGACCTCGCGCAGGTGCGGTCGATCCGCGTCATCTCGCGTACGTCGGTGATGCGGTTCAAGGACACGACCGCGCCGCTTCGCGATATCGCCGCACAGCTCGGTGCGACCCTGATTCTCGAGGGCTCCTATCAGCAGTCGGACGACCGCGTGCGCGTGACGCTGCAGCTGGTTGAAGCGGCGACGGATCATCACGTATTCAGCCGCACCTTCGAGACGACGGCGGCACGGTTGTTCGATACGCAGCGCGAGATCGCGCGGCAGATCGCCGGCGAAGTGGCGACCGAGATCCTGCCGGACGAGCGCGAACGGCTGAACGCAACGCGCATGGTGAACCCCGACGCGTATCGCGAATACCTGCTGGGGCGTCATTTCTGGAATCGCCGCGGCCGCGACAATCTCCGCGCGGCGGAGACGCATTTCAAGCGTGCCGTCGACATCGACCCGCTGTTCGCGCTGGGCCACGCCGGCCTCGCCGAGACCTACGTGCTGCTCGGCGACAGTCCGATCGCGGACATGCCGCAAGACGAGGCTTCGAAGCTGACCCACGCGTATGCGACACGCGCGCTCGAGCTCGATCCGTCGCTGGGCCAGGCCTACGCGGCCATCGGACTGGCGCGCCTGCAGTTCGACTGGGACTGGGCGGCGTCGGAGCGCGACTTCAAGCGCGCGCTGGAGCTCAGTCCGAATTGGGCGATGGGCTGGTCGTGGTACGGGTGGGTGCTGCTGGCGCGCGGCCGCTTCGACGAAGCCATCGACGCCTACGAGCGTGCGCGCGCGATCGACCCCTTGTCACTCACATCGCTCGCCTCATCGGGCGACGCGTATTACTACGCGCGCCGCTACGACGAGGCGATGGCGCGGTACGACCAGACGCTGAAGATGGATCCTGGTTACATTGGCGCGATTGTGGCGAAAGGACGGCTCCTCGAAACGCTGAAGCGCAACAAGGAGGCGCACGAATTCTACCAGGAGTATTTGAAGACCAGCTTCGAGCCGCGCGTCTATATCGCGTCGATCCGCCTGCAAGCCGACTACCTCGGCGACATGGCGGGCGCGAAGGCGAAATTGGCGGAAATCAGCAAAGGCGCAAAGCCCGGCACGATGCCGGTGTTGTTCCGCATCTCCGAAGCATTCATCGTCAACGACTACGACGCCGGCTTCAAAGCGCTGAACGATGCGATCGACGAGCGTGCGATCTCAGTCGTCTACATGGTGATCGGCGCGGCGTTCGATGACTTCTGGGGCGACCCGAGGCTGACGGCGGCGATCCGGCGCATCAATCCCGAGATCGAGGAAATCAAGCGCCGCCAGCTTGGACCGCCTACTTCGGCGGCGGCAGCGCCTCCGCGATAACGCGCCGCGAGATGTCCTCGTGCATCGTCGCGGTGCCCGGGGGCGCAGAGCGGCGCTGGATGATGCCGACAAAGACGACGTCGTTGGTGGGATCGATCCAGAACCACGTGCCGGCAATGCCCCACCACCAGTAGCTGTTCTTACCCACCTGGCGCTTTGCGCCATCGGGATCGAGGACGACCGCGAAGTCGTAGCCGAAGCCCTGCGCCGGCGAGAATCGCGCCTGGCCGACGCCGTTGTTACCCTTCAGCACTTCGTCGCTCAGCACGTTGGTGCGCATCATGTCGACGGTCTGTTTCTTCAGGAAGCGCTTGCCGTTGTATTCGCCGCCGTTGAGCAGCATCTGCGCGAACTTGAAGTAATCGGCGGCGGTCCCATACAGCCCGCCGCCGCCCGACGGCAGGCCCGGCATCTTCGAAATGTTCGGATCGCGCGGCTCCGCGACGAGCGTCGCCTTCGCGCGATCGTAGGAATAGATATCGGAGACGCGGTTCAGCTTTTCCGCCGGAACGGTAAAGCCGGTATCGACCATCTCGAGCGGGTCGAAGAGGCGCGTGCGAAGGAATTCCGGAAACGGTTTGCCCGACAGTTTCTCGACCAGATAACCCTGGATGTCGACCGACACGCTGTAAACCCACTTCGTGCCGGGCTGATACAACAGCGGCAGCGTCGCGAGCCGATCGATCATGCCCTGCAGCGACGGCGCTTCCAGCGGATTGTTCTTCCGGTACATCTGATCGACCGGCGTATTGCCGAACAGTCCGTAGGTGAAACCCGCCGTATGCGACATCAGCTCGCCCATCGTCGGCGGATGCGCTGGCGCCTCGAGCACCGGCTGCCCGTCCTTCTCGCCGGCATAGACTTTCAGGTTCGCAAATTCCGGAATGTGCTTCGCGATCGGATCGCCCGGCTTCCACTTGCCTTCCTCGTACAACATCATCATCGCGACGCCGGTGATCGGCTTGGTCATCGAATAGATGCGCGCGATGGTGTCGAGCTTCATCGGCGTGGCGTTGTCGATGCTCTGCATGCCGTAGGCCTTGTGGTGCACCACCTTGCCGTTCTTCGCCACGAGCGTGACGATGCCGGCAAGCGCTTTTTGATCGATCAGGCCCTGCATGCCCGCGTCCATCTTCTCGATGGCGCCGGGGATGAAGCCGACCGACTGCGGCGTCGCGGTCGGCAGCGGCGCGAGCGTTGCGACACGCGTCTGAGCATGCAGCGACGATGTCGCAACAACGAGTGCGAGAAGGACGAGACGTGACAAGCTGCGCGCGCGCATCATTGCATTACCCCTTGGGAACGGGCTTGATTGCCGGGAAGATCGCGCCGTTGCCGATCAGATCTTTGACCAGCGCCGGCACCTTCGCGACGACCGCATTCGCCTGATCGATCAATCCCGGCAGCGCGGCGCGCGCTTCGCGAATCTGCATCATCTGCGTGTTGGTCGGCTGGGCCGTCGACGCCATCACCTGGCCCTTCAACTGTCCGAGGCGGCCGCGCAGGTTTTCGTTGCCGCCGCCAAATCCGCCGCCACCCTGCTGGCCGAGGCCGAGCCGCCGCCGCACCGCTTCAAATTCCTTCACGATGCCATCGAGCTGCTGCTTCGCACTCGCGGACAGGCTGGCATTGCGCGTCTGCTGCTGGATCAACTGCACCTGCGCGAATGCGTTCTGCACCATCTCCGCAACTTCGTTGGCCTTTTCCTGGAGCTGGTGCAAATCGCGCGCGGTGTCGTGCCAGATG
>DASUSZ010000020.1:0-2916 GCA_036374815.1 Vicinamibacterales bacterium | reverse complement strand
CCCGACCTCGGCGCCGTAGATGTTGCCCTGCGAATCGACCGCAACGCCTTCAGCCGCGAGCGTGCCCGTCGGCGGCTTCTTCGTCGGGTCAGCCATCGTCGGAACGACCTTGCCGTCCTTCTCGACGTAGGTCAGCCCTTCGTGCGACGGATCGGGAATGAAGGCCGTGACCTTGCCGTCGCGCGCGCTGCCGATGCGGATGCCGCGCTTCCACATGTGATGCGGCGGGCTCACCGAGCCTGATTCCGAATCCGCGCCGTACAACGTGTCGGTGCGCGGATCGATGAAGATGCCGCTCAAACGGCTGAACTGATACCACGTGTCGAGCGTCTTGTAGGTTTCCGGATCGAGAATCTGGATGCGGTTGTTCGAACGATCCGCCACGAACAGGCGGCCCTTGGAATCGAACGCGAGGCCGTGCGGCTGCATGAACTCGCCTTCGAGCGCGCTGCCCAGCTTGCCGTACTCGCGAAGGAATTTGCCGTTGCGATCGAAGCGGATCAAGCGGCCCGTCGCCGGCGCGGCGTTGCCGTGGCCTTCGGCCACGAGAATGTCGCCGTTCGGATACGTGATCACGTCGTTCGGCTGATAGAACGACGCCGGGTCGGCGGGCTGACCCGGCACGTTGCCGCCCGGCTTGCCGAGCGTCAGCAGCACCTTGCCCTCGGGGCTGAACTTGATCACCTGGTGGCCGACGACTTTTGCCGGCATCGGCGGCAGCGGCGCATCGGCGGGCTGACCGGGTCCGCGCGCGGGCAGGTTGCTCTGGCCGTCGGTGACCCAGATGTTGCCGTCACGATCGACGTGGATGCCGTGCGGGAACACGAACATGCCCTGGCCGAAGCTGGTCACCACGTTGCCGTTGCGATCGAACTTGAACACGGTGTTGAGCGGCGACATTTCGCCCTTGGCGCGGTCCCAGCACGAGTTGGCCTGGCAGCGCTCGGCGACCCAGATGCTGACGCCGTCCTTGTCGATGTCGACGGCGCTGGTGGATCCCCACGTGCGGCCGGCCGGCATCTTCGCCCAGCCTTCAATGGTGGTGTACGGATTCGGCAGGTCGTTGGTCGGCGTCGCCTGGCGCCACGGCTCGTTGCCCGTCGTGGCCTGGCTCCCGCCTTGAGCGGACATCGCGCCGCTCAACAGTCCCAACGCCATCACACCGGCCGCAGTCAAACTCACTCGAATTGCACGTCCCATTCAGTGCCTCCCCAAGGGGTCAGATATTACATCAGGCCATCAGGGCGTCAGGCGATGCGTTAAGATTGTCTGGTCATGCCGATCTTCGAATACGCGTGCAAAGGCTGCGGCAAGGAATTCGAAGCGCTGGTGCTGCCGACCACGGCCGCGCCGGCCTGCCCGGCGTGCAAGAGCGCCGATCTCGAAAAGCTGATTTCGCGGCCCGCGATCAAATCGGAATCAACGCACGGGCTCGCGATGAAGGCCGCAAAAGCGCGCGACAAGAAAGCCGGCGCGGAAATGGCGCGCGCCCAGCGCGAGTACGAGCTGCATCACAACGACTGACAGGTTTCGAATTCCTGCCGCCCAGCCTTCCTGCGGCCGGGCCGTTGTACAATCCACGGCTCAACTTACCGGAGTCCCCACATGGCCGTACAGACTGCGTCCGGACAGGCGCAATGTCCCGAATGTTTTGCCGATGTCACCCTCACCAAGGTGATGCAGAACGAAATCACGCAGTGCCCCGGCTGCGGCGCCGAGCTCGAAATCACGTCGCTCGAGCCGCTGACGCTGGCGCTCGCGCCGCAAGAAGAAGAGGACTGGGGTGAATAGACCACCCAAAGTCGGAGTCCTCTACAGCCGCGTCCGTGTCGAGGAGAAGCTGCTCTTCGAAGCGTTCGAGAAGCGCGGTGTCTCGCTCGACTTGCTCGACGACCAGAAGCTGATCTTCGACATCACCGACGTTCACAACCATCCCTACCAGCACTACGACGTCATCGTCGAGCGCTGCATCAATCACAGCCGCGCGCTCTACAGCCTGAAGATCCTCAACGATCAAGGCGTCAAGACGGTGAACACCGCGCTCTGCGCCGACATCTGCGGCAACAAGCTGATGACGACCAGCGCGCTGGCGGCGGCCGGCGTGCCGCAGCCGAAAGCGCTGGTCGCCTACACGCCGGAAAGCGCGCTCGAGGCGATCGAGACGCTGGGCTATCCGGCGGTGCTGAAGCCGACGGTCGGATCGTGGGGACGGCTGTTGAGCAAGGTGAACGACCGCGATGCGGCGGAAGCGATCCTCGAGCACAAGGAAACGCTCGGCAGCTATCACCATTCGATCTTCTACATCCAGGAATACGTGAAGAAGCCGGGCCGCGACATTCGCGCGTTCCAGGTCGGGCCGGAAACGATCTGCGCGATCTACCGCACCTCGCCCAATTGGATCACCAACACGGCGCGCGGCGGATCGTCCAGCAACTGCCCGATCACGCCTGAGCTCGCCGACATCTGCACGCGCGCGGCGCGTGCCTGCGGCGGCGGCCTGGTGGCGCTCGATCTGTTCGAGGATCCCGATCGCGGGCTGCTCGTCAACGAAGTGAACTACACGATGGAGTTCCGCAACAGCATCGCGCCGACCGGCGTGAACATTCCGGAGCGCATGGTGGATTTCTGCCTCAAGGTGGCGAGCGACGGCTGGAACGCCGCCAACGGCTGGAAGGGCGAACAACCGCACCTGGCGGCAATTTCGCTGGCAGAAGGCGCGTCTGCCTAAGTGACTTCAATCTCGATCATCGGCGCCTCCGGCTACACCGGCGGCGAGCTGCTCCGCCTCGTGCTGTCGCATCCGCGGCTCGAGGTCAAACAGGTCACGAGCGAGCGGCTCGACGGCCAGTTCGTCCACTTCACGCACCCCAATCTCAGGAAGCGCACGCAGCTGAAATTCGTGCGCTCCGAGGCGAT
>DASUSZ010000019.1:0-8000 GCA_036374815.1 Vicinamibacterales bacterium | reverse complement strand
GGCGCACCTTCACTTCTTCACCCGCCCCGCGGGTGACGTCGAGCACGATCGCGAGGCAACGATCGAGGTGTGGATGCATGGCAATCGGTGGCTGGCCACCCGAAGCTCGTATTGGTTCGGACGAGCGAAGGGTGGTGAGCGGGGTGGGGATCGAACCCACGGCCAGAAGCTTAAAAGGCTCCTGCTCTACCACTGAGCTACCCGCCCAAAGAACTTCCTATTGTACACCTCGGCGGGCCCGCTCGAGCTGCAGCAACTCCCTGGTTGCCGGGTGGCGGGGCGCGCTCAATACGGTTTCCGGATCGCCCTGCTCTACCACTTCCCCATTCGCGAGGACGACGACGCGCGTCGCGAACTCACGGACGAAGTCGTCGTCATGAGAGGTCATCACGAGGGCGCGGCCGGACTCGGCCAGCTTCAACAGCGCCTCCCCGAGATCGTTCCGCCGGGCCGGATCGAGCGACGCCGTCGGCTCGTCGAGCAACAACAGCGGCGGATCGACGGCAAGTGCGCGCGCAATCGCCACGCGTTGCGCCTCGCCGCCCGACAGCTCCCGCGGCAGCGCCTGCGCGCGATGGCCGACGCCCAGCTGATCGAGCAACTGCAGGGCGCGCTGCCTTGCATCGGCCGGCGTTGCCCCGAGCACTTCGATCGGCGCGAGCGTGACGTTGTCGATCGCGCAGAGGTGCTCGAACAGGTAATGGAACTGGAACACCATGCCAACCTTGGCGGCGGACACCTCACCAGCGTCGCTCGGCTCGAGGCCCGCGATCACGCGCAGCATCGTCGTCTTGCCGGATCCCGACAGACCCATCAGCGCGACGAGCTCGCCGGCACTGGCGTGAAGATCAACCCCACGCAGGATCTCGCGGGCGCCGCGCTTCAACCGCACGCCGGTGGCCTTGAGCACGCTCATACGGTCGGCATTCTCCACCGCTCTTCGAGGCGGCGGGCAAGGTAGCCAAGCGGCAGCGACATCGCCAGATACAACAGCGCGCACAATATTCCGGGCACGACCCAGCTGCCGATGTTGGTCGCGAAGATCTGCGTCTGCTTGGTCAGCTCCACCACCGTCAGCATCGAGACCAGCGACGAGTCCTTGAGCAGCGCCACGAAATCGTTGGTCATCGGCGCGAGCGCGAGGCGGAAGGCCTGCGGCGCCCGGACCAATCGCAACGTCTGCATCCGCGTGAAGCCGAGGATGCGCGCCGCATCGAGCTGCCCGCGCGGCACCGCTTCGAGCGCGCTGCGATAGATTTCGCTTTCGTAGGCGGCGTAATTCAGCCCGAGACCGAGCAGTGCCGCCATGAACGCCGGCAGGCGGATCACCGACGCCAGGCCGTAATAGATCACGAACAACTGCAGCAGCACCGGCGTGCCGCGCATCACCTCCACGTACACGGTCAGCATCATTCTCGACACGGGGTCGCCATAGACACGGCCGATGGCGATCAGGACGCCGAGGACGATCGCCAGCGCCATCGCCGCGCACGACAACAGCAGCGTGATCACCGCCGCGCGCAGCAGCGACGGCAAATACATCCGCACGGCGTCGGTGCCGGGGGTGCCTAAGGTGCCTTGGCTGCCGGAGGTGCCAGCGGTGGTCTGACTGGAGAGCACGCGCGCGTAGAGCGCCGGCTGGTCGTCGTTCCAGACGTTCCACTTCTTGAAGATCGCTTCGAGCGTGCCGTCACGCATTGCCTGCCGCAGGATCGCGTCAACCTGATCGCGAAGCGCCGTGTTTTCCGGAGCGGTGATGACGATGTAATAACCCACGGCAAGCGCTTCCGGATGAGTGACGAGTCCTGCGTTGCGGCGCATGGCGCGATCCGCGAGCACGTTATCGAGCACGACGCCGTCGACGCGACCGAGCGCGAGATCCGAATAGGGATGCACGTCATCGTCGTACGAGACGGCGGTGATGCCGTGGGTGCGCTCGGCCTCGAGCAGCAGATCGTACGCGATCGTGCCGCCGAGCGTGGCAACGCGGCGGCCCTTCAAATCCGCGAGCGATCGGTAGCGGGCGCGGTCGGCTTCGCGGACGGTCAGCACCTCGCGGAACTGATAGTACGGAATGCTGGCGGCGAGCGACTGCCGTCGCGCGGGAATATCCTCGATGCCGCTCAAGCCGATGTCGAAATCACCCCGCCGCGCGGACTGATCGAGTGAAGTGAACTGGACCTGCAGGAACTGCGGCGTGCGGCCAAGCTGTCGCGCGATCAATTCCGCGATCTCGACGTCGAAGCCCACGAGCTTTGCCGGATCGCGCGGGTCGGCCTCGACAAACGGCGCACCGCCTTCAGCATCGCCGCCCCATCGCAGCGTCTGCGCGGCGGCGGGCGCCAGGGTGATGAGCGTCAACAGCGCGGCAATCGCGGCTCGACTGATCACGCCGAAATCCGTGCGGTCATCAGGATGAATCGAATTCTACGAGTACACGCGCTCGGCGGCGAGCGTTTTGCGCGCTATGGTGTGATGGTGATCGTCGCGCTGGTGGCGAGCTTCGTGAAGCCGTTGTTCGCGAAGAAGCGGATGTTGTAGGTGCCAGGAGCGACGTTGGCCGGCAGTTGCAATGACGCGTTCGACAGGCCGGTCGCGGGCGGCACGTTGCTGCCATTCAGGTAGAGCCACTTCACGTAGGTCGAGTCGGGCGCGCCGGCGGGATGAAGCGCCACCCAATCGGTCGTGTTCGCCGGACCATTGTTTACCGTGAAACTGATCGTCCCGCCGGATTGGACGTTCGGCGTCGTGATGCCAACCGACGGTCCAGCGGGCACGTCGTCGGAAGTGATGGTGCCGAGGCCCTGCGCGTCCCCGACCAGCGCGTTTGCGGCGTTTGACAGGTTCACGAAAAACGTCTCGTTGTTTTCGATGTCGGTGTCGCCGATCACGGGCACGATGATCGTCTGGGTTGCGACGTTGGGCGCAAAGGTGAGCGTTCCCGTTGCGGCGCCGTAATCGTTGTTTGCCGTCGTTGCCGAGCCGTTCGCGGTGGCATAGTCAACGGTCACAGCCTGCGCCGAATTGACGGGTGACATCGTGACGGTGAAGGTCGCGTTCGCCGACCCGCTGTTGCCTTCGACGATGGTGACGTCGTTGATCGTCAACATCGGCTGCGATGCCACGACCACCGTTGGGCTCGTCGCGACCTTCGTGTAGGTGTTGTTCGCGAACAGGCGCACGTTGTACTGGCCCGGCGTCGCCGGCGCTGGGAACGACAGGCTCGAGTTGGTCGACCCGCTCCCCGGCGGCGTCGTCTGCCCGTTCAAGTACATCCACCGGATCGGCGTCGCATCGCCCGCGTTAGCCAGTGCGAGACTCACCCAGTCGGTAGCGTTCCCCGGGCCGTTCGACACGGTGAAATTAATCGTGCCGCCAGGCGGCACGTTCGAACTCTGCAACGTAATTGACGGCCCCGCCGGCCCGTCATCATTGCGGATAGTGCCCACGCCTTGCGTGTCGCCGAGAGCCGCGTTCGCCACATTCGACAAATTCACGGCAAAGCTCTCGTTTGGTTCGAGCGTTGCATCGCCGTTGATCGAGACCACGATCGTCTGTGTCGATTCGCCGGGTGCAAATGTCAGCGTGCCGCTCGCGGCCGAATAATCGGAACCGGCGGTGGTCGCCGTGCCGTCGGCGGTTGTGTACGCAACGGTCACCGTCTGAGATGTATTGACCGGCGCCAGCGCCACGGTGAAGATCGCATTGACCGAGCCGGCATCTCCCTCGTTGACGCTTACATCATCAATGGTCAGCGTCGGCTGCGCGGCGACGGTGATCGCTGCGCTGGTCGCGAGTTTGGTCGAGCCGTTATTCGCGAACAACCGGATGTTGTAGGTGCCGGCGGTTTGCGGAGCAACAACCTGCAGCGATGCGTTGCTCAATCCGGTCGCGGGCGCCGTCTTCAGACCGTTCAGATAAAACCATTGTTGATACGACGAATCGACTGCGCCCGCCGCGAACACCCCAAACCAATCCGTCGGATTGGCGGGACCGTTCGCCACGGTGAAGTTGATCGTGCCGCCGGGCGCGACGGATGCGGACTGCAACGTGATCGAGGGTCCCGGCGGCGCTTCATCGGTGACGATCGTGCCCTGTCCCTGCGCGTCGCCGATCGCGGCGTTGGCCGAATTCGATAAATTGACGAAGAACGTCTCGTTAGATTCCGCGGTCAGGTCTCCATTTACCGGCACCGAGATCGTTTGCGTCGCGACCGACGGCGCAAAGGTCAGCGTGCCGCTCGTTGCGACGTAATCGATGCCCGCCGTGCCCGAGCCGTTGGCCGTCGCGTAGTTGACCGTCACTGTTTGCGCCGCGTTGACGGGCGACAACGTAACGGTGAACACCGCGTTGACGACGCCGCTATTGCCTTCCGTGATGCTGACGTCGTTGATCGTCAGGCTTGGCTGGCCGGCGACCGAGATCGCGGCGCTCGTGGCCAGGCGCTGGTAGGTGTTGTTCGCGAAGAAGCGGGCTTCGTAAGTGCCGGCGGTAGCGGGCGCGGCGAACTGCAGCGTAGCGGCGCCGATGCCGGTTGCGGGCGCGCTCTTCAAGCCATTCAGGAAATTCCACTGCACGAACGACGAGTCGGGCGCGCCGGCGGCGTACAGGCCAACCCAGTCGGTCGTGCCGCGGGGGCCGTCTGCGACGGTGACGCTGATCGTTCCGCCGGGATTCACCGATGGTGTATTCACGGTCAACGACGCCGGCACCGCGGGAACCATCACGTTGTTGCTCGTCGCAAGCTTCACGCGGTTGCCATTGATGTTCGCAAACATCCGGACCTGGCAGGTCTGGCCACCGGCGGACGGCGCAGTAAGCGTGACCGTTGCCGCGGTCAATCCGGTCGCTGGCGGCGTGGCCAGGCCGTTCAAATACTTGAAATCGAATGGCGCGCCGTCGGCGCTGCCCGCGGGGCAGTACAACTCGAGACGATCGTCAACGTTGCCGGGACCATTGCTGACGATCGCGGTGACGGTGCGATTCACGATGCTCGCGGTCAACGACGGTTGGCCCACGGTGCATGACTGAACCGCGTTGCCGACGTCGAGCCGCCCGCCCGACGCGGTCAGGCCGGCGAGCGACGCGGGTAGATCCACCGACGACAACAGCAGGCTCTTCAAGGTCGCGGTGTTCATCGGACACGCGGACAGGATCAGCGCGGCGGCCCCGGACACCTGCGGCGTCGCCATCGACGTGCCGTTGTAGGAGGAATACGTGTTGCTCGGCGTCGTCGAGAGAATGGCGGATCCCGGCGCGCCAAGATCGACCGACGTGACGCCGTAGTTGGAGAACCCGGACCGCTGATCGCGATTGGTCGACGACAGCACGCTGACGACGTTGGTGTTGGTATACGACGAGGGATAGTGCGGATAGATGTCGTTGTTGAGGCCGTCGTTGCCGGCCGCGGCAACGAATAACATGTCGGCGTTGTTGGCGGCCTCGATCTGATTGGCGAGCGACACCGAATACGAGCCGCCGCCCCAGCTGTTCGACAGCACGCGGACGTTGGCATCGGCGCCGAGGACGGCTTTGGCCTGGATCGCAAACTCGATCGCCTTGATCGCATCACTGGTCGTGCCCGAGCCCGCTGCGCTCAGGAACTTCAGTCCCATCATGCTGGCGACCCAGTTGACGCCGGTGACGCCGATGCCGTTGTTGCCGACGGCGCCGATGGTACCCGCCACGTGCGTGCCGTGCGCGTGGTCGTCCATCGGGTTGCAGGTGTTGTTGATCGCGTTGAAGCCGCGCGAGCCGGCGGCGCAGTTGATGACGAGGCCGCTGACGACCACGGCGAACGCGCGCGGCGCCGTCCAGATGTTGGCCGCGAGATCCGGATGGTGGTAGTCGATGCCGGTGTCGACCACCCCGATCACGTTCGACCGCGAGCCGGTGGTGAAGTTCCACGCTGCCGGCGCGTTGATGTCGGCGCCGGCTGTGCCCGCTACGCCGGCGATGGTCTGCCCTGAATTGAACAGGCCCCACAAATTGCCGAACGATGGATCGCCGGGGACGGCAGCGAGGCGGATGATGTAATTCGGCTCGGCGTAGTCGACGTCCGGGTTGGCGCGCAGCGCCTCGAGCATCGCGCGCGTGCCGAGCCGCCGCGAACGCACGCGGCGCGCGCCGCGGCGGCCGATCGGCTCGACCGCGTCGCTATCAACCTCGAACTCGGCCCGCTGCCGTCCGAGCGCGCCGGCTTCGGCGCGATAGCGAACGATGACCTCGCCTTCCACGGCTTCGCGGCCATCGATCCACACCGTCGACAGGCCTCCGCCGCTTCCCCGCCCTTGCGTCGAGAGGTGCTCAGCGACAAGCGTAAAGAGAGCCACCACGACGGTAACAGCTACCGCCTGCCCCCGACGAACCGGAATCATTTTGAAGTGAACCTCTAGTGTGAGGGCGATCGATGTCTCCGTCAAGCGTGCACACTCCGGCGCTGTTGTGGGCATCGCGGGGCCCACGGCCTGACCATCAAATGCCCAGACGGCAGCCCGTCGCCGGACCGAGGCGACTTGATTTCTTACAGCGCCTCGTGTGAGTCCGGCGCGTCAGCGACAAAAGACATCTGTGAAGGAGAAAAGTTGCTGCCATTTCTTGGCGACTTCTTTGCAGAGTGGCCGAGCATGTGCGACGCCTGCGAGCGCGCGACGACACGGCTCCACAGCCGCCGAGGTCCCCGTGCTCACCATCCCGTTCGGCGCCCCCACCGGCCCGCAGTCGCTGTCAGCTGGAGTTGAATCATGGTCAAGTCGCGACGAAATACATTGGTCGCTCTCACATTGGCGTGTGCGTTCGTTACTCTCGGGATCGATGCGCTGATCGAACCGTTCGGCAGCCGAACTGCGCTGCGCACATCGATCCTGGAAGGCCGCGAAGTCGTCGAAGGCGAAGTCATCGTTCGTTATCGCGACGATGCGGGACCAATCGGCCGCGAGCGCGCCGAATTTCAAGCCGCCATCGACGGTTCCGACACCATCGGCCGGCAGGGCGCGCGCCGGCTGCGATCGCGCCAATTGAGCACGCAGCAGATGATCGCGGCGCTGCGCAGCAACCCCGCGGTGCAGTATGTCGAGCCGAACTACGTGATCCGCGCCAACGCGGTGCCAAACGATGCGTGGTTCGGGAACTTGTGGGGCCTGCTCAATACCGGCCAGAACGTCGACGGGCGCGACGGCGTCCCGGGCGCCGACATCAACGCCGTGCCGGCGTGGGACATCACGACCGGATCGCGCACCAACATCGTTGCGATTCTCGATACCGGCATCGACGCGACGCACCCCGATCTCGCCGCCAACATCTTCACGGCGCCGCGGCAATTCACCGTCACGATCAGCGGCGCGCAACTGACCTGCCCCGCCGGCACGCGCGGCTTCAACGCCATGCTGAATACGTGCAACGCCATTGACGATAACGGCCACGGCACGCACGTCGCCGGCATCATCGGCGCGGTGGGCAACAACGGCATCGGCGTCACCGGCATCAACTGGACCGCCAACGTGCTGCCGCTCAAGGTGCTCGATTCGACCGGCACCGGCACGACCACCGATGCCATCGAAGCGATCGAGTTCGCGATCGGCGTCAAGAACACGCTCGGCGCCGACGGCAACATCCGCATCCTCAACGCCAGCTGGGGCGGCGGCGTCTTCTCGCAGGCGCTGAACGATGCCATCCAGGCCGCCAACAACAAGGACATGCTGTTTGTCGCGTCCGCCGGATCCGGCGGCAACGACAACGACGTGACGCCGCACTATCCGGCATCATCGGCGGTCCCGAATGTGATCAGCGTCGCCGCCGTCGACAACACCGGCCAGCTCGCGTCGTATTCCAACTACGGCGCCTCGTCGGTGCACCTGGCCGCGCCAGGCGATTCGGCGCTGTCGACCAAGCTGAATGGCAGCTACGACTACCTCGGGGGAACCTCGATCGCGGCGCCTTTTGTCTCCGGAACAGCGGCTTTGTTGCTGACGGCGTGCCCGTCGAACACGGCGACGCTGAAG
>DASUSZ010000018.1:0-3163 GCA_036374815.1 Vicinamibacterales bacterium | reverse complement strand
AAGCGCGACATCGTGCGACGCGCCCTGATCGAGCGCGTCGCTCAGCAGCGCGCGCGCCCGGACGACTTCACCCTTGTCGAACGCGTCGAGGCCTTCGTGAACGAGCGCTTCGGAAATGCGCTGCTGCTCCGCCTGCGCGCTGCGGGCGCGATCGATGTAGGCGCGGGCGCGATCGTGATTGCGATCGAGGAAGAGAACGCGGGTCCAGAGGTTGATGGCCTGTTCGAACTCGCCCGCGAAATAGTGATCGAGGCCGGTGACCAGCAGGTTCTCGATCCGGGTGTCTTCATCGGACTCGCCGTGCGGATCAGCGCGGCGGGGGCCCGATGTGTGGCGGTCGGCCATAAGGATAAGTGCTGCACAGTATAGCACTTAGCGACAACCGCGGTCCGGCTGAAGAGGGACCCTCGCGGAATGTGGCTTCCGACAGGAGCCCTGTGAGGGTCCGCCTCCGGGCGAACCGAGCCGGTGAAATATGCTGGAGATCCATGGCTGTTATCGAGTGTGTTCCTAATGTGAGTGAGGGACGTCGCAAGGACGTCATCGACCAACTGGCGGATGCTCTTCGCGCGGTGCCGGGCATGCGCGTGCTCGACGTGCAGTCGGATGCGGCGCACAACCGCTCGGTCTTCACGCTCGCCGGCGATCAGGCCGCCATGACCGCGGGCATTCCGAAGCTCTTCGAAGGCGCGCTCGCGGCGATCGATCTGCGCACGCACAAGGGCGAGCACCCTCGCATGGGCGCGGTCGACGTGACGCCGTTCATTCCGATCGAGGGCGTCACGATGGCCGAGTGCGTGACGCTGGCGAAGTCGATCGCGCAGGACATCGCGACGCGTTTCTCGCTGCCCGTTTATCTCTACGAGGAAGCCTCGAACAATCCCGCGCGCAAGAACCTCGAGGACATCCGCCGCGGCGAGTTCGAAGGTTTGGCCGCGAAGATGGCAAAGCCGGAGTGGGTGCCGGATTTCGGGCCGGCATCTCCCCATCAGAGCGCGGGCGCCTCGGTGATCGGCGCGCGCATGCCCCTGATCGCCTACAACATCAACCTCAACACCGATCGCCTCGACGTGGCAAAGAAGATCGCGTCGGCGATCCGCATGAGCAGCGGCGGCCTGCGCTACGTGAAGGCGATGGGCATTCCACTCGAAGATCGCGGCATCGTGCAGGTGTCGATGAACCTCACCAACTACGAGAAGACGCCCATCTTCCGGGTGTTCGATCTGGTGAAGCGCGAGGCCGAGCGCTACGGCGTGAGCGTCCTCGAAAGCGAAATCGTCGGGCTGGTGCCGTCAGCGGCGTTGCTGCAATCGGTCGAGTACTTCCTGCAGCTGGAAGGCTTCTCGGCGGATCAAGTGCTCGAGAACAAGCTCAGGCCCCGCCCCGGGGAGTGATCCCGAAGGCGCGCAGCTTCTTGTACAGGTTCGAGCGCTCGACCCCGAGGATCTCAGCGGTGCGCGACATGTTGCCGTTTTGCGACGCCAGGATCTTCAGGATGTAATCCTTCTCGAACTGATCGCGCGCATCCGACAGCGGCACGACCGGTCCCTGCATCGCCGGCGCCTCGGGCACGCCGTCGCGGCCAAGGAAGCCAAGGTCCTGCGCCGTGATGGTGTCGTCGTGCACGAAGATCAACAGCCGGGCGATCACGTTCTGGAGCTCGCGCACGTTGCCGGGCCAGTTGTATTGCTGCAGGCGCGCGGCGGCTTCAGGCGCGAGGCGCTTGGGGCGCTTGCCGGCTTCGGCCGCGAACATCGCCATGAAGTGCTCCGCCAGCATCGGAATGTCGCCCTGCCGCTCGCGCAACGCCGGCACGAACAGCGGAATCACGTTGAGCCGGAAGTACAGATCCTCGCGGAAGCGCCCGGCCCGGATCTCCGCCGTCAAATCCTTGTTGGTGGCCGCAAGCACGCGCACGTCGACCTTGATGCGCTGGGTTCCGCCGACCCGCTCCATCACCTGCTCCTGCAGCACCCGCAGCACCTTGGCCTGCGTCTTCAGGCTCATGTCGGCGATTTCGTCGAGGAAGATCGTGCCGCCGTTGGCCTGCTCGAACCGGCCTGACTTGTCCGCCACCGCTCCTGTAAACGCGCCGCGCGCGTGACCGAACAGCTCCGACTCAATCAGTTCTTCGGGTATCGCCGCGCAATTCACCTCGACAAACGGCCCGCTCTTGCGCCGGCTGGTGTAGTGAATGGTGCGCGCCACGAGCTCCTTGCCGGTGCCGCTTTCGCCGAGAATCAACACGCGGCCATTGGTGGGCGCCGCAAGCGCCACCTGCTCGCGGAGGTGGTTCATCGCCGGGCTCTCGCCGACCATCGTCGGCTGCTGCTGCTGACGATCGACCTTGGCGCGCAAGGCGCGATTTTCGGTCTCGAGGTCGCGCTGGCGCAGCGCGTTGCGGACCACGAGCACCGTCTTCTCGAGCGACAGCGGCTTCTCGATGAAGTCGAACGCGCCCATCTTGATCGCGCGCACCGCGGATTCGATGTTGCCGTGGCCCGAAATGATCACGACCTGCGAATCGATCTGCCGCTCGCGCAGCCGCTGCAGCGTGGTCAGGCCGTCCAGGCCGGGCAGCCAGATGTCCAGCACGATGACGTCGTAGGTCGCGCCGTTGGCCTTCTCCAGGCAGTCTTCGCCGGTGTCGGCGGTGTCGACGTCGAAGCCCTCGTCTCTCAGCACGCCGCTGATCGACGATCGCACGCCCGGTTCATCGTCGACGACAAGAATCGAAGCCATCAGGCGGGCAACTCGATGATGAATCGTGTGCCGGTCGGCACGTTATCGGTCACGTCGATGCTGCCGCCGTGCTCGGCGACAATGCGGCGGACGATCGCCAGGCCGAGGCCGCTGCCGCGGCCCTTGGTCGAGTAATACGGCAGGAACAGCTTGTCGCGCTCGGCGGCGGGAATGCCGGGACCGGTATCGGCCACGACGATCCGCACCAGGCTGTTCGACTTGTCACGCATGGTCTCGATGACGATCGTGCCGCTTCGCCCCATCGCTTCGATGGCATTGTCGACAAGGTTGATCATCACGCGTTTCATCTGTTCCGGGTCGAGCCGCACTTGCGACACGGCCGGGTCGTAGTGCTTCTTGAACTCGACCGACGCGAACAGTCCGTCATAGAGCGCGAGCGTGTCGTTGAGGAAGCCGTGCA
>DASUSZ010000017.1:0-13768 GCA_036374815.1 Vicinamibacterales bacterium | reverse complement strand
GCGCAGCCGACATCTACGTGAGCGGCAGCCAGTCCGAAGGCAGCGGCGACGCGCTGATCGAAGCGATGTCCGCCGGCGTGGTGCCGGTCGTCACCAGCATTCCGTCGTTCCGCGCGATCGCCGGCGGTCAGCACGCGCAGTGGACGCCCGGCGATGCCGATGGCCTCGCGCGCGCGCTCATCGACACTGCGGCCGGAAACCTCGATGCGCAGAAAGCGGCCGCAAAGGATCGCTTCAACCGCCTGCTTAGTTGGGAGGCGATCGGCGCGCGCACGGTCGACGAGTACCGGAAGCTGAAGCGCGCATGAAGCTCGCGATGGTCGTGCCCGGCGGATTGCATCCGAGCGGAGAAACGGAAGTCGTGCCATCGTGGCTCGCGCTCTTCGAGCGGCTCGCGAAGTCGCACGAGATCCACGCGTTCGCAGTAAAGCACCTCGATAAGCCGCAAAGCTATCCGCTCCGCGGCTTCACGGTGCACGATCTCGGCCGGCCATCATCGCCGATCGGATTGACGAGATGGATGCAGCAACGCGCGCTGCACCGCGCCCTGGCGGAGCACGGGCCCTTCGACGCAATCCACGGCTTCCATGCCGATCCAGCCGGCCAGCTGGCGGCGCGCGCCGGAAGGCGCTTCATGATCCCGAGCGTCGTCACGTGCGACAGCGGTGAGTTCGTGTCGCTGCCCCGGATCAATTACGGATCGCAGCGCACCGCCCGGGGCCGCGCCGCCGTGCGCGAAGCCTGCGCGCTCGCCAGCAAGGTTCACGTCAGCACCAGCTTCATGGGCGCCCTGGCGGCGCAGCACAACGTGGCCGCCACGGTGATCCCGTTGACGTCGGTCACCTCTCAAGCCGCCACCATCAAGTGGCCGACAGCGCCGCGATCCTCCGATACATTCCGCATCGTCCAGGTCGCGACCCTCAGCCGCGTCAAGAACCAGCGGCTGCTGATCGACGCGTTGTCGATCGTGCGCGAGGCGATCGATGCGCGCCTCGACCTCGTGGGCGAAGACACGCTTGGCGGCGAGCTGCACAAGCACGTCGAAAAGATCGGGTTGGGCCGGTACGTGACGTTTCACGGCTTCCTGCCGCAAGCGCGCGTCCAGGAAGTGTTGGCGCGCTCGGATCTTTACGTGCAGTCCTCACTTCACGAGGCGGCTGGTGTTTCCGTACTCGAAGCATCAGCGGCGGGCGTGCCGGTGCTGGGGACTCTCGCAGGGTACGTGGCGGACTGGTCGCCAACCAAAGCAATGGCGCTCGGCGATACGATTCCCGAATCGCTGGCCGATGCGATCCTCACGCTGCACGCGGATCCCGATCGCCGCCGCTCGATGGCGGCGCTGGCACGCACCTTTGCAATCGCGCACGACGCGACGTGGTCGGCGATGCAATTTGAAAGCTTGTATCGGAGTCTGACGCTGTAAGGGCTTCGGGCTTGCGGACTGCGGGCGGCGGCCCGACCGTGAGGCACGTCGAACAGGGCGCGATCGCGATTTGCCACGCGGTTGCGCTCCCCGTCGATCGAGGCGGCCCGAACGCGGGACGACTCCAAACGCCGCCAAGCGTAGCGCTGTCCCTTCCAGGGGAAAGAGGACAGTTGAAAATGACGGTTTTGACGATTTTGCCCGTAAAATACAGGGGTTTTTCGAGATTTCCCCGGCACGGCACTTGCTCAAGAGAGGGATATGGAATTCAACAAGCTGGTCTTTGCAGGTTTGGCAGTAGGGTGCCTGGCGGCAGCCGCCGGCGGCTCGTACATCGCCGTCCGGCAGAACCAGTCGGCCGCGGCCATCACCTCCGAACAACTCGGGCCCGCGCCGTCGGCGCCGCTTCCGCCCAGTGCGCCCGCCGCGCCGGTTACCGAATCGGAAGGCGTGATTTCGCCGGAGCCGGTGAAGCCGGTTCGTCCCGACGTTCCACCCCCGGCGGTGTCGCGTCCGGCCTCGCGCATCAGCACGCCGAGCCGCCGCGCGGAAGTTCGCGAAGAGCCGGCACCCGCACCGTCGCGGCCGGCACCGTCGGCACGTGCTTCGGCTCGTGTTGATGGTCGCGACGCGAGCGGCAACGCTCGCTCAGGACAGACGTCAGAGGCGCCTGCATCACCGGCTCCCACTACGTCTGGCTCGATGTGGGAAACGCGTCCGAGCGTGCAGCCCTCGGCTCCTGAATACCGCGAACCCGAGCCGCCGGCTCCGGCGCCGGCACCGGCTCCTGAGTTCGTCGAGCTCACGGTGCCATCGGACGCGGTGCTCGGCTTGCAGATCGAGCGCACGGTATCGAGCGAGCTCGCACGCCTGGAGGACAAGGTCGATGCGCGCGTGACGCGCGACGTGCGCGTGGACGATCGCGTCGCGATTCCCGCGGGCTCGACGGTTCGCGGCTCGGTCACCGAAGTCGATCGCGGCGGCCGCATGAAGGGCAAGGCGCGCCTCGCGATTCGCTTCCACACGATCGTGCTGGCCGACGGCACGCAGGTCGCGCTCAAAACGGATCCGGTCGTGCGCGAAGGCCAGTCGCCCGGCGGTGAAAGCGCCGCGAAGGTCGGCGGCGCGGCAGTCGGCGGCGCAATCCTCGGCGCGATTCTCGGCGGCGGCAAGGGCGCGGCGATCGGCGGCGCAGTTGGCGCCGGCGCCGGCACCGCCGCGGCGATGAGCAACGATCGCAACCCGGCCACGCTCTCCGCAGGCACCACGGTCACGGTCCGCATGCAGGCGCCCGTGACGGTGACGGTGCAGAAGGAGTAGGGCTTAGGGTCCTAGGGGCTTAGGGGCTTAGGGGCAAGTCCACAGTTGCGGGTGTGAAGAATCTGATCGATCGGAGCGGGTAACTGATCGCAGATTCTTCCACCTATACAAGATTCACTCCCACCTCAACTCGCGTTTTTCCTCGGTAGTTGCGCGATCACATCGTTGGCTTCGTCCGTGCACCTTTAGAGTGCATGGCACGAGACCATCGCAAGCTTGAAGTATTCAAACTGGCCGATCAATGGGCTATCGCGGTTTACCAGTCGACGTCCGGATTTCCAATATCGGAGCGGTTCGGATTGCAAAGTCAGATTCGACGGTCCGCCGTTTCGGTAGCGGCAAATATCGTCGAGGGTTGCGCGCGCGACGGCGAAGGAGAATATCTGCGGTTCCTTGATATCGCGTTCGGCTCCGCACGAGAGTGCGGCTACTTGATCGGACTGGCTAACAGGCTGGGATTCATTGACAGGGTGGCGACGGACAAGCTCGACGAGCTAGCCCGCCGCACCCAAGCTGCACTAGCGGCGCTGAAGAAATCAATACGATCGAGACCTTAGGACCTTAGGTCCCTAAGCCCCTGAGCCCGCAGCGCGGCGCGCACGTTACTTTTTGTGCGCCGCGATGTAGTCCAGCGCGAATTTTTCGAGCGGCTCGCCGCGAAGGCCGATTGCTTTCGCTTCCTCGGTCGCCTTCTCGATCGTCCAGCCGTCCTGCATCACCCGCTTTGCGAGCCACACCGCGCCGACACGGCTTGCCGATCCGCAATGCACGTACGCGGGCTGATTGTTCTTGTCCGCGATCGCCGCCAGGAAATTGTCGATCACTTTCGGATCGAGTTGCTGGCTGTTGAATGGGATGTGGATGTACTTCAGGCCGAGCTCTTTCGCGCGCGCGGCGTTCTGCTCGATGTTCGCGTTGTTCTCGGTCGCTAGACGCAGGTTGATCACCGACTTGAAACCATCCTTCGCCAGTCCCTCGAGCGCGGACGTTTCGGTGGCACCTCCACACGCAACCACGGCGTCAACTTTGCTGAAATTGACGATGCCGGCGCGTTCCTGTTTGGTCACCTGCGCGGACACGACCACGCCGAACGCCAGGATCAAAAATGAAGTGAGAGCACGCATTGCAAGAACCTCCGTTGGCATCTTACCCCTAAGCCCCTAAGCCCCTAAGCCCCTAAGCCCCTAAGCCCTCAGTCCCCTCGAGCTTCGCCGCGCCGTCATTGACACAGCTGTCAGGCGAAGCCCATACTGAAGGGTCGTCTGGGCGGCGATTTCTCCGACTTGGTGGGCCGCCCAGTTCTGTTGCCGCGTTGCGCGGCCTATCTAAGTCGCGAGCAGGAGCCCGCGATTGTTTGCGGGCTCTTTGTTTTTGACCGGCCGGAGACCGGTCCAGAATTGCTGCCGGCCGGACGCCGGTCACGGAAACGCTGGAGTGTGAATGGGTAATCGATACATCTTCTCTTCGGAATCGGTCGGCGAAGGACACCCCGACAAAGTTGCCGACACGATCTCCGACGCCGTCCTCGATGCGTGCCTCGCGCAGGACAAGTTCAGCCGCGTCGCCTGCGAAACCTACGTCAAGTCGAACGTCGTCATCGTCGGCGGCGAAATCACCACCAAGGCGTCGCTCGACGTCGAGCACATCGCGCGCCAGAGCATCCGCGAGATCGGCTACGTCAACGACGATGACGTGTTTCATGCGGACCGGGTGTTCGTGAACCTGCTGCTGACGCAGCAGTCGGCGGACATCGCGCAGGGCGTCGACGCGCGCAAGGCCAAGGGCAAGCGCACCTCGAAGCAGGGCGCCGGCGACCAGGGCCTGATGTTCGGCTACGCCAGCAACGAAACGCCGGAGCTGATGCCGGCGCCGATCATGTTCGCGCACCGCCTCGGCCGGCGGCTGACGAAGATTCGCAAGGCCGGCGGCGCGGCGTGGCTGCGCCCCGACGCCAAGTCGCAGGTCTCGGTGATTTACGACAACGGCAAGCCGGTCGGCATTTCGAACGTCGTCATCTCGACGCAGCACGCCGCCGACGTCTCCCACGACAAGATCGAAAAATTCTGCATCAACGAAGTGATCCGCGAAGTGCTGCCGGCGCGCCTGCTGAGCAGCGACACCGAGTTCCTGATCAATCCAACCGGCCGATTCGTCGTCGGCGGTCCGCAGGGCGACACGGGATTGACCGGCCGCAAGATCATCGTCGACAGCTACGGCGGCATGGGACGTCACGGCGGCGGCGCGTTCTCGGGCAAGGATCCAACGAAGGTCGATCGCAGCGCCGCCTACATGGCGCGCTGGGTTGCGAAGAACGTCGTCGCGGCAAAGCTGGCGGCGAAGTGCGAAGTGCAGTTCGCGTACGCGATCGGCCACCCCGATCCGGTGAGCGTGCACATCGAGACGTTCGGCACCGCGACGGTACCCGACGAGAAGATCACGCGCGCGATCAACCGGGTGTTCGACTTCCAGCCCGCGGCGATCATCGATCAGCTCAGGCTGCGCCGCCCGATCTACTCGAAGACGACCAACTACGGTCACTTCGGGAAGAACGACAAAGATCTGACGTGGGAAGCCACTAACAGGATCGCCGCGCTTCGCGCGGCTCTCTGAGGGCTTACGGGCTTACGGGATCTCGGGTTGTAAGCGAGATCCCGCAAGCCCGATTCAGGGTGCCACGATGCCGACGCCATTCTTAACCGTCACCGTGGCGCCAAACGATTTCGAGCGTGCGACCATCGTCTCCAGGATTCTTGCCGCGTCGCCGGGTGACGCGAGCCGCGGGCGTCCGCGTTCCGAGCGCGGCGTCTGATAGCCGAGCGTGATCGGGTGCAGCTCCGCCTGCACGAACTTCGATCCTTCCCACTTCGTGACGACCGCCACTGAATCCCAGTACTCGCGATCGGCGGGGAAACTGCGGCGATCCTTGTCGTAGCGCGCATCGAGATAGTCCGCCGGCTGCGCGTCGAGCGACAGCGAGTACTGCTCGTAGCTGTCCTCCGGCATGCGCAGCAGCGTTTCGTTCTGGAAAATGAAGTTCGACAGGCTGTAGAAAATCGGCTTGCCCTTGTAGATCTCGACGCCGCGCAGCACGTGCGGGCCGTGGCCGACGAACACGTCCGCGCCGGCATCGATCACCGCCTTCGCAAACACCGGAATGAAGTCCGCCGGCTCCGATCGATTCGCGCCGCTCTCGTGGCAATGCAGCGACACGATCACGATGTCTGCGAGCGCGGCCGCGCTCTTGACGACGCGCGCGATCTCTTCGACGTCCTGCCGGTTCGGCTCGGTGCGCGCACCGGGCTTTGGCCCGGCGACGTAGCGGCGGCCGCCGAAGTTCAAGGTGTCGCCGGTGCCAGCAGGATTGCCCGACAACTCGGATGCGACGCGCCGCAGATCGGCGAGCCGCTCCGGCGTCACCACGTAGGTCGTCGTGAAACGCAGCGGGCTCAGGCCTGGGCGGGCGGGCATGTCGCCGCGCGTGTTGCCGGCGCGCGAGTGAGGCGTGAACGTCGACGCCGCGGAGATCAGCGCCACGCGGCCCTTCGGCGTCTCCAGGAATCGTGCTTCGCGCGCTTCCGCGAGGCTGTTGCCGACTCCCGCTTCAACGAGCCCGGCGTCACGCACGTACTTGCTGGTGATCTGCGATCCGCCGGCGCCGAAGTCGCCGGCGTGATTGTTGGCGCGCGAGACGAGGTCGAATCCCGCCCACGTCAGCTCCTTGATGATCGGCGGGTCGGTGCGCATCCACGTGCCGCCGCTCTCATGCGCCGGCGGCGCTTCGTAATCGTGGAACAGCGTTTCGAGATTGGTGAACGCTGCGTCGGCGCCGCGAATCAGATCGAAGAGCCGCGTGAACTCCGGCTCCTTGAAGACCTGCAGGCGCTGCATGATGATGGTGTCGCCGGTCAACGCGAGCGTGAACGGTTCTCGTAACTGCACAGCGTTCCCCACCGCATTCACACAGATGCACACCAGGGCGGCCGTCGCGACGCGTTTCAGCATGCTTCCTCCCAAAGAGGCGCAGTATAGCCCTGTCGCGCATACAGCTTTCGACCGACACGATTAGTCAGAACAGCTGACACCAATTGTCACAAGTCGACCTGACAGTGAGGAATTCCTGTTGTTTTTAGTGAACTCCGGGACGGTTGGATTCTTGCAGTCTTCCGGTATTGCGGACCATGCGCAAATCATCTAACGCGGGCTTTACGCTGCTCGAACTGCTTGTCGTCGTCGCGGTGATCGGCATCATCGCGTCCATCGCCGTGCCGGGACTGCTGCGCGCGCGAATGGCCGGCAACGAAGCGGCGGCCATCGGCAGCCTTCGCGCCGTGAACAGCTCGCAGAATGCCTACATGTCGTCGTGCGCGAACGGCTTCTACGCGTCGACGCTGCTGATTCTTGCGGACCCGGCACCGACCGGCGCCGCGTTCATCAGCCCGGACCTTGGCGCCGGATTGATCATCCAGAAGAGCGGCTACGAGCTGTCGATGGCGGAGGGCAGCGAGTCGGTCAACGCCACCAGGGACGGCTGCAATCCGAGCGGCACGGCGGCCAACCTCTATAGCTCGTACTACGCGTGGAATTCGCCGATGAATACCGGCAGCGGCAGCCGCTGGTTCTGGACCAACACGCTCGGCACGATTTACTTCGACACCGCCGATGTGTTCCCCGGCGAAGATGTCGGTAACGCCGCGCCCGGCGCCGGCATGCCGCTGCAGTAGCGCTCACCGCACGCTGCGGCGCATCCCCTCCGTAATTATTCCGACCCGATTGACGCCGGCCCCTTTACTGGCGTCGATCACGGCGATGATCTCTCCGTAGCGCAGCGACCCGTCGCCGGCCACGTAGAGGGTCTTGTTGTTACGGTCGCGATAGATCTCCCGCAACCGCTGCTCCAGCGCGTCGAGCGTCACCGGCTGCTGGTTGATCTCGATGCGGCGATCGGCGAAGTACTCGACCATGATCTGCTCGTCGCCGATCGGCGTCGAGGTCTTCGCCGTTTCCGCCGGCAGGTTTGCGTCGAGGCCGCGCTGCGAGAGCGGCAGCGCGGCCATGAAGATCACGAGCAGGACGAGCAGCACGTCGATCATCGGCGTGATGTTCATCTCGGACGACGGCTTGGGAAGCGACGGCTTGATCACGGCGCTCACCTGGAGAGTGTGAACGTCACGGTGACCGTCATGATCACCGGCACCGGGACGCCGTTCAGCAGCGACGGCGTGAACTGCCACTGCCGCACCGCTTCGATCGCCGCCTGGTCGAGCAGCGGCACGCTGCGCAGCAACTTGGCGTTGATCACCTGTCCGCTTTCGCTGATGGTCGCTTCGATGATGACGACGCCTTCGATGCGCGCCTCCTGCGCCATGCGCGGGTAGACCGGACGCACGTCGCGCGTCTTCACCGGTGTGCGAATGCTGTGCGTGCCGACGCGAACCGGACCGATCGGCGGCTCCGGCTGTTTCACGATGGGCGGAGGCGGCGGCACGAGGTCCCGCGAGGCATCTGCGACGCCTCCCGGTACCCTAATCACGTCAACGTCTCGATGCTGAATCGTCTCGGGCTCTTTCGTGATGCCGTCCGGCGGCACGACGGGCGCCGCGTCGGGATTGGCAACCGGTTCAAGTTTGTCGGCAATCGGCGGCGGCGCCGGCGGCGGCGGCATCATCGTGATGATGTAGTCGGGATTGTCGTTGCCCAGCACCGCGGGCATGTACGGGGCGGCAATGATCGGGGCGATGACGACCGTCGCCAGGACGATCGCGTGGGAAAACAGGGAGACCGGCACCGTGTACCACTTGCGGTTGCCGATCGAAATCGACGGGCGCGTGACATCGCCGAACAGATCGCGAGGCATGCATCACTCTCCTTCTGCCTGAACGACTGCCCGGCCGGGTCAGTGTGTCGTTATTTGGTTAGTAACCGCGGCGAGGATTTCGGATCTCGGATCCCGGATTTCGGATTGGTTTGGCGATTTATTGATTTGAAAGCTTGATTGACTTGACGTTGATCAGCTTCTGGCCGTCTTTCTCGGTGACTTCGCCGGTCACGATTACGGTCTTGGCGACAAAGTCGAGCAGCTTCGCGTTGCTGTTCGCGGCGTAATCGCCGGTGATGGTGTAAACGGCATCGGCCGTCAGCACGCCGACCGGCTGGCCCTTCTTGGCGCACACCATTGCACAGGCGGCGTGCGAGGCGCCCTTGCCGGCGTCTTTCTTCGCAATCGAGCACGCCACGTCCACGACCTCGCCCTTGATGGTCATGTCCGCCGCAAAAACGGGCAGCGTCAAGGCCGCCACCAAGGCTCCGCCGGCCACTAGAGAAATGAAGTTACGCATGGCTGGAACTCCTTCACTTTCGAATCGCACCGCAGGGGAGACCCCACTATACTGCACCATTCTTTGACGTGTTTCGGAACGCGAGGGATCCCATGACGAACACCGCCCCCCGTCTTCGCCTCGCCCTGGTCGCCGCCGGTTTGATTGCGTCCGTCGCGGGCGTGCGCACCCAGCAGGTGGCCGGGCCGTCGATCGACGAGATCATCAGCCTCAAGCGCGTGGCCTCGCCCGCCATTTCTCCCAACGGCCAGCAGGTCGCGTACACGATCCGCGAAACCAACTGGGAGGAGAACGCCTACGAAACGGAGATCTGGGTGGCCGATGCCGCCAGCGGCGAGTCGCGGCAGATCACCAATGCGAGGAAATCGAGCATGCAGCCCGCGTTCTCGCCCGATGGTGCATGGCTCGCGTTCGTATCCGATCGCGACAACAAGCGGCAGATCTACCGCATTGCGCTGCGCGGCGGCGAAGCCGAGCGCCTCACCAACACCGACGAGGGCGTCAACAACTTCGCGTGGTCGCCGAACAGCCGCGACATCGCGTTCACGACCGCGGACTCGCAGACCGACGCGATGAAGGAACGTGAGCGGCGCTGGGGCGACATCAAGATCGAGGATCAGGATCAACGCTTCACGCACCTGCACGTGATCGACGTGGCCACGCGCAACGTCAGGCAGGTCACCAAGGGCAGCTTCGTGGTCGGCAGTTTCGAATGGTCTCCCGACGGGCGCCGGATCGCGTATGACCACCGCGCCACCAGCGATCCCGCGGATGGCGGCACTGCCGACATTTCAATCGTGTCGCCGGCCACGCTGGACGCGACCGTGGCGGTCGCGCAAGAAGGGCCGGATTCGAATCCGCGCTGGTCGCCTGATGGCACCCAACTGGCGTTCTCGACCGCGATGGGACGGCCTGATTACTTCTATGCCAACGGCGCCATCGCGGTGATCACGCCGGGATCGTCAACCGTGCGGCCGCTCACCGCCGCCTTCGACGAGGATCCCAACATCATCGCGTGGACGAAGGCCGGCATCCACTTCGCCTCGTCGCAGCGCACGTGGTCGTACCTCTTCACGATCAATCCGGACACACAGGCGATCGCGCGCCACGCCGTCCGGGATGCGTGGGTCGGCAGCGCGTTCTCGCTGACGCCTGACGGAGCGACCGTTGCCTTCATGGCGGCGGGGCCGACGGACTTTCCCGAGGTCTACGTGGCGCCGGTGCACTCGATGACGGCAAAGCGCTTGAGCAACGCCGGCGCGCAGATCGCATCGTGGCCACAGCACACCCGTGAAGTGATCAAGTGGAAGAGCCAGGACGGCGCCGAGATCGAAGGCGTGCTGCACAAGCCGGCCGACTTCGTGCCGGGCCGCCGCTATCCGCTGTTGATCGTGATTCACGGCGGGCCGACCGGCGTCTCGCGGCCGACGCCGTACGGCAGCGCCACGGCCTATCCGATCGACTCGTTCCTCGCGAAGGGCGCGCTGGTGCTCGAGCCGAACTATCGCGGCAGCGCCGGCTACGGCGAGAAGTTTCGATCGCTCAACGTCCGCAATCTCGGCATCGGCGATGCGTGGGACGTGCTGTCGGGCATCGACTACCTGGTGCAGCAGGGGCTGGCCGATCGCGATCGCGTCGGCAGCATGGGTTGGAGCCAGGGCGGCTACATCTCCGCGTTCCTGACGACGAAGCATTCAGATCGGTTCAAGGCCATCTCGGTCGGCGCGGGGATCTCGGACTGGATGACGTATTACGTGAACACCGACATTCATCCCTTCACGCGGCAGTACCTGAAGTCGACGCCGTGGGACGATCCGAAGATCTACGCGGACACCTCGCCGATGACCTACATCAAGAGCGCGCGCACGCCGACGCTGATTCAGCACGGCGATCAGGACGCGCGCGTGCCGATCCCGAACGCGTTCCAGCTCTATCAGGGCCTGCGCGATCAGAACGTGCCGGTGCAGCTGACGATCTTCAAGGGTTTCGGCCACGGCCTCAACAAGCCGAAGGCCAATCGCGCCGCGATGCAGCAGAACTTCGAGTGGTTCAACCGCTACATCTGGAACCAGACCACGGGCACATTGCAGTAGGGCTTGCGGGCTACGGGCTTACCGGCTTACGGGCTTACCGGGCACGGAGACGACGATGAAATACACACGGATTGGAATTCTCATAGCGCTGGCGCTGGTCGCGTCGCACGCATCGGCGCCGCTCGCACAAACCGGACGGGCGATCGTGATTCGCGGTGGCACGGTGCTGACCGTGACGCGCGGCACGATTCAGAACGGCGTGGTGGTGCTGCGTGACGGCAGGATTGCGGCGGTTGGCGGATCGAACACGTCGATCCCCGCCGGCGCGGAGATTGTCGAGGCCAAGGGCCGCTTCGTGACGCCCGGCATCATCGACGCACACTCGCACATCGCCGCTGAATCGATCAACGAAGGCGGCACGACGGTCAGCTCGATGACTGGCATCGAGGACGTGCTCGACCCGACGGACGTGGCCATCTATCGAGACCTCGCGGGCGGGTTGACCGTGGCCAACGTGCTGCACGGCAGCGCCAACCCAATCGGCGGCAAGAACCAGGTGATCAAGCTGCGCTGGGGCAAGGATGCGCGCGGGCTGATCTTCGACGGCGCGCCGCCGGGCATCAAGTTCGCGCTCGGCGAGAATCCGAAGGACATGCGGCAGTTCGGGCAGACCGGGCCGCGCCGTTATCCGATCACGCGTCCCGGCGTCGAGTTTGTGATCCGCGATGCGTTCAGCCGCGCCAAGGCGTATCAAAAGGAATGGCAGGACTACGCGCAGCGGAAGAAGGCCGGCGAGGACGTCGCCATGCCGCGCCGCGATCTGCAGCTCGAGCCGCTGGTCGAAATTCTCGAGGGCAAGCGCCTCGTGCACTCTCACACCTATCGCGCCGACGAGACGCTGATGCTGATGCGGCTGGCCGAGGAAATGGGCTTCAAGATCGCCACGTTCCAGCACGTCCTGGAAGGCTACAAGGTCGCCGACGAGATGGCCAAGCACGGCGTGGGCGGATCGACGTTCTCCGACTGGTGGGCCTACAAAGTCGAAGCCGAGGACGCGATTCCCCACAACGCCGCGTTGATGCACCGCCGCGGCGTGCTGGTATCGATCAACTCCGACAGCGCCGAGCATGCGCGCCGCCTGAACACCGAGGCGGCAAAGACCATTCACTGGGGCGGGCTGACCGACGATGAAGCGCTGGCGCTGGTGACGATCAATCCGGCCAGACAGCTCAAGATCGACGCGCGCGTCGGCTCCCTCGAAGCCGGCAAGGACGCCGACGTCGTCATCTGGAACAAGCATCCGCTCAGCACCTACGCAATCGTCGATCGCGTCTACATCGACGGGCAGCAGTACTACGATCGCCTCGGCGAAGAGCGGCGGCTGACCGACGCCGGCAAGGAAAAGACGGCGCTCGTCTCCGCCGAGGGACGCACGGCTCCGTCGACGGCGCCGCAAACACCGCAACCGCGAGCCTCGCAGAGCCCCGACGCCCGAGCGGAGCTCGGGCAAGACAACGCTGAGACGTTCGGGTCCGTCGCGCCCGCCGTTCGTGCCCAGGCGCAACCGGGGTCAGGGCCGGTCACGGCGATCACCAACGCGCGCATCTTCCCGATTAGCGGGCCCGCAATCGATCGGGGCACGATCGTCATCCGCGGCACTCGCATCGAGTCGCTTGGCGCCGGCGTTGCGGTGCCCGCAGGCGCGACGGTGATCGACGCGAAGGGCGGCGAGGTGTATCCCGGGTTCATCGACGCGCGGACGTCTCTCGGCCTGAACGAACCCGGCCCGCGCGGCTTCGAGGACGTCAGCGAGATGCTCGAAATCAACGCTTCGGTCAAGGCGCAGGTCGCGTATCAGAGCGACAGCGACGCGATCCCGGTGGCCCGCGTCAACGGCATCACGTCCGCCGCGGTGATTCCCGCCGGCGGCCTGATCGGCGGGCAGGTCGCGGTAATGAACCTGGACGGCTGGACCTGGGAGGAAGCGACGCTGCAGCCGGTCGCCGGCGTGAGCTTTCAGTTCCCGCCGCTCGTCCGCGGCGGCCAGGCCGGTCAGCAGGATCAGAATCGCAAGTACGAGGATTTGAAGAGGGAGCGTGACGCCAGGGTGAAACGCGTCGAAGACGCCCTTGCGCGCGCACGTGCCTACGCCCGGCAGCCGCCGACCGAGCGTGCCACCGACTGGAATCTCGCGGCGCTGGCCCCGGTGGCCGAGTTGAAACAGCCGATGTTCGTCACCGCCAACAGCGAGGGCGACATTCGCGAAGCGGTGGCCTTCGCCGATCGCACCGGTATTCGGATCGTGATCACGGGCGGTCTGGAGTCGCCGCTGGTCGCGTCGCTGCTGAAGGAAAAGAACATCCCGGTGATCCTGGGATCGGTCCTTTCGCTGCCGGCGCGCGAGGACGCGCATCATGCCGCGACCTACAAGGCGGCGGGCGAACTGGCGCAGGCCGGCGTGACGTTCGCGTTTGGCACCGGCGGCGCCGCCAATAATCGGCTGATCCCCTATGAAGCCGCGATCTCGGTGGCTTGGGGCCTCGAACGCGAGCGGGCGCTGCGGGCGATCACGCTCGACGCGGCGAAGATCCTCGGCGTCGCCGATCGCATCGGCTCGCTCGAGCCCGGCAAGATCGCCAACCTGTTCATCGCCACCG
>DASUSZ010000016.1:0-15731 GCA_036374815.1 Vicinamibacterales bacterium | reverse complement strand
GATGGAAGCGCTCGACGTAGACCGCGGCGTTTTTCAGGACGTCCGTGAGGTTCGGCGCCTCCTCCGCCGGGCGGGCGTCGGCCGCAACGGCCATCCCCACGCCTGCGATCACAATCGCCCAGCGCCCAGGCATGACGTGATTGTATGATCGGCCCGCCCACATGAAGCCGGTTGCCGCCCTCGTCCTCACGCTGCTGTTCCTCCAAGGGCCAGCCCTGCCGGCACAACAGCCGGCGCGCTCCCGCAGTCCCAAACTGGTCGTGCTGCTGTCGATCGATCAGATGCGCGGCGACTACATCGACAAGTTCCGGCACCAGTGGAGCAGGGGGCTGCATCGGCTGATTACCGAAGGCGCATGGTTCCGGCAGGCCAACTATCCCTACTACACGACGGTCACGTGCGCGGGCCACGCCAGCATCGGCACCGGCACGGTGCCCGCGGTGCACGGCATGGTGGCGAACAGCTGGGCGGATCGCAACAACAGCCGCACCGTGAGCTGCACCGACGATGAGACCGTGAAGCTGATTAGTTACGGCGCGCCGAACACCGGCGTCGGGCACAGCGCGAAGAACCTGATGTCGCCGACGCTGGCGGACGAGATGCAGATGCAAAGCTGGCCCGCCCCGCGCGTGGTCGGCATTTCGCTGAAGGCCCGCTCGGCGATCAACCTTTCCGGACACCGGCCGGACGTGATCGCGTGGCTCGACGAGGGCCAGGGTGGATGGGTCACCTCAACGGCCTTTGCGCAGGCGACCGCGCCGCACCTCCAGGAATTTTTCGCGAAGCACCCGATGACCGCGGAGCTCGGGCGCACGTGGGATCGCGGCATGCCGCTCGATCGATACGTCTACGACTACTCGAAGGAGAACCGCCGCCGGATTCCGCACGGCACGACCGGGTTCCCGCACGTCACGAAAGGCCGCGGCGACGAAGTTGGCGGCGCGGTCACCGATGCCTGGGAGGCCAGCCCGTACTCCGACGCCTACTTGAACGCGATGGCGATCGCGACCATCGACGCGATGAAGCTCGGACGCGGCGCCGGCACCGATTACCTGGCGATTGGCTTTTCCGCGCTCGATCTCACCGGTCACTCGTACGGTCCGACGTCGCACGAAGTCCAGGACGTGTTGTTCCGCCTCGATGAACAGATCGGGCTGCTGCTCGACAAGCTCGATCGCGAGGTCGGCCGCGGGCGATATGTCGTCGCGCTCAGCTCGGACCACGGCGTCGCGCCGACGCCGGAAACGATGCAGGCCGCGGGGTTCGACGCCGGCCGCATCAACAACGCCGGCCTCGGCAAGGCGATCGACGGCATTCTCGTCCGCGAGCTGGGCGGCGGCCCCTACCGCACGCGCGTCATGGGCAACGACATCTACTTCAACGACGGCGTCTACCTGAAGCTCACGCAGAATGCGGCGGCGATGGAAGCAGTGCTCGATGCGGTGCGCAAGACGCCGGGCGTGTGGCGCGTCTATCGAAAGGAAGAACTGTCCGCCACCGATCCGCTGACGCGCCAATCATTCTTGAGCCATTACGAGGGACGCAGCGGCGACGTCAAGATGCTCGGCCGCGCCTACTGGATCACATCTTCGAGCACGACCACCCACGGCACCGGGCATCGTTACGACACCCACGTGCCGGTGTTGCTGTTCGGGTTCGGGATCAAGAAAGGCGAGTACCTCGAGCCGGCCGCGCCGATCGACCTCGCGCCGACGCTCGCGTTCCTGACCGGCGTGACGCTGCCCAATGTGATGGGCCGCGTCCTCACCGAGGCGCTGGTTCGGCCTTGACGAGGCCTTCGACCTCGGCGAGCGCCGGCACGCTCGCCATTGCGCCGGCGCGCGTGCAGCTGATCGCGGCGGCGGCATTGGCGAAGCGCAACATCTCGCGCGGCGGATATCCCTTCAACAGCGCGTAAATGAACGCGGCGCGGAACACATCACCGGCGCCGGTGGTGTCGACCGCGTGCACGCTGAATGCCGGCTCGTTGACGATCTCGTTGCCGGCCAGCATCATCGCGCCGTGCGCGCCGAGCGTGACGCACAACAATCCATCGTGCGTTCTGCGCACGACCCGCAGCGCGCGGGCCAGGTCGGACTCGCCGGTGACCGCCGGCAGCACGTGCTGCGCGAAGATCGGGATGCTGACCGCGGCAATCAAGTCCTTGGTGCGGTCGGTGATGCGATCGATGTCGCTCGTGCACGGCACGCCGGCCGCTTTCGCCGCCATCGCCGCCGCGATCGCCGCTTCCTGATCCTCGTCGTCCACGTGCACGACCCGCGCCGCGGCGATCAGCGCCGTATTCATGTCGCGCGTCCGCAGGTTCAACCGGTCGTCGCGGTCCCACAGCACGATGCGCTCGCCCGAGGTTTCATCCACGGTGATCACCGCGAACCGGTTGGCGCACTCGCGCGTCATCACGTGCGAAACATCGACGTTGCGCTGCTGGAGCTCGCTGATTACCAGCCGGCCGTTGTGATCGTGGCCGACCGCACCGAGATACGTCGTCTTCAATCCGAACCCGGCGCATGCCGCCATCGCCGTTGCCATCTGCCCCCCGCACATCGTCGCGTGGCTCGAGATGCGCAATTTGGCGGTGGCGCTGTCGGCAATCGGGGAGGCGGGCAGCCGGTAGACGTGATCGACGGAGTTGCACCCCACGCCGAGCACGTCCCACTGCTTGGGACCTGGCATTGCTGGTCAGTATAGGATGCAGACATGGACTTCTTGCAAGGAAGAAGGCAAACAGCGGCCTTGTGCCTGTTGCCTTTCGCCTTGTGCCTGTTGCCGCTCGCGACCGGCGCGCAGCAACCCGCGCAGCCCGTCTTCCGCGCGGGAACGGATCTGGTCCGCGTCGACGTCACCGTCACGCAGCGCGGCGACGAGCCGGTCACCGATCTGAAGATCGAGGACTTCGAAGTCACCGAGGACGACGTGCCGCAGACCGTCGAGACCTTGAAGTTCATCCAGGTCGACGGCACGCGGACGTCGAACCTCGACGAACCGCTCGAAATTCGTTCGAAGGAGCACGCGCTGCTCGAAGCCGCCCGCGAGGATGTGCGGCTGTTTGCCATCTTCCTCGACGACTATCACATCTCGAAGCGTCCCGAGATCACCCTGCCGCTGCGCGACGCGCTGACGAAGTTCATCAACCAGCTCGGTCCCAACGATCTCGTGGCGTTGATGGAGCCGCTGACGACGCTCTACGACCTGAAGTACACGCGGTCGAAAGCCGAGCTGCTGGCGCGGGTGCGGAACTTCGAGGGCCGGTATGGCGAAACCTTCCCGGTCAAGAGCGCGATCGAAGAGGCGCAGCTCACGCAGCGCAACTGGATGGAGCTGCGCAGCGGCGTCACGCTCTCCGCGCTCAAGGCGCTGGCGACGCAGATGGGCGGGCTGCGTGATGGCCGCAAGTCGATCCTGTTCTTCAGCCAGGGACCTGGCGTCCGCCCGGGCAGTCCCAACGATCATCTGATGCGCGAGATCGACGAGGCCGCCAATCGCGGCAACGTCACGATCCACGTGATCGATCCGCGTCCGCTCGGCACGGTCGGCTTCGGCGGCGACACGGTGCTGCGGCGGCTCGCCGCCGACACCGGCGGGCGCGCCATCGTCAACACCAATAACCCGATCGAGCAGCTCGCCGGCGTGATGGCCGACGCGAGCGCGTACTACCTGATCGGCTACACGCCGACGCGGCGCACCAACGACGGCAAGTTTCACGAGATCGAGGTGCGCGTGAAGCGGCGCGGCGTTCGCGTCAACGCGCGCCGCGGCTACTGGGCTGCCAGCGAAAAGGAGCTGACCGCCGCGGCCGAGGCCGCGGCCACGCCCGTCAACACGGCGCTCACGGGCGCGCTCGCGGCATTGTCGGATTCCGTCAACACGCGCGCGGTGTCGATCTGGACCGGCTTCGCGAAAGCCGATGCGGACAGGACGCGCGTGATGTTCACGTGGGAGACGAACCAGCCGGCACCGGCGCAGAAGCCGGCGCGTCTCGAGATTCAGCCGGTCGACGACGCAGGCAAGGAAACGATGCCGGCACAGGTCATCGGCGGCGCCCCGGGAGAGCTGCCCCTGATGGCGCGATTCGATTTCCCCGCCGGCCGTCAGCGTCTCCGATTCACGTCGCTCACCGCATCGGGGGAAGTAATCGATCGATGGGTCCAGGCACAGGCCGTGCCCGATTTCAGCAAGGACGCGCTGGTGCTGGCGACGCCAAAGATACTTCGCGCGAAGAACATGCTCGAGCTCCGCGCCATCGAGGCGAATCCTGCCGCGTCGCCAACGGCGATGACGAGATTCACCGCGACCGATCGCATCCTGATCGAGCTCGAAGTGCAGGCCCCGGACGGCGTGACCCCCGAAGTGAAGATCGATCTGCTCAACGGCAAGGGCGACTTCCTGCAGACGCTGCAGTCCGTGGCCATCACCGGAGGGAAGACGCGGCTGCCGCTTCCTGTCGGCAGCCTCGCCAACAGCACCTACGTCCTGCGCATCGCGGCAACCGCCGGCGGCCAAACCGCGCAACAGTGGGTGGCGTTCCGGGTCCAACGCTGATGCGCTCGTCTTACGGGCAACTCAAAGAGCAAACCGAATGATGCGACGTTACCTCGCGCGTGCCCTCGTCCTGCTCGCCACGCTGACGGCGACGGTGGGAGCCCAGCAACCCGCCGTGTCTTCGACGGCGATCGGTGAGTGGCCAACCTACGGCGGCGATCTCGCGAACTCGAAGTACTCTCCACTCGATCAGATCGACGCATCGAATTTCGGATCGCTCGAGGTTGCGTGGCGCGCCAAGTCGCCCGATGCGTTCCTCAGCATGACGCTGCCCGACGGCAGCGAGTGGTCGGCGGATTCGAAGCTGATCTTCGAAGAGTTGAGCCGCATCGATCCGAAGCGGTGGCGCGACAACCAGCCGCCGTTCGTGCAGAACTACAAGGCGACGCCGTTGATGGTCAACGGCACGCTTTACGTCAACACGCCGGCATCCGTTGGCGCCGCTTTCGATGCGCGCACCGGCGCGTTGAAGTGGATTTACAACCCGAAGAGCTACGAGTCGGGCACGACGACGATGAGCCTGCGGTGGAACCAGCGGGGCGTCGCGTATTGGCGCGACGCTTCGACGTCGCCCAGGGCCAGCGGTCCCGACGAGCGAATTTACTGGGGCACGGGTGACGGTTACCTGGTTTGCGTGGACGCGAAGACCGGCCGCCCCGTCAAGGATTTTGGCGTCAACGGCAAGGTCGACCTGATGGAAGGCTTGCCGCGCGCCAGGCGCGGCACGCGCGACTACCTCAACGCGCTCACCTACTCGGTGCAGTCGCCGCCGATCGTCGTCAAGGACATGGTCATCACGCCGGCGGCGATTTCGTCCCTCATCAAGACGAAGGAGCAGATCCCCGGCTGGATTCGCGCATTCGATGCGCGTACCGGGAAAGTGCGATGGACGTTCCAGCCGATCCCGCAGAAGGGCGAGTTCGGCAGTGACACGTGGCAGGACGGCTCGAACGAGTACGCCGGCAAGGTGACGGTGTGGACGATCATGAGCGCGGACGAGGAGCTCGGTCTCGTCTACCTGCCCACCAACACCACCGCTCCCGATTTCTACGGCGCGCATCGGCTCGGCAACAACCTCTTCGCGGAAAGCGTCGTCGCTCTCGACATCAACAGCGGCAGGCGCGTGTGGCATTTCCAGACCGTGCATCACGGCTTGTGGGACTACGACAATCCCGCCGCGCCGAACCTGCTGGATATCACCGTCAACGGCACGCGCATCAAGGCGCTGGCGCAGATCACCAAACAGGGTTACGTCTACACGTTCGATCGCGCGACCGGGAAGCCGATCTGGCCGATCGAAGAGAAGCCGGTACCGCCCTCCGACGTGCCCGGCGAAAAGGCATCGCCGACGCAGCCGATCCCGTCAAAGCCCGCGCCGTTCGAGTACCAAGGTGTGACGGTCGACGATCTTGCGGACTTCACGCCGGAGATTCGCGCGATGGCGGAGAAAGCGATCCAGGGTTTCAGGACCGGTCCGCTGTTCACGCCGCCATCGATCGAAGGCACGATCATTCGTCCTGGGACGACCGGAGGCGCGAACTGGTCGGGCGCGGCGGTCGATCCCGCCACGGGCATGCTCTACGTGCCGTCGCGCAATGCGTACGCGGTCAGCAAGCTGAGCCCGCCCGACAAGGCGCTCGACAGCAATCTTCTCTACATGCAGACGCCGGCGCGCAATCCGCAGATGCCTGACGGCCTGCCGCTGTTCAAACCGCCCTACTCACGCATGACGGCGATCGACATGAACACCGGCAATCACGCGTGGATGATCCCGACCGGCAACGGCGATCGCATCCGCAACAATCCGAGACTGAAGCCACTGAATCTTGGACCGGTCGGCGGCGACATCACGCTCGCAGGACCGCTGCTCACCAAAACGCTGTTGATCTACCCGCTGACGACCGGCGGCACGAACAACGGCGCGCGGCTGGTCGCATTCGACAAGGCCACCGGCAAGGAAGTCGCGTGGACGGATCTGCCTGGTTCGGCGATTGGCACGCCGATGACGTATTCGATCGGCGGCAAACAGTACATAGCGATCACGGTGAGCGGCCGTACGTCGACGGACGTGCCGGAGCTCATTGCGCTCGCTCTTCCGTAGGAGCAGGCCAATAGGCGAATAGGCCAATCGGCTAAGAGGGCGCGCTAAGCAGAAGAATCCGGTGTCTAAGACTGGAGTCGCATGCGTCTTCGCGCGCTCTTCGCTATTAGCCTGTTAGCCTACTGGCCCATTGGCCTGATCTCTGCCTGCGCGCCGAAGGGGCCACCTCCTCAACTAGTCGCGGACCTGGCGCGGGCAGAGGCGCTTCGCAGCGAAGGCTGTTACACCTGCCTCGAGGAGTCGCTCGCGCTCCTTGAAAAAATCGGCCAGGGCAAGGTGCAGCCGTCCGGCGTTCCCGGGCAGAAGTTCGATACCGCGCTGCTGATCGCGATCCGCGAAAAGGAGCTCGGCATCCCCGCCGAGGACGCGCTGGCGAGAGCGAAAAGTCTGATCGTGCCGTCTCGTCAGGCCGTGTTCGATGCGGCGGAGCTGATCGTCGGCGACTCGACCGGTCTCGATCCGGAAATGCGCGCCTTTGTGATGGGCGGCAAGCGGCCGCCACTCGAACCGGGAAATCCCGTGCGCCGTGCGCTGGATGCATTCCCGGCATCCGATCTCACCGCGAAGTATGTCGCGCTTGCGATCGATTGCGAGCAGCAGAAGCTGATCGAAAGCGTCGACATCAAGGCGCTGACGGCCCAATACGCCGGCTCGCCGTTGATGCAGTTCCGCCTGTCGATCTGCGGACGGCCGGCCGCGCCCAGGGTTGGCGCGCTGCGGGAATCGAATCCGCGCTGGGCCGATACGTTTTATTGGGAGGGCCGGCGAGAGATGGTCGCATCGCTCGGCCAGGCGATCGACTTGTCCAAGGTGATTGCACTGTACGGGCAGGGACGCGAAGCGTTCCCGCGCTCGTTGATGCTGACCATGTCGTGGGCGAACGCTAATCTCGCCGCTGAAGAATACGAGAGCGCGCTGTCGGGGTTTGAAAATGTGCTGCAAGACTACCCGACGCATCGCGATGCGATGAGCGGCAAGATGCAGGCGCAAAGTTACCTGATGCGCCATCGGGAAGCGATTGCGACCGCGACACAACTGCTCGATCTCGGCACCTGGCATATTCCGGACGCCAACTACTGGCGCGCGTGGAACCGGTATCACCTGAAGGACTACGACGCGGCGTGGCTGGACGTCGAAAACGCGACCCGCGGCTTGTCGAATTCGCGCGTCTACATGCTGGCGGGCCTGATCGCGTATTCGCGGCAAACACTGCAGATCGCGGTGGATCGTTTCGATACCGCCTTCGCGGCCAATCCCGGCGCGTGCGACGCGGTGTGGATGTCGGGGCTGGTCAGCATCGATCAGAATGCGCTTGCGGTGGCTGCGCCTAAGTTCGCGCGCAGCATGACGTGCTTCGTCAGCGCCGCCGCCGACCTGCGGCAGGAGCGTGCGCGGCTGGAGATGACCATCCAGAAGCGAGGCACGCCGCTGAATGCGCGGGACCAGCGCAATCTGGATCGGCTGCAGCGCGACGCCGAGAACGCCGAACTGAAGTCGGCGCAGTCGGCGTTCAACGGCGCGCAGTGTTACGCCCGCACCGGCGGCAAGGGCCTCGCGCTGAACCTGGTCGATGTCGCGATCGCGCACCCGGAGATGCGCGAGAAAGCGGCGGCGTTGAAAGCGGTGATCGAGAAACTGCCTAGCTGAAGTCGAACTGCACCACAACCGGTCCGTGATCGCTGCTGCCGACTTCGCGCTGCACCGTCGCGGACCTGGCGCGGTCGGCAAGCGCTTTCGACGCCAGCACGTAATCAATCCGCCAGCCGATGTTCTTCTCTTTCATCTGCCGCCACGGCGCCCACCAGGTGAACAGGTTGTCGTTGCCGCCCTCGAACATCCGGTGCACGTCGACCAGTCCGCGCGACATGATGCGGGCGAGCAGCGCGCGCTCTTCCGGTGTCGCGCCGATCTGCCGCGGCTTGCGCAGCTTGGGATGGATATCGCGCTCCTCGAGCGCGACGTTCAAGTCGCCGCACAGGATCACCAGTTTGCCATCGCGCTCCGCGTCGACGACGAACGCGTCGAGCGCTTCGAGGAAGCGCATCTTCGCGTCGAAGTCCTTGCCGCCGTTCGGCACGTAGACCGACGCGACCATGACCTCCCGGGCCAGAGGGCCGGGCACAGAAATAGTCGTGCACGCGATGCGCTGCTCGAAGTCGAATCCAGGATGCGAGCACATCGGCAGCGCTCCTGCTAGAGACTTCGCCACCAGCAGCGCCACACCGGAGTAGCCCTTGTCGCCGTGCCAGTAGCCCCAGTAGCCCTCCATGTCCCGCAGCTCGAACGTCAGTTGATCCTGCGACGCCTTGATCTCCTGCAGGCAGACGATGTCGGGCTTTTCAGCGGCGAGCCATTCGAAGAGCTGCGCCTGGCGGGCGCGGATGCCGTTGACGTTCCAGGTCGCGAGTTTCATGTGCTTTGAAAAGCATCACACGGAAGCACGGGAACACGGAAGCACAGAAAAACAATTTTTGTTTCGGTGTTTCAGTGCTTCTGTGTTCCGGTGTTTGCTCTGCGAGGTTTCCAGTTGGTGACGATGGTGCTTGAGGCCGCGGCGCTGCTGCGGCCTGGCACGTTCACCAGAAAGCGCCCGTTACGCGACACGTCGTAGGCGCGTATCGCGAACTCGAGCTCGAACAGCTGCGTGATCGATTCGACTTCCATCGCGCTGCCGAATCGCACCGAATGGATCGCCCCGCCTCTGCGAAAAAACAGCTCGCGTCCGTCGGAGCTCCAGCGTGGCTCGGTCCCGCCGGCGGTGGTGACGCGGACGCGCTTGCCGGGCTTCGGATACGTATCGAGGTAAATGTCGAATTGTCCCGACTCGTTCGAGGCATACGCGATGGCGCGGCCGTCGGGTGAGAACACGCCGTAGGTCTGATCGAACGGTGCAATCACCAAAGGCGTTGCCGCTGCGCCTTCGCTCGGCGGCTGGATCCAGAGATCCTCGCCGTTGTCGTTGTGCCTTCGTCCGATCAGCAGCGATCGCCCGTCGCGCGACCAGTCCCACACCTGCACCGGCGTGTCGAACGTGGCAATCGTCTGCTCCGGCAGCACCGCGCCCGCGCCTCGCAGCATCACCTTCCGCCGCTGGCCGGCCCAGGCGATGCGCAGGCCATCAGGCGACCACACGCCGCTTTCATCGATATCGGTCGAGAGCGACAGCCGCACCGGCGCCGGCTGCGATCCGGTGCGGATCACGACATCGAGTGTGCGCAGCTGGCGATCCATCTCGGTCACGACGATGCGGTTGCCGTCGGGAGCGATGCGCAGATCCCACGCATCGATCGGCTCGCTCGCTGGGCCTGCTGATGCACCGTCGCGTGCGATCCATCGCAGCCGGCGCAGCGCGCTGCCGGGCGCGCCGTAGATCAACACGTCATCGGATGCGGTGGCGAACAACTGGCCGAGCGGGCCGCGGCCGGCATCGCGTCCGACGGTTTCCGACCGTCCCGTCAGTGCGAGCGACGCGTCATCGATCGCATGCGCGACCAGCGCGGTGTCGCGCAGGTACAGCAGTGAATCGCCGGCAACAATCGCCTGCGAATCAGCGCTCGCGAGGCGCTTCGTCTCGCTCGCGCCCCCAAGCGACGTGATCCAGATCCCCGCGCGTTGCGGTTGCGAAGACGAGACCAGGTAAACGACGTGGCGGCCATCGGGCAGCAACGACGGCCACGTGTGAGCGGTGTCGCCTGGTGCGAGTGTGGTCAGCGGCGCGATCGCGCCGGACGCATCACGCCGCATCAGCGCGCCATTCGGTGACGGCGCGAAGACGATGACCCCGTCGCGGTTCCATGCGCCGCCGCGAGCGGCAGGCGCATCAGCGAGATCGGAAACTGTCGATGCGGCGAGCTCGAACATGCGGAGTTTCCCGTCCGCGAAGAATCCGATCTTCGTCATGTCCGGCGACCAGAACGGCATCGTAGCGCCGCTCGTGCCGGGCAACTCGCGCGCCGCGCCGCTCGACAGGTCGTGCAGCCACAGTGACACCACCCCGGCCTTGGCCGCGGGGTAGGCGAGCTGTCGGCCATCCGGCGCGAGCGACAGTCCAAAGGAGTAATCGGCCCCTGCGCCGGCATCGAGGCCATCCGGTGCGATCCAAGTGCTCCGGAGCGGCTGAGCTGGGGGAACCGGCGCAGGCGGCCGTTCGCGCCAGTGACGAATCGCGGGAACGGCGAGCACCCCGGCAACGATCAACGCGGCCGCGGTGACGTAGGTTTGGTTAGATATACTTGGGCCCTCGGACCTAAGGAGGTTACTTCGAATGCGTATTCGTCTTCTCGCCCTGGCCGTGACGCTCGTCGTCGCGGGCTTGCCCGGCGCAACTTCGGCGCTGGCGCAGACCGCTGCGCCGACGCGCCGCCCCGACGTGATTTACGTGCCCACGCCGGAGCCCGTGGTGGAGGCCATGCTGCAGGTCGCCAACGTCACGAAGAACGACGTGGTCTATGACCTTGGCTGCGGCGACGGCCGGATTCCGGTGACCGCGGCCCGCAAGTACGGCGCCCGCGGCGTCTGCTTCGACATCGATCCCGAGCGCATCAAGGAAGCCAACGAGAACGTGGCGAAGAACAACGTCGGCAATCTCGTGCGCGTGGTCCATGCCGATCTGTTCGAGCAGGATCTCAGCGGCGCGTCGGTCGTCACGCTCTATCTGCTGCCGTCGCTCAACGTCAAGCTGATGCCGAAGCTGATGAAGGAGCTGAAGCCCGGCACGCGCATCGTTTCGCACGCGTTCGACATGGGCGACTGGAAGCCGGAGAAGGAGCTCGACGTCGACGGCCGCAAGGTCTATTACTGGACGATTCCGAAGCGCTAGCGCGAGGGTCTTAGGGTCTTAGGGTCCTAGGGTCTTAGCTTGAATCGCAGGTTCCTACTTTTCATTGCGGCGCTGCTCGCCGCGATCGCAGTGACACTGGCCGTCAGCGGTGGTTTTCGAACCACTGTTGGCGGCCTTCGCATTTCCGCCCGCTCGCCGCTGCCGATTGCGTTTCTGGCATTCATCAACTTCACGCTGTGGCTGTCGTGGGCGCGCCGGGCCCAGGCGATCGACAGCGATTTAGAGGCGGCGTGGCATCGCCTGACGCATCGCGCGAGCGTGATTGCGATCGCGCTCCTCGTGATGGCGATGACGGCTGTGTTCGCGACGCGGTCGGCGGCTGGAGCTGATGCGTCGGGCTACGTGAGCCAGGCGGAGATGTGGGCGTCGGGTGACTTGCTCTACAACGAGCGCGCTATTCGCTACGATCCAGGCGAGGACCAGTGGCTGTTTTCGCCGCTCGGCTGGCGTCCGATTGCGCTGAGCGACATCATCTCTGTTAGACAAGCCCCGACATACCCGCCGGGACTTCCGCTGTTGATGGCGATTCCTGAAGCGATCGCCGGAGTGACCGGCGCGTCGGCGCTGGTGGTCGCGTCGACGGCGATTGCCGTCTTGGCGGTTGCCCTGATCGCCTCGCGGCTGGCCGGCGGGGCAGCGGCGGTGATCGCCGCGGTGTTGCTGGGATTTACACCTGTCTTTCTCTACCAGTCGATCCAGCCGATGAGCGACGTGCCGGTGACGGCCGCGTGGATGGTGTGTTTCGCATTGCTCGCTCGCAGCGGCGCATCATTAGATGCGCCTGCCGGAATCGCGTGCGCGATCGCCGTTTTGATCCGGCCGAATCTTGCGCCGCTGGCAATCGTGCCGCTCGTGATCGCGCAACGGCGGCTGTGGTTTGCGGCGCCAGTCGCCATTGCGGGCATCTTTCTCGCCGCGATCCAGGCGTTCTGGTACGGATCGCCGTTCCGATCCGGCTATGGTACGGCGGAGGAGCTGTTCGCGCTTACCAACATCGTTCCGAACGCATCGCGATACCTGTCGTGGACGCTGGCGTCAGCGCCGATCATGTTGTTCGGCGTGATTGGTTTCTGGCGATTGCGCCGCGAACGGATCGCTCAGGCAATGGCGGTCTTCGCGGTTCTCGTCGTCGCGTCGTATTTGATCTACGCGGTGTTCGACGATTGGTCCTATTTGCGATTCCTGCTGCCCGCGCTCGCCGTGCTCGCAATCTTCGCTGCGGCGGAGATCGCGGTATGGCTGGCTGCGTGGCCGGTGACGATCCGCGTGCCTGTGTTGTTTGCATTGCTGCTCGGCGTCACCGCCTACAACCTGTTCACCGCGCGCATGCACGGCACCTTTCAGCTCCGCGATCAGCTCGCGCGCGTGGAACGCATCGCCGGCTACATCAACGCGAACGTTCCGGGTGAAGCGGTCATACTGTCCGGCGAACAGAGCGGATCGATGCGTTATTACACCGGCCGTCCGATCCTGCGGTGGGAAGCGGCGACACCGGAGACGCTCGACAAAGCTGTGGCCACCCTCGAACAATCCGGCCGCCCCGTCTTCGTCGTCCTCGACGCGTGGGAGGACGAACTGTTCAGGAAGAAGTTCGCATCCTATCCCGCCGGCGCGCTCGACTGGCCGCCGATGGTGGAAGCCGGCCGCAGCCATCGCACCCGTCTGTGGAAGATCGCCGACCGCGACCGCTTCCTGCGCGGCGCCCCCCTCAACATCACTCGCCTCCCGTAGCCGGTAGCGGTTGGTGCCTGACACCAACCGCTACGTCGCGCAGTTTGCAGCTTTCGAGTAGCGGTTCGAGTAGCGGTTGGTGTCAGGCACCCACCGCTACTGCGCTCAGAAGCTGCGAGTAGCGGTTGGTGTCAGGCACCCACCGCTACCTGCGCGCAGAAGCTGCGAGAAGGTAGCAGAAACTGCGGCTATCATCTGGATGAATCGTGCGAAAGTTTGACGTTTTCATGCTGGCCGTCATCCTGCTGGTGGCCGCCGGACTGCGCGTGTGGGCGCCGTGGGATGACGTTTTCCCATCGACCTCGCTCAGGGAAGGTGGCCAGGCGCGGGTGAACTTCCTCGAGACCGATGCGTGGTACCACGTGCGGCTGGCCGAGAGCCAGGTTCGCAATTTTCCGCATCGCGTCACCGTCGATCCGTACGCGGCGCCGGACGGCCAGTACGTCGCCGTCGCGCCGCTGCTCGACGCGATCACGGCGACGATCGTGTTCGTTACGCAGGGGCGCGATGCGCCCACGCCGTACATCGAGAAAGTCGCCGCGCTCGTGCCCGCGATCGCCGGCGTGCTCGCGGTGCTCGCGGTCTGGGCACTGGCGACGATCGCATTCGACCGGCGCGCGGGATTCATCGCCGGACTCCTCGCCGCGATTCTGCCGGGGCACTTTCTCGATCGCACGCTGGTTGGCTTCGTCGATCACCACGCGCTCGAAGTGCTGCTCGCGATGGCGACGATGGCCGGTATTGCGTATGGCACGGTCGCCGGCGCCGGCATCTGCCTCGGCCTCTACCTGCTGGCATGGGCGAGCGGTTCGTATTTCGTCTTCATCCTCGCGGTGTGGATCGTGCTCACCGCGATCGTTGCGCCCGAGCGGCGCGCGCCCGCGGGCCGGTTCACCGCGATCATGGCGTCGATCGCGCTCGCCATCGTCCTGGTGTTCCAGGATCCGGCGCTGTTTCGCTACAACACGCAGGTCGCGGCGCTCGTTGGCCTGATCGTCGTATCGCTGGCGGTGATGCGCTTCGCCAATCACTTGCTCAAGACCCTCGGCATCCTGTCGATCGCCACGGTTGCTCTGGTGCTGGTGGTGTGGCTGACGCTGCCAGGCCTGTTCAACCAGGTGTTGACCGACCTGAACCGCTTCCGCCCCGATGCCACGCGGATGGCGGTGCTCGAAGCGCGGCCGCTGTTTCTCTATACCGGCAACTGGACGTGGTCGCAGCCGTGGGTGTTCTTCCGCAGCGGCTTCTACGCGGGTCTCGTCGCGATGCCGCTGCTGGCGATCGCGGCGTGGCGCTCGCGCCGGATCGATCACATCCTGATTCTGTGCTTCACCGCCGCCAACTACGTGGCGACGCTCGGACAGAATCGATTCGGCTACTACCTGGTGCCCGCGACGGCGCTGGTAATCTCATGGCTGGCGGTGCGCATCCTCGACTGGGGCGGCGTGCCGCATGCAGATAATCCGAAGCCGCGCCTGAAAAAGCCGTGGCCGCTGCAGCGCGAGCTCGCAGTCGTCGCGGTCGCGGGCCTGCTCGTCGCGCCAAACATTGTCCCGGCGGCAATCACCACCACGCGCACCGGCGGCATGCCGGATTACTGGTTCAACGCGATGGAATGGCTGCGCATGAATACGCCCGAGCCGTTCGCATCCGCCGACTATTACTACGCGCGCTACGGCCGGACGAACGCGCCCGCAACCTTCACCGTGATGAACTGGTGGGACCAGGGCTACTGGATCATGCAGACGGCGCGGCGGGTGCCGATCAGCAACCCGACGCAAAACGGCGCCGACAAGGCGGCGCGCTTCCTGACGTCGACGAGCGAGGCGGACGCGATGAAGATCCTCGCCGCCGATCGCGCGCGCTACGTCGTGGTCGACTGGGAGCTGCCGTTTCGCGAAGGGCCGGGCGGATCGCTCGCGGGCCGCTTCCAGAATCTCGCGGACTGGGCGGGCATTCCGACATCGAGGTTCTATTCGCTGTGCTTCTCGCGGCGCTCAAATGATGATGCGTGGGAGCCGACGTGGGTTTATCGCGAGGCCTACTACCAGGCGATGGCATATCGGCTGATGGTGCTGGGCGGGGCCGCGTCGCGCCCGGTCAACAATACCTACGTGGCGCAGATCGCGCAGCGCACGGACACCAACGGGCGGCCGTTCTGCGAAGTCGTGGGCCGGTGGCAATACGCGGAACCGGAGGAAGCCAAACGCACCGCCTCGCAGCGCGGCCCCGGATTCGAAGCCGTCGGCCTCACGCCGTGGCAGCCGGCATTCGCCGTGCCCGCGGTGGAGGGGCTGAAGATCGCGTCAGAGTTTCGCGACCCGGCGCAAAAGGAGAATGAGTCGCCGATGGTGCGGGTGTTCGAGGTGGTAAACAGCAAGTAGCTAGTAGCTAGTAGCTAGGAGTTAGAAGTTGGAAGTTAGAAGTTAGAAGTTAGAAGTTTAGTTAAAGTCACGCGCGTGGACGCTTTTTGTCCATGGAACGGACGAGACCGCTGAT
>DASUSZ010000015.1:0-12673 GCA_036374815.1 Vicinamibacterales bacterium | reverse complement strand
CGGTGACGGCGATCCAGAGGACCCCCACTGCGAAGATTACGTTTCTCGCCGGCACGCGGTTGCGGTCTAGCAGGAATCCGAGCAGCGGCAGTGCCTGCAGCGCGTGCAGGCCGGCAAAGTGCGCGATTCGGAGATCGCCGTGCGTCGTTGACCAGTTGACGAACGGCAATCCGGCGCCGCCGTCAGCGGCGCCGACGGTGTGGGCATTGTTGGTGATGATCATGCCGCCCTGGGCGCTCGCCAGCAGGAAGATGATCAGGCCGAGGCGGATGCCCCAGATGTAGCCGGCGCGGCGCTCCGGCGTGTCGCGGCGGATGATCCACAGGAGCACCATCACCGCGAAGGTGTTCAGCATGATCATCGTGCCCATGGCGCTGAAGATCGCGGCGTCGAAGCCGGTGCGGACGTTGAAGTGTGAGGTCGTGCCGCGCGCGGCCTGCGTGATGATCGCGATGATCTCACCGGTCATCATCAACGCGATCGTCCAGCTGACGAATTTCCGTTTCGCCGGGTTCGGCCGCGTCTCCGGCATGAACCACGCGATCGTCCACATGAAGATCGTCACCGAGATCAGGAACTTCATCGGCTTGATCCACGGGTTGATGCCCATCACCGTGCGCGTGTCGCCGATCGAGATCAGCGCGGCGACGACGAACGCCAGCATCATGGCGGCGCCGGTCCAGAACAGCAGCGGATCGCGGTGACGGAGCTCGCTAAGCAACTTCGACGCTCTTCAGCTTGGCGGTGCGAATCAGGAAGTAGAACAACAGGCCGATCGGGCCAAGCATGAACGTCATCACCAGGCACGGGATCATGACCAGGTGCGGAATCTGGTGGCGCTGCGAGTCACGAATCTCCCACGCGCCGATGAACAGATCGAAGGCCAGGTAATGAATCCATCCCGCCAGCAGCAGCTCCGGCTTGGCGAACAGCTTCGTGACGTCAGCCAGCGATCCGAAGCCGCCCTCGGCGCCGCTCATGTTGAAGAAGATGAAATAGAGATACATCAACGAGAGCAGCAGCGGTAGAAAAACGCCCGCCACCAGGACCGGGAGCGGGCGTTTCGGTAGGAGGATGAGAATCAGCCAGCCGACGAACGCAAGGACGCTGGCGAGCGAAAAATATTGCTCCAGCGTCATTGCTGCGCGGTGATGGTGGTTTGCGCCGCGCCGGCCTGCGTCGAAGTCCCGTAATAGATCGAGTTGAACAGGAACTTGAACGTGCCGTGTGGCTGCGCGCGGAAGGTGATCTCCGGTCCGAGCAGGAACACCTTGCCCTTGCCGACCTTCGCTTCGGCAGCTGCGACGCCGTCCTGCAGATACTGCTGGCCCCACGCCCATCCGGAGCGCAGCGACTCCTTGCCGGCGAACCACGCCACCGGGCGCACGCCGCTCGTCATCGCACCGGGACCGAGCCGCAGCACCGGGCTGTTGTCGAACATCACGTCGACGTTCTTCTCGAATCCGTAGGCCAGCGGGCTGGTGTTGTCGACCGCGACCTGCAGGATCGATCCGGGAATGTAGTACTTGTCGCGCGGCAGCGCCCGCTCGACGCCGTTGTTGAATTCGACGAGGTGATCGCTGATCGGCAGGCCCAGATGATGACCGAGCACCGCTGAACCGCCGAAGGCGACGATCGCGCCGCCGGCTTCCGCGAATTCCTTCAGCTTCGGCACCGTCGTCTTCAAGGTGACGCGGCCGAGATGACCGCGATACTCCTCGGGAATCTCGTTCGGCGCTGGCTGGCGTCCGCCGAAGCCGCCGCCACCGCCGTCGGTCTCGGGAATGCCGCCGTCGGGGAAGATGATCACGTCGAACTTCGACTTGAGGTTGCCCGCGTCGAGCGTTTGCGGGAACACGCGCTCGAAGTCGAACTCGTACTGCTCCAGCAGCCAGCGCGTCCAGCCTGACGGCATCGAGCCGCCGTACTGATCCCACAAGCCAATGCGCGGCTTCGTCAGCCGATGCGTCGCGCCGGAGGGGCGTTGGGTCACTGCCGTGAAATTCAATCCGAGATCGGCAGCGGCCTTATCGAGCACCGCCTTCGTCGTCGGCTTGGCGCTGATGAAGATCGCGCCTGTGCCGTCGCTGCTCTGCCAGTTGCGATCGGCAACGAAGAACACTTCTTCATTGGCCTTCAGCAGGCGATTGACGGCGATGAACGCATCGTTCTGATGGTGGGCGACGACGTAACCCACCGCGCCGGCGGCTTCAGTCACGCGTCCGGGCGCCGGCTTCTGCAGGCCGGTGACCTTCTCGAACGGACCGTCGAAGCCGTCGAGGATGCGATCGAACTTCACGCCCATCTGGTAGGCGAGCGTCCAGCCGGCGTTGTCGTACGGCGGAATCGGCGGCCCGCCGGGGAACTGGAAGTCGTTCGGATGATCCTGCGGCTCGAACATGTCGAGCACGTGCGGGCGGAACGCCTGCGCCGACTTCACGACCCACGAGCCGGCGGGATACTGCTTGCCCGCGACGCTGAACGGCGCCGTCGCGCGATGAATCGTGACGCCGTTCTTGATCAGCGCGTTCACGAACTTGGTGGCGGTCAGGAAGTCAGGCTGATTGGCCGGCAGGATGTAGCCGCGCGGATCGCGCCATTCGGGCTTGTGTGCGAGCTTCTCGTACTGCGCGACCGGCACGGTGTTGCGCGCGAAGCCGCCGGTGTTCATCCGCGGATCGCCGGCATCGACCTTCTGCGAGCGCGCGATCTCGTCCTTCATCGCCTGCAGGCGGCGCGGATACATCGTCCAGGTGTCTTTCGATCCCTTGGCAATGCTGTCGCGGCCCATCTGGTAGATGTTGTAGAGGAAGATTTCGCGATTGCGCGACGCCACGTCGAGCACCGCCCAGTTGGCGGTGATCGAGTAGTCGATCGACTGGCGGAAGTGCCACTTCTGCGGCTGGATCGGGAACGGCAGATCGGCGCTCGCCATCTGGCGATCCGGCACGAACGCGACTTCCATCGGCGTCGGGCTGCCGATCGTTTCGGTGAGCAGGCCGATCATGTTGTGGAAGTACGGCGAGGTGCGCAGGCCGCCGTTCCACCACGTCGAATAATTCGCACCGCGGCGCATCGTCGCGCCGGGCTTGTTCTCCGCGACGAAGCGGTTGTGCATCGCCGAGCCGACCACGTCGAGGCCGGTGATGATCAGCGGGTGATAGTTGTAGTTCGCGGGATCGCGGAAGGGCGGAGCGAAGAGGATCGTGCCGGTGGGACCCGTCTGGTGATGGTTGTAAATGATCTGCGGGAACCACTCCTGATAGAGCTGCCTGTTGATGTTGATCGACTCGTTCTGCGCCGACATGTAGAAGTCGCGGTTGTTGTCGTGGCCGATGTACTTCTGATACAGCCGCGGCAGCGTTCCGGTCTCGCGCTTCGTGGGATCCGGGTTGCGCATGTACCAGTCGGACACCAGCTCCATGCCGTCGGGATTGACGTGGGCGGCGAGGATGATGACGTCGCGCAGGAAGCGCATCGTCTCGGGATCATTCTTGCTTACCAGCTGATAGATCGTCTCGGTGAGCTGCTGCGCGCCGAGCACTTCGGTGGCGTGCAAGCCGCCGTCGATCCAGACCACCGCCTTGCCGTCACGCGCGAGCGCGCGCGCCTGATCGTCGGTAAGTCCCTCGGCCAGCGCCAGGCGGCGTGAGATGTCCTTGTACTTCGCCAGGTTCTTGTGATTCTCCGGCGTGGTGATGATCGCCATCAGCTGATCGCGTCCCTCGGCGGTCTTGCCGATCGACTGGACGACCATGCGATCGGATTCGGCATCGAGCTTCTTCACGTACTCGCTGAACTTGGTGTAGTTCGGCAGCACGTAGTCGGCGCCGATGTCGTGTCCGAAAAACGCTTTCGGCGTGGTGACCTTTGGGGCGGCGGGCGCCTGGGCGTACGGCGCCGCGGACGAAAGCGCCAGGGCAAGGACAACAAGGGCAATGGAGCGAAGGCGTGATTGCATAGCCCCAAAGTATAGGTCTTAGGGTCTTAGGGGCCTAGGGTCTTAGGGCTAAAACGCCCTCGCGATTTGCAACAGCTTGTCGTCTTCACCCCTCTTTGCGACGAGTTGAATCCCCACCGGTAATCCCGTTGTTTTGGCCGGGATCGAGATGGCCGGTGTACCGGCGGCGTTGAAGGGCCAGGTATTTCTCAGGATCTTCATGCCGTCGATCGGGCCGGCAACCGGTGGAGCGACCATCGGCACGGTTGGGGTGATGATCACGTCGACCTGATCGAACAGCTTGTCGACGGCGGCCTGATATTCCTTCAAGGCCGCGAGCGCGTCTTCATATTCCGCGATCGCGGGTCGCGGCGTCAGGAAGAACTCCGCCATCGCTTTCGAAAAGGATCCGGGACTCGTCCGCCAATCTGGCCCGAACCGTCCCCACATTTCAAACGTAAACACCGGATCGAACACACGCCCGCGAGTGTTGGCGTCGACAGGGAATTCGATGTCTGGGTATTTCAACGCGGCAAAAGCGGCGGCCACTTCGGGCTCCAAGTTCGCGAAGAAAAAATTCCGAGCGATCGCGATGCGCGGCTTCTCGATTTGACCCGTAGCCAGACCGGCGATCAGCTGCGCATCTTCAACCGTGCGGGTCAGGAAGCCGATGTGATCGAAGGTCGGTGATGCGGCGATCAATCCCTGGGTGCTGAACTTGCCGTGCGTGGGCTTGTAGCCAACGCATCCGCAGAACGCCGCCGGAATGCGGACGCTGCCGCCGGTGTCGCTGCCGGTCGCGGCTGCGCACAACCGGGCGACGACGGCCGCGGCGGAACCGCCGCTCGATCCGCCGGGGATGCGTGTGGCATCGACCGGGTTCCGCGTCGTGCCATAGAACGGATTGATCGTCGTCACGCCTCCGCCGAGCTCGTGGGTGTTGGTCTTGCCGAGCAGCACCGCGCCGGCGTCTTCGAGCTGCTGCACGATCGCCGCGTTTGTATCGGGAACATGCTGATCGAACAGCATCGAACCGGCCGTCGTGCGCACGCCCTTGGTCTCGAGCAGATCCTTGTGCGCGATCGGGATGCCCCACATCGCGCCTCTGGGTTTGTCGCCAAGCGCCCGCGCTTCGCGGCGCGCCAGATCGGTCGTCACCGTCACGTAGGCATTCAGCTGTTTGTTGACGACGCCGATGCGCGACAGATAGGCGTTGGTCAGCTGCAACGGCGTGAGCGATCGCGATGCCAGCCGGCGAGATGCTTCCGCGATCGTCAATGCGGTCAGGTCATTCGTCTGTCCGCAAACCCTGCGTACCTGGCACAACGGCGCCGCCAACAGCGCCGCCACAAAACTCCGCCGATCCACGCCGCAATTGTATCGACCCCGCGAGTTGTAACGAAGACTGAGGTGAAAAGTGTCAGAATCGATCAATTACTGCATGGCGGAATCGCGAAAACAGATTGTTCCCTACGGTTCATGGCCGTCTCCCTTATCCGCCGCTCGCGTGACCGCGGGCGGGCTCAGGCTCGATCAGATTCAGCTCGACGGCGACGACGTGTATTGGCTCGAAGGCCGAGCGTCGGAGGGCGGGCGCAATGTGATCGTCCGGCGATCGGCGGCCGGCGAGATCACCGATGTCACGCCCGCCCTGTTCAACGTCCGCTCGCGCGTGCACGAATACGGCGGCGGCGCCTACAGCGTGCATCGGCGCACGATCTTCTTCACGAACTTTGCCGATCAGCGCGTGTATCAGCAGGATCCCGGCGGTGAGCCCCAGGCGATCACCGATGGGCCGGGCAGCTACGCGGACTTCCGCATGGACGCATCGCGTTCGCGGCTCATAGGCGTGCGCGAGCACGACGACGTCAACACGATCGTCGCGATGCCCACCTTCGCCGAGGCTACGGTGGGCAAGCCTGGCAATACGCTTGTTGAAGGCGCGGACTTCTATTCCGATCCAATCGTCAGCCCCGATGGCAAGTTCCTGGCGTGGCTGCAGTGGAACCATCCGAACATGCCGTGGGACGGCACCGAGCTGTGGGTCGCGGTGTTCAACGCCGACGGCTCGGTCGGCTCGCGCGAAAAGATCGCCGGCGGCAGCGACGAATCGATCTTCCAGCCCGAATGGTCGCCGGACGGAGCGTTGTTCTTCGTGTCCGATCGCACCGGCTGGTGGAACTTGTACCGCTGGAGAGGATTGTCGATCGAAGCGGTCCACCCGATGGAGGCGGAGTTCGGCAAGCCGCAGTGGACGTTCAGCATGGTGACGTATGCGTTCGTCGACGAAAACCGCATCGCGGCCACGTATACCGAAGGCGGCAGATGGAAGCTGGCGCTGATCGATCCGAATGCGAAGCGATTCACCCCGCTTGATCTGCCGATCGAGCCGGTCGAGTCGATCAAATCCAGGGCCGCAGCCGGCGCAGATACAAGTATCTATTTCATCGGCGGTTCGCCGACTGAGCCCCTCGCCATTTGCCGCTACTCGACCGGCGGCAAGCTTCAGATTCTGCGCTCATCGGCTTCCGATCCCATTCCTCGTTCGTGGATCTCGGTTGGGGAGGCGGTCACTTTCAAGGCGGGCGATCGCGACGTGCACGCGTTCTACTATCCGCCCGCGAATCCAGACGTTGCGGCGCCGCCGGAGACGTATCCGCCGCTGATTGTCGTGACGCACGGCGGCCCGACCGGCGCCACGCTCGACGTGCTCGATCCGAAGGTGCAGTTCTGGACCAGCCGCGGCTTCGCGGTGCTCGACGTGAACTACAGCGGCAGCACCGGCTACGGACGGCCGTATCGCGATCGCCTGAAAGGGCAGTGGGGCATCGTCGACGTGGAAGATGCCGTCGCCGGCGCGCAGGCGATGGTCGCGGCCAAGAAAGCAGATCCGCAGCGACTGATCATCCGCGGCGGCAGTGCCGGCGGATACACGACGCTGGCCGCGTTGACGTTTCACGACACCTTCAAGTCAGGCGCGAGCTACTACGGCATCAGCGACCTGGAAGTGCTGCAGCAGGACACGCACAAGTTCGAAGCGCGCTACAACGATTCGCTGATCGGTCCGTATCCGGCCGCAAAGGATGTCTACCGCGCGCGATCGCCGATTCACTTCACCGATCGGCTATCGTGCCCGATCATCCTGTTCCAGGGCCTCGAGGACAAAGTCGTGCCGCCGAACCAGTCCGAGATGATGGCCGAGGCCGTCAGGAAGAAAGGCATCAAGGTGAAGTACGTGGCGTTCGAGGGAGAGCAGCACGGCTTCCGTAAAGCCGAGAACATTATCCGTTCGCTGGAGGAGGAGCTCGCGTTTTACCGCGACGTGTTCGCCATCACGTAGCGGAGATCACGTTGCCACGGAGTCACAGAGACACAGAGAAAACTTTTTACGAGAGAAGACACCTCTCATAGAATTTACTGAGTGATAGTCAAAAGGTTTTTCGAACCGCTCATCGCTCAGAACAGTTACCTGATCGCCTGCGGCGCAGCCGGCGAAGCCATCGTCATCGATCCGAACATCAACGCGCAGCAGTACATCGATGCTGCCGAGGCGCAGAATGTCCGGATCACTCACGTCACCGAAACTCACATTCATGCGGACTTCCTGTCGGGAGCACGCGAGCTGGCGCAGAGGACGGGCGCCAGTCTTTGTCTCAGCGACGAGGGCGATGCGAGCTGGAAGTATCGATTCCCGCACGATCGCAGGCTGAAGAACCGCGATCGCATCACGATCGGCAACGTGCACGTCGATGTCCTGCACACGCCGGGGCACACGCCTGAACACATCACCTTTCTGATCACCGACGGCGCGGTCGCGAATCAACCGATCGCGGCGGTGACGGGCGACTTCGTGTTCGTTGGCGACGTCGGGCGCCCCGACTTGCTGGAAAAAGCGGCGAACATCGCGGGGACGATGGAGAGCAGTGCGAGGACGCTGTGGAAGAGCCTGCAACTGCTCGAGCCGTATCCCGACTTCCTGCAGCTCTGGCCGGGTCACGGCGCCGGCTCGTCGTGCGGAAAAGGTATCAGCGCGGTGCCGCACAGCACGCTCGGTTACGAGCGGTTGACCAATTGGGCGTTCAACGCGAAATCAGAAGACGACTTCATCAAGAACGTGCTGACCGGCCAGCCGGATCCGCCGCCGTATTTCGCGGTGATGAAGCGCGTGAACCGGGATGGGCCAACGGGCTCGCCGGCTCGCGGGCTCACGGGAGTGCGTCCCACTCTGGACGAGATTCTCGCCCAGGGGCACCTTGTCATCGATACGCGCCAGGCCGCTGAATTTGCCGAGAGTCATCGCCACGGCACGGTCAATATTCCGTTGAACGGATCGTTCCTGACGTGGGCGGGGTGGTTGATTCCGCACGATCGTGATTTCTACGTGATCAGCGATCGCGTGGACGACGTGAAGAAAGCGCTGGCGCTGATCGGTCTCGATCGCATCGCCGGCGACTATTCGGAGTTCTCGGGACGGGGCGGCGAGTCGGTGCCGCAAACATCGGTCGACGACCTGGCGTCGCGGTTGCCCGCGAAGGATCTTGTCCTCCTCGACGTGCGCAACGAGAACGAGTGGAACGAAGGCCACATCCCGGGCGCGAAGCACATCCCGCTCGGCCAGCTCGCACAGCGCATCAACGAGGTGCCCGCCGACGGCAACATCGTCGTGCATTGCCAGGGCGGCGGACGATCGGCGATCGCGGCGTCGTTACTGCAGAAGCTGGGAAGGAAGCAGGTCGCGAACTTAACTGGCGGATACCGGGCTTACGAGCAGCTAAAGACAAAAAATTAAATATGAAAAAGGTCCTCGTCGGATGCGCCATCGTCATCGTGATCGCAATAATCGGCTTCGGCGTCGCCGGGTATTACACGTATCGAGCGATGCGGCCGATGATCGACAACGCTGCCAGCTACATCGACAAGGCGCGCATCGTCGAGCGGCTCGGCGACGCGGTCACCAACAAGGCGCCGTTCACGCCGCCCGCCACCGGCGAGCTGACGTCGACACAGGTCGAGCGCTTCCTCGCGGTGCAGACGCGGGTGCGGTCCGAGCTCGGCGACAAGTGGGACGAAGTTGAAAAGAAGTCGGCGGCGATCAAGGCGCGCACCGACAAGGACCGCAACGACTGGACGCTCGCCGAGTTCACGCAGGTGTTCAACGACATCGCAAACATCTGGATCGAAGCGAGGCGCGCACAGGTGAACGCGCTAAACGTCCAGAAATTCTCCGAGGCGGAATACCAGTGGGTCCGGATGCGCGTCTACGAAGCGGCCGGCGTCCACCTCGCCGGGAACCTGAACCTCTCGATGATCGAAGAACTGGCGCGCGAGAACGCCAGCAAGACGGGGATTGAAGTGCCGCAGATGGAGCTGCCGAAAATCCCGGAGAAGAACATCGAGCTGGTGAAGCCGCACGCCGCGAAGATCCAGGAATGGATCCCGATGGCCGCGTTGGGACTGTAAACGCTGTCGGTGCCTGGGTGCCTTGGGTGCCTCGGTGCCTAGGGGCTCTCAATGGTCACGGAATCGCCGACTGCGATTTCGCCGTCGTCAAGAATCTCTCCGAACGCGCCGCCACCCCAGGCCACGCTCATTGCCTCCTGCAAACCCGGCACAGCCGCATCCATTTGCTCGCAAGGGCGAGTCTCTCCGTAAATGCGGATCCGCACTGCGCCGATCTTTAGTGTCTTTCCCCGAGCGTTTGAGAAGTCGACATCGGATACCAACAAGTTCGCCCGGCGGATACGGGCATCCGGATTCAAACCCAAAGGAGTGGTGACGTCCTTCCAGTGCTTCTCCGAAACGATGGTGACTTGACGCTTGCCGCCCTGATTCGCATTTCCAACGATGCCGCGACCTTTGATCACGCTCGCGCGATCGACGGGGTCCATCGGGCCTCGACGAACGCGCTTGATCCAGATTTTCTCGAGCCGGCTCATTGACTGATTCTATTTCGACGCGAAGCCCGCATCGCAAGAGTTGCCACCGGATCGTAGGATGCCCGTCGAAAATATTGCGACATCGCAGCGGACGGGATCGAAGAACATTGGCGAATTCGGTGATTTGGGGGCGGCTTGCCGATTGCTCTGTTACTTCGGCATGGGATTCAGAAACTTTGAAGACATCATTGCCTGGCAGCTATCCCGCGATTTGAAACTGCGGGTCGATTCCCGAAACATCGCCGAAGGCCATATGCGCGGGTTCAAACACAAGGAGTTCGTTCTGTACCTGCGAATCGCAAGAGGCTCTCTGGGTGAAGTCCTGAACCATCTCATTGATGCGCATGATCAGAAGCTGATCTCCGACGAGGAACTCAACAGCTGCGCCCCGATAGCGAAACGCGCGATCAAGGCGACGACGCGACTGATGCAATGGCTGGAATCGACTAGGCACCTAGGCACCCGGGCACCCAGGCACCCGGGCACCCGGGCACCCAGGCACCGACTAGCGGCGGCGGATCGTTACTCCGCCGTTGGTGGTCCGGACGCGAACGAGCGGACCGCCGGAGCCGAGCGTGGTGCTCAATCCCTGGCGCCCGGTCAGCTCGCCCTGCACGGTGATCGGGAAATCGATGCGCAGGCCGCCGTTGACGGTGCGCGTTTCGAGCTCCGCGTTGTAGCCCTCGGGAATCATCAGGTTGACGCCGCCGTTGCTGGTCTCGACGTCGAGGCCTTCACCGTCCCAGCGAGATCCGCTCAACGTCACGTTGAGGCCGCCGTTGCGCGTTTCGCCGTTGACGCGGCCGCCGACTTCGTTGAGGCGCACGCCGCCGTTGGTGGTGTCGAAGCGCATGTTGCCGGTGACGCCGTTGATGGTGATGCCGCCGTTGTTGGCGCGCAGATCGAGATCGTTCTTGCGCGGCACGTTGATGCGATAGCTCACCGACCACGACTGCCGGCGCAGGTTCTCGGGACCCGTCGCATACACGCGGCCGCCGCCGGTCTGCACCTGCACCTGGCTGGCGAGGTTGCGCGCGGCGCCGTCTTCGCGCGAGCTGGCCTGGACGATGGCGCGGACGCGAATCTCGTTGCGGTCCCAGCCTTCGATCGAGATGCCGCCGTTCTGTCCGGCATCGACGTTGAGCGGGCCCGCCGGCATCGTCGATTCGCGCACTTCGCAGTGCCGGTCGTCGTCGCGATCGCCCCAGCCGTTGTCGCGGCACGGATCGGTGTCGGTGCCGACTTGACGCTCGGCGCCGGCGTTGTCCGCGCTGCGGCCCGCGTAACCAAAGCGATTGAAGGTGCCGCGGCTGGTCGTGATCTCGTTGTGAATCCGCTCACGCACGCGCGCGTGCACCTGGCGCTCAATCAACTGCGCGCGGCGATCGGCGTTGCGCTGCGCGCCGGCGATGGCGCGCTCGGCGCTGCGCCGCGCCTGATCCGCGATGCGCTCGGCATTGCGCTCGCGCTGTTCGATCACGCGTTGCGCGTTGCGCATCGAGCGCTCGACGTTGCGCCGGGCCTGCTCGAGGGCGCGCTCGGCCACGTCGTTATTGCTGCGGCCCGCCTGCCAGGTGAAAGTCTGGGCATCGGGGGCGGCGGCCAGGCCGGCCAGGATGGCCAGGGTGAAAATGATGCGAAGGAAGGTCGTCTTCATGGCCAGTTGGACGAGACCGGCCTGCCGAAGGTTGGCGGTTTAATCCTCGGTCGTTGCCTTGGGGCGCGACGGGTCTGCTGACCATTCCGACCATGAGCCGGGGTAAATCTTCGCGCCGTGAATCCCCGCATGTTCAAGAGCCAGAAGGTTATGGCACGCGGTCACGCCTGAGCCGCAGTACACGACGACGTCGCGGGGGTCGTGGCCTTTGATGACGGCGTCCCACTGCGTCTTGAGGTCGTCCGGGTCCTTGAAGGTCTTGTCCGCGGTCAGGTTCTGCTGGAAGAAATAGTTCGACGCTCCCGGGATATGGCCGCCGACGGGGTCGAGCGTCTCGTTCTCCCCGCGGTAGCGTTCCGGGCTTCGCGAATCGACGAGCAGCTTCATCGGGTTGCCGAGCTCTTTCAGCACATCTTCGACGACCAGCCGCCAGCCGGGCCGCGGTGAGCCCTTGAAGTTACCGGGCGTCGACGATTCGACGCCGCCGCGCACCGGATGACCTTCCTTCTGCCACCGCGCGAGGCCGCCGTCGAGCACCGCCACCCCGTCGTGCCCCATCCATCGCAGCATCCACCACAGGCGCGCGGCGTACATGCCGCTGTCCGCGTCGTAGGCCACCACCTGCATGCCGGGAGAAATTCCGAGATCGCTGAAGTTGCGGACGATCCGCTCCGAGTCGGGCAGCGGGTGACGACCGTTCCTGCCGGTCTTCGGTCCCGACAGATGGCGATCGAGATGCGCGTAGCGCGCGCCGGGAATGTGCCCCTCGCGATACAGGCGCTCGCCCTTCTCCGGGTCGTTGAGATCGAAGCGGCAGTCGATGACCACCCAGTTCGGATCGCCAATCCTGGGCGCGAGCGTCGAGGGATCGATCAGCGTCTTGTGCATCAGCTCTTCAATTGTTCGGCCAACTGGTGAAGGAACAATCCTACATCGGTCACGATGCCGATGGTCTGCGTCGAGCCGCGGTCGCTCAGCTTGGTGACGACCGCAGGGTTGATGTCGACGCAGATTACCTTCACCCACGACGGCAGCATGTTGCCGACGCCAATGCTGTGCAGCATCGACGACAGCATCACCACGACCTCGACGCCTTCGAGCGCCTTGCCATAGGCGTCCTGCGCCGCCGTCAAATCCATC
>DASUSZ010000014.1:0-4886 GCA_036374815.1 Vicinamibacterales bacterium | reverse complement strand
GTCACGCACAAGAACGTCGTTCGCATCTACGACCTCGGCGACATCGACGGCATCAAGTACATCACGATGTCGTACGTCGACGGCGCCGACCTGGCGACGCGCCTCGCCCGCGACGGTTCGATGCAGGTGCCCCAGGTGATGCGCATCGCGCGGCAGGTCGTGGCCGGCCTCGTCGAAGCGCACAAGGCGGGCGTGGTCCACCGCGATCTCAAGCCGGGGAACATCATGATCGATCGCGCCGGCGACGCGCTGATCATGGACTTCGGCATCGCGCGATCGTCCGGCGGTCCGAAACAGGATCACACCGATCCGAATGTCGAGACGATGCTGCCGACCGGCGCGCGGCAGATGCCGGCGCTCGATGCGACGCTGTTCGGATCGGTCGTCGGCACCGTGGCCTACATGGCGCCGGAGCAGGCGAGCGGCCAGGAGGTCGATCAACGCGCGGACATCTACGCGTTTGGCCTGATTCTCTACGACATGCTGGTCGGCCGCCATCGCGCGCAGCATTCCAGGAGCGCGGTCGAAGAGCTCCAGTCGCGGATGCAGGCGCCGCCGCCGCCGGTGAAGTCGATCGTGCCCGGCGTTCCGGACGCACTCGATCAGATCATCTCGCGCTGCCTGGAGCCCGACCGCAACAAGCGCTACGCCACGAGCTCGGAGCTGGCGAAGGCGCTCGATCGCCTCGACGACAACGCGATCCCGATTGCCGAACCGGCCCGCGTGACGCGCGGCATGGCCGCTGCGATCGTGCTGCTCGTCGCCGCGCTGGTCGGCGGCACATGGTGGTTGACTCGCACGCCGCCGCCGCCGAAGCAGCACGCGCCGGTCGCGGTGCTGATCGCCGATTTCGAAAACAACACCGGCGACCCGGCCTTTCACCATGTGCTCGAGCCGATGATCAAGCGCGCGCTCGAAGAGGCCACCTTCATCAGCGCGCACGACCGCAAGGGCTATCGCGATCAGTTCGGCGTGGCGCCGCCCGAGAAAATGGACGCCACCGCCGCACGCGAGCTCGCCGCCAAGCAAGGGGTGAGCATCGTCCTCGCAGGATCGATCGGCAGCGACGGCAGCGGTTACCCGATTGCAATGTCGGCGATGGAGACGGTGACCGGCAACGTCATCGCCACCCTCAACGACCGCGCGCCGTCCAAGGAGCAGGTTGTCGTCATCGCGACGAAGCTCGCCGCGGCCGTGCGGCAGGCGCTCGGCGACGACACGTCGGACTCAGCGCAGATGTTCGCGATGGCCAGCGTCTCCGCGATGTCGCCGGAAGTGCTGCAGAACTACGCCGCGGCGCGCGACGCCTCGTCGAACTTGAAATACGACGAGGCGCGGGCGTACTACACCAAGGCGATTGAGCTCGATCCGAAATTCGGCATCGGCTACCAGGGACTCGCGGCGCTGGCGCGGAACCAGAATCGCAACGACGAAGCCAAGAAGTACGTCGCGGAAGCGCTTCGCCATCTCGATGGCATGACCGAGCGCGAAGTCTACGCCACGCGCGGGCTGTACTACACGCTCTCCGGCGATTATCAGCAGTGCGAGAGGGAATTCAGCGACCTGGTGAGAAGGTACCCGGTCGACGTCCTCGCTCACAACAATCTGGCGTTGTGCCTGAGCTACGTGCGCAACGTTCCGAAGGCGCTCGAGGAAATGAAGCGCGCCGTGGAGCTCGTGCCCAATCGCGCGCTGTTCCGCATCAACCTGGCGCTGTATGCGAACTATGCCGGCGATTTCGCGACGGCCACCGCTCAGGAGCCGATCCTTCGTGAACTCGGCCGGCCGCAGTGGGCGCTGTTCAATCGCGCGCTCGCGCAACTGGGTCAGGGCGGTCTCGACGAAGCCGCGTTGACATACGAAGAGCTCGGCAAAACCGATGCCCTGGGCAGCTCGTGGATGTTGTCGGGGCTGGCCGACCTTGCCATTCAGGAGGGACGATTCTCCGCCGCGATCCCGATTCTCGAGCGTGGTGTCTCGGCCGACTTGAACGCGCGTAATCCCGAGAAGGCCGCGCAGAAATACGCCGCGCTCGCGCACGCGCAGCTGTTGCGGCAGCAGAAGGCTGCCGCAATCACTGCTGCCGACAAGGCGCTCGCCACCGACAACTCGGTGAAGATTCGGTTCCTTGCCGGAAGGATCTTCGCGGACGCCGGCGACATTGAGCGTAGCGAAGCGGTCATCAAACAACTGGCGTCGGAAATCTACGCGGAGCCGCAGGCGTATTCGAAAATCCTTCAGGGCATGCTCGCGCTGAACCGCGGCGAGGCGCAGCCGGCAGTCAAACTGCTGCTCGAGGCGAACGGACTTCTGGATACGTGGATTGGCCGGTTCGATCTGGGCCGCGCGTATCTGGCCGCGGGGATGCTGCCGCAGGCCGACTCGGAATTCGACCGGTGCATCCAGCGCCGCGGCGAGGCGCTGGCGCTGTTCCTCGACGAGGAGCCGACCTACGCGTTCTTCCCGCCTGTCTACTACTACCGCGGTCGTGTGCGCGAGGCGATGAATACGGCCGGATTCGTCGATTCGTACCGCGCGTACGTGAACATCCGCGGCAAATCAACCGAGGACCCGTTGTTGCCCGACGTGCGCCGCCGCGCCGGCGCCGCGCAGTAGCCGGTCGTCCCACAGCCCTTTCCGGGTAGGTATGAAATCGCCCTGGTGGGGCGATAATGCCCCCACCCCCGGTAATGGAAGGCAGATCGCTCAATACGTCATGCGCGAAGTGCGGTAGACCTACGCCGCCTGATGCGGCTTTCTGCGCGAATTGCGGGACCGCCACTGCCGCCGTGACTTCGTCGCCCACCGGCGCGCGGGGCATCGCCGCTGACGCCGAAACGAGCCAGACGCCCCCGCGCCCGGCCGAAGCGCAAACCATCAGCCCGACCTATGTCCCGACGTCGCTCGACAGCCCCTCGCCGCGGCCGGTGGCCCGCGCCGGCGATGGCCCGTTCGTGGCCGGGCAACAGATCGGCCCGCGCTACACCATCCTGAAGTTGCTCGGCACCGGCGGCATGGGCGCGGTGTATCAGGCGTTCGATCACGAACTTGGCGTCGCCGTCGCCATCAAGGTGATCCGCCCGTCGGCGCAGTCCGACGCGACTGCGGCGAAGGAGCTCGAAAACCGCTTCAAGCGCGAGCTGGTACTTGCCAGGCAGGTCACGCACAAGTACGTCGTCCGCATTCACGATCTCGGCGAGATCGACGGCATCAAGTATTTGACGATGCCGTTCGTCGAGGGCGAGACGCTGGCGCAGCTGCTGCGCAAGGCGAAGACGCTGCCAATCGATCGCGTCGTGAAGATCGCGCAGCAGATCGCGCAGGGCCTCGCCGCCGCGCACGAGAAGGGCGTCGTCCACCGCGATCTGAAGCCCGAGAACATCATGATCGAGCGCGCCGCGGACGATCCGGTCCCGAGCAGCGGCGATGCGTTGATCATGGACTTCGGCATCGCCAGGTCGGTGGAGCACGGCGGCACGCAGACGCTCGACGGAGCGGTGATCGGCACGCTCGAGTACATGGCGCCCGAGCAGGGCAAGGGCCACAAGGTCGACCAACGCGCCGATCAATACGCGCTCGGACTGATCATCTACGACATGCTGCTCGGGCGCTCGCGCCGCGCCAGTAGCGACAATCCGATGAGCGAGCTGCTGTCGCGGATGTCGGCCGCGCCGCCCGCGCCGCGCACGATTGATCCGCAGGTTCCCGAAACCATCAATGCGATCGTGGCGCGGCTGCTCGATCCGGATCCGCAGAATCGCTACGCGTCGACTGCGGAGCTGGTCGCGGCGCTCGATCGTCTTGCTCCCGACGGCTCGGTCCGATCCGACATCCATGAAGTGATCGTTCACGATGCGCCGCCGCGCTCGAAGCTGGCGACGGCGGCGCTGCTGATCGTGATGGTCGGCGGCGCGGCCGGGTGGCTCCTGAACAGCGGCGGGTCGACCACCGTCGAGGCATCGCGCGATCCGATCTCGGTGCTGATCGGCGATTTCGAAAACCGCACCGGCGATCCGCTGTTCGACGGCGTCGTCGAGCAGGCGCTGTCGCTCGGCATCGAGGGCGCGTCGTTCGTGACGACGTTCCCGCGGCGCGACGCGCTGCGCGCCGCCGCGGCGGTGAAGCCGGGCGCGAAGCTCGACGAACCAACGGCGCGGCTGGTCGCGCTCCGCGAAAACGTCGGCATGGTGATCGCCGGATCGATCGAGTCGAAAGGATCCGGCTATCACATCAATATCCGCGGCATCGACGCCAGCGGAAATCCGAAGTACACGATCGAAGACGATGCCGAGTCGAAAGCAGCCGTGCTGACGACGGTGGGAGACATGGCCGGCCAGGTACGGCGCGCGCTCGGCGATACCGCGATGCCCGCGCGCGGCGGCGCCGAAACGTTCACCGCGGCGAACCTCGAAGCGGCGGCGGCGTATGCGGCGGCGCAGGAGCTGCAGGCGGCCAACCGGCGCGAAGACGCCATCAGGAAGTACCAGGAAGCGATCAAGTTCGATCCCGATTTCGGCCGCGCCTATTCGGGGCTGGCGGCGCAGTACGAAGCGCTCGGCCGGCCTGCCGAAGCCGAACAGAATTACCAGCAGGCGCTGGCTCGCATCGATCGCATGACCGATCGCGAAAAGATGCGGACGCGCGGGCTCTACTACCGGTTTGCCAAGAAGAACGAGCAAGCCGTCCAGGAGTTCATCGCGCTGCTCAAGGCGTATCCGTACGACAGCAGCGGACTCACCAACCTGGCGCTGGCGAATTTCGGCCTGCGCAACTTCAAGGAAGCGATGGAGCAGGGCGGCAGGGCCGCCTCGCTGCAACCGAAGAATGTGCTGCGGCGATACAACGTCGCGCTCTATGCGATGTATGCCGGCCAGTTCGAGCAGGCG
>DASUSZ010000013.1:0-2661 GCA_036374815.1 Vicinamibacterales bacterium | reverse complement strand
AAGCGACGCTGCAAGGCTTTCGCACGTCGCAGCGCGACAACGTTCGCGTGACGGTGACGGAGACGGCGCGCGTCGCGTTTCAACTCGAAGTCGGGCAGCTGAGCGAAACGATCACGGTCAGCGCCGAAGCGACGCTGGTGGAAACGAGCAACGCCACCCACGGCATCGTCATCGACGAGCAGAAGGTCGTGGACCTGCCACTCAACGGCCGCAACTTCACGCAGCTCGGCACGCTGATCCCCGGCGTGGTCGCGCCGCCGGGCGGACTCGGCGGCCAGGCGGGCGATGCGACACCGGGCGGCTTCGGCAACGCCACCGGCGGCTTCAACGTCAACGGCATGCGCAACCAGTCCAACAACTTCCTGATGGACGGCGCGACCAACAACGACACGTTCAATACCGGCTTCGTGCTGCGCCCGCCCCCGGACGCGATCCAGGAATTCAAGATCCTGACGCACGCGTTCTCCGCCGAGTATGGCCGCAACGCCGGCTCGGTCGTCAACGTCGTCACCAAGTCCGGCAGCAACACCGTATCCGGCGCGGTGTGGGAGTTCAATCGTGATGACGCGCTCAACGCACGCAACTATTTCGCGCCGCAGACGCAGGCCAAGCCCGAGCTCAAACAGAACCAGTTTGGAGCGGCGTTCGGCGGACCGCTGATGCGCAATCGGTTGTTCGGCTTCGGCTTCTACGAAGGCTATCGCAACGACAGCGGCATCACGCAGAACGTCCTGGTGTTGTCGGAGGCCCAGCGCCGTGGTGATTTTTCCGGCGGCGCGGCGGTGCGTGATCCGCTGACGGGCCAGCCGTTCCCCGGCAACATCATCCCGTCGAACCGCATCAGCGCCGCGGCGACTCAGCTGCTCAACGAGTTCGTGCCGTTGCCGAACTCACCGGGCAACCGCTACATCGTGTCGCCGACGGTCAACGACGTGCGCGACATGTTTGGCGCGCGCTTCGACTTGCAGATGGGCGATCGCCAGTCGATCCTCGGCCGCTACATGCGGAGCGACACCGACCGCAAAACGCCGCGGATCATCGCGCCGGTCGATCAGCGCGCGCTCGCCACTTTGCAGGACGGCCTGGTCTCCCACAACTTCGTAATCAGCTCGCGCATCATCAACCAGGCGCGTTTCTCGGTGAACCGCATCGCGGCGAATCCCGCGGTGACGAGCGGCCTCAACCCGCGCAACTTCGGGATCAACTTCGCCAACACCAACCCGATCGCGGCCGGACTGCCCTCGATCGTCGTGACCGGCTTCTTCGGCGGCGGCAACGCGGCGCTCGGCGACGCGCAGCAGCCGTTCGTCGATCGCGTCAATCACGTGTGGCAGGTTGCCGACGACCTGACCTGGATTGCCGGGCGCCACTCGCTGAAGTTCGGCGCCGACGTCCGCCGCGAGGCGATGCGCATCGCGTTCATCAACCGTCCGAACGGCGACCTCACCTTCAGCGGCGGCATTACCGGCAACGCCGCGGCGGATTTCCTGCTCGGCCTGCCCGCGCAGGCGCGCGCCACCACGCAGCAGGCCATTCAGGACGGTTATGGATGGCTGTTCGCCGGTTACGCGCAGGATGAATTCCGCATCACGTCGCAGCTCACGCTGAATCTCGGCGTGCGCTACGAGTTGCCGACGCCGTTCATCGACAAGAACGACGCCATCACCGGCTTCGTCACCGGCATGCAATCGACGAAGTATCCGAACGCGCCGCGCGGCCTCGTCTATCCGGGCGATCCAGGGATCGGCCGGGGCATCGTGCCGACCGACACCAACAACGTCGCGCCGCGCTTTGCGGTGGCATGGGATCCGACCGGCGACGGCCGCACCAGCATCCGCGGCGCGTTCGGCATCTTCTACGACGCGCTCGCCGGCCAGGGCGACTTCTTCCAGAGCGGCGTGCTGTCGCCGCCGTTCACGCCGCTGATCGAGCTGAACACGCCGGCCCCGATCACGCTGGCCGATCCGCTGGCGGCCGTTGCCGGCCCGCCGAATCCGTTTCCGCCCGCGCTGACGATCATCGGCTGGGGCGACGACTTCAAATCGCCCTACGCGCAGCATTTCAACGCCGGCGTGCAGCGGCAGCTGTTCGCGCGCGTCGGCGCCGAAGTGTCATACGTCGGATCGCGCGGCCACAACCTGCCGATCTTCATGGAGATCAATCCCGGCGTCTACACGCCGGGACAGACCACGCGAGGCGCGCGCGTCATGCCGGCGTTCGCGCTGGTGCGGCCGACGTTCCCCGTCGCGAAGTCGTGGTACGACTCGCTGCAGGCGAGCCTGCGCATGCTGCCGACGAGCGGCCTCAACTTCCTCGCCAGCTACACGCTCGGCAAGACCACCGATCACGTCTCGGGGCTCAACATCGGCGGTGAGGCTCGTCCGGTGCTGCCGGTCGTGCAAGGCGACGAAGCCAGCATCGAGCGCGCGCTCGAATTCGAGAAAGGCCCGGCGCTGTTCGATGCGCGGCATCGTTTCGTCTTGAGCTTCGGCTACGCGCTGCCCGACCTCGAATCGTCGTCTGCGCTGATGCGCGGCATTGCCGGCGGCTGGCAGTTGAACGGCATCTACCAGGCACAGACCGGGTTCCCGCTCACCGTCACGCAAGGCTCGGTGCTCGACATCCGCTACATGACGTCGCGGCCGGACATCACCTGCGATC
>DASUSZ010000012.1:0-3767 GCA_036374815.1 Vicinamibacterales bacterium | reverse complement strand
GGATGCAGGCATCGAGGTGAACCGCCATCGCGGGATGCGACAGGTCCTCGGCAGGCTGCGGACGGGAGGCGAACCGCGGCTTGCCGATGCCCAGCTTCTTCGCCCAGAGATCGAGCTCGGAGTTGAGCGTGTAGGTCCGCTCCGGCACGTCCGACAGCAGCAGCTCGATCGACATCTTCTGGCTGACGACCGCGCGCGCGCTGTTGGTGGTGACCTCCATCCCCTCTTTGGGATAACGGCAGCACGATGGCGCAAGCACGCGCTCGCCCTTGATCTCCACCATGCAGGTGCGGCAATTGCCGTCGGGCCGCATCCCTTCCATGTAGCAGAGGCGCGGGATCTCGACGCCGTGGCGCTCGGCGGCTTCGAGGATCGTCTCGGTCGCGGGAGCGACGACGGTCTGGCCGTTCAGCGTGAACGACACCGGCCTGGCGACGATCGAGGCGAGCTTCTGGTGCATTACTCGACTTCCCTCGGGAAGTATTTCATCACGGTCAGCATCGGATTCGGCGCCGCCTGTCCGAGGCCGCAGATCGATGCATCCATCATTGCCTGCGACAGCTCGTGCAGCAGCGGAGCGTCCCAGCGTTTCGATTTCATCAACTCAAGTGCTTTGACCGTGCCGACGCGGCAAGGCGTGCACTGGCCGCAGGATTCGTCCGCGAAGAACTTCATCACGTTGCGGGCGGCCGCGGCGGCGGTGTCGCGGTTCGACAGCACGATGATCGCCGCCGACCCGATGAAGCAGCCGTATTCGTTCAACGTGTCGAAGTCGAGCGGCACGTCGGCTTTCGATGCCGGCAGAATTCCGCCCGATGCGCCGCCGGGCAAATAGCCGTAGAGCTCGTGGCCGTCGAGCATGCCGCCGCAGTATTCGTCGATCAGCTCGCGCAAGGTGATACCGGCGGGAGCCAGGTGCACGCCCGGCTTCTTCACGCGGCCGCTGACCGAGAACGATCGCAGTCCTTTGCGGCCGTGCCGGCCGTGGCCCGCAAACCAATCGGGGCCCTTCTCCAGGATCTCGCGCACCCAGTGCAGCGTCTCCATGTTGTGCTCGAGCGTGGGACGCCCGAACAAGCCGACCTGCGCGAGATAGGGCGGACGCAGCCGCGGCTCGCCGCGCTTGCCCTCGATCGATTCGACCATCGCGGACTCTTCGCCGCAGATATAGGCGCCGGCGCCGCGCCGCAAATGAATCGCCGGGATCGGGTAGGGCGGGTTTGCCTGCAGCGCCGCGATCTCGCGCTCGAGGATCGCCCGGCAGCCGTGATACTCGTCGCGCAGGTAGATATAAATAGCGTCGAGACCGACCGCCCACGCGGCGATCAACGCACCTTCGAGGAAGCGATGCGGATCGCGCTCGAGATAGTAGCGGTCTTTGAACGTGCCGGGCTCGCCTTCGTCGATGTTGATCGCGAGCAGCCGCGGCGCAGGTTCGGCGGCAACGAGTCTCCATTTGCGGCCGGCGGGGAAGCCGGCGCCGCCAAGGCCGCGCAATCCGGAGCTCTCCATCACCGCGATGACATCAGCGGCCTGCTTGTGTCCGGCCGCGCATGCCGCGGCGAGCGCGTAGCCGCCGGACGCGCGATACGCGGCGTAGTCGAGGTGAGCAGGAGTAACCGGGCCGCTGTCCGGATGCTTGATGCTGCCGGCATCAACGGCGGCCGACACAAGCGAGGTCGTCGCGTGTGGGATTGGATGCTGGCCCACGACGGCAACGGGAGCGGTCTCGCATCTCCCGACGCACGGCGCATGCTTGACCCGCACGCGATCGCCAAAGGTGTGCTGCAACGATGACAGCAATTCGTGCGCGCCCGCCAACTCACAGGAGAGCGAGTCGCAGACCCGCACCGTGATCGCAGGCGGCAGCGCATCGCCTTCCTTGATCACGTCGAAGTGGTGATAGAAGGTCGCCACTTCGTAGACCTCGGCCATCGCCATCTTCAATTCAGCGGCAAGCGCCACAAGATGCCGCGCCTGCAGGCAGCCGTAGCGATCCTGGATCTTGTGCAGGTACTCGATCAGCAGATCGGTGCGCCGCGGCGCATCGCCGAGCAGGGCGCGGACTTCGTCGCGCGCCGCCGGATCGACGCGCCGCCCCTTCGGCGTGGACCTGACGCGTCCACGTTTCGGCCGAGGAGGAACAGTGGAGGTCATTCACCGCCATGCTACCATCCAGAAGTTAGCCTTATGCACGTCGAGTTCTTTGGCGTCTCACGCGAGCGGGCCGGTGTCGACGAAGTCGATGTGCAGGCCGACACCCTGGGCGGGCTGCTCGGGACGCTGGCGGCGCGGATGCCGCGGCTGGCTGAGTTGATCGAGGCGAATCGGCTTCATCCCTCCCTTGCGGCCAATCTCAATGGCGATGTCTTCATCAGCGATCCGGACACGCCGCTCGGCGAGCACGATCGCGTCCTGATCATCGCGTCCGACGCGGGAGGGTAACGTGCCGTTCGGCTACCACGGCCGCTGCCTTCGCATCGACCTGTCCGGTGGCGCCGCCCAGCTGGTGCCGATCGCCGAGACCGTCTTGCGGCAGTACCTCGGCGGCAGCGGCCTTGGCGTGCGGCTGCTGCTCGACGAAGGTACCGCTGACCTCGATGCGCTCGATCCCCGCGCTCCTCTGATCTTTGCGTTCAGTCCGTTGGTTGGCAGTCCGCTAACCACCTCCGCCAAATTCGCCGTCGTCAGCAAGAGTCCGCTGACGAATCGCATCAACGACTCGCTTGCCAGCAGCGGCTTCGCCATCGCCGGTAAGAGCTGCGGCTGCGACGCGATCGTGATCGTGGGCCGCGCGCCGGAACTGTCGGTGCTGGTCATCGAAGATGGTCAGGTGCGCTTCGAGTCGGCGGCTGCATGCGCAGGCATGACGTGTCAGGACACGGATGCGCATTTGCGATCGCGGCTCGGCGCGCAGTTTCGCATCGCCACGATCGGTCCGGCGGGCGAGAACGGCGTGCGCTACGCCACCATCTCGCACGACGGCCGCCACGCCGGCCGCGGCGGGAGCGGGGCGGTGATGGCCGCAAAGAACATCAAGGCCATCGCCGTTCACGGATCGCAACGCCCGCAGTGGGCGCACCCGCCAGACGTCTTCGCGATCAGCAAGGATTTGTCGCGGCGATCGTTCGGCCCCGCGACGGCGAAGTACCGCGAGCTTGGCACGGCCACCAATTTATTGACGTTCAATCGCTTCGGCGCGCTGCCGACACGGAACTTTCAGAGCGGCGCGTTCGAGGAAGCGGCCAATTTGTCCGTCGAGCAGCTGAGCGCCACCCGCGCGAAGACCCGGGAGAGCTGCGTGACGTGCACCATCGGGTGCGAGCATCTCTACGAAACGGGTACCGGCGCGGTGCGTGTCGAGTACGAGAGCCTGTTCGCGCTCGGGTCGCTGTGCGGCATCGGCGATGCCGACGTCGTGTTGCAAGCGGTCCAGAGATGCGACGAGCTTGGCCTCGACACGATCAGCACCGGCGGGACGATCGCCTTCGCGATGGAGTGCGTCGAGAGGGGCTGGTTCGACGCACCGTGGCTGACCTTCGGCAGCGGCGCCGCGCTGCTGCGGGCGATCGACGAGATCGGATCGCGCGAGGGTGTGGGCCGTCTGCTCGCCGACGGCAGCCGTGCCGCTGCGCTTGCGATTGGCCACGACAGCATCACCATCGCGCCGCAGGTCAAAGGCCTCGAGATGCCCGGCTACGAGCCGCGCGCGCTGCAGACGATGGCGCTCGGCCTGGCGGTCGGCGCGCGCGGCGCCGATCACAACC
>DASUSZ010000011.1:0-4156 GCA_036374815.1 Vicinamibacterales bacterium | reverse complement strand
GTCGACCCAGCCTTTTTGCACCAGCCGGATCAGGCAGAGGTAAATCGTGCCCTGGTTGATCTGCAGCGCATCTTCGCTGATCTGCTCGATACGCCGCGCGATGCCGTAGCCGTGCATCGGCCCCATTGCATCGAGGGTCTTCAGGACCATCAGGTCCAGCGTGCCTTGCAGGATGTCGGACTTCTCTTCGCCCAATCGTCACTCCTGTGGGATGTTAAGAGGACAGTCTACTCCTCTTTACGTCCCACAGGAGAAAAAGGTTCAACGGTTCAAGGGGTTCAAAGGGTTCACCCTTTAATAGGCGTGGCGGCCGCTGACGAGGCGGACGACGAAGACCACCGCCGCAACGATGGCGAGGATGGGCAAGTAACTACTCACGGTTCCAACCGAGAGCATTCCGAGTAACCAGAGAATCACCAGCAGAACGGCAATCAACCCGAGCATGGGGGCGTCTCCTTCTGGCAATTACGCCAGAGCAGGATTCGTGCCGGTGCCGTTTTTGCAACCGGTGTCTTATCGGCGTCGAACCTGGAGGGTGTGATGGCGAAGTGTGATGTGTGCGGCAACGTTTACGACAAGAGCTTCGAAGTGCGGATGGCGGGGAAGACCTACACGTTCGACAGCTTCGAATGCGCGATTCATGAGCTCGCGCCCGAGTGCGAGCACTGCGGCTGCAAGATCATGGGCCACGGCGTCGAGGCCGACGGCCGGATGTTCTGCTGCGCGAACTGCGCGCGCCACTCGGGGATCGACGAGATGGTCGACCGCGCCGCGGCCGACAACGCGCCATAAAGCCCTGACCTGGCCCCTTCATAGCGTTTTGCTAGATTTCAGGGTCTGACCCCCAGATCACTCTTGCGAGATGCCGAAGTGCTCGACCAGGTAGTCGGGGTGGCGCTCGTGCAGGGCCACGAACATCTCATTCACGAGGTTGAGCGTCTTGCTGACGGCGTACTGGTGATTGGCACCGCGGATGTCTACCGCCAGCGACACGTCGCCGCTGCGCACTTTCGCCGTGAGAGTGGCGCGGCGCGCGTCGATGCGCTTGTGATCGGGGACCGCGCGAGTCGAGCGCTCAGCCACCATCGACCTGATCTCGCTGACGATCGCTGCGGCCGGCTTCGGCAGTAGCGCGGGAAACGTCAGCACGCCGCGGCCATCGAAGACGGCGCGCATCGGGCGGCGTGTCAGCCAGAAAAAGTCGTAGCCGACGCGACCCCGCGCTTCCTGCGTCGCGCGAAAGCCGCGGAACACCCCGCGATCGGCGTAGTGGCCGAGCGCGGCCGTCACGGCATCGCCGGCACTGAGCGCCGCCGAAGTTCTCAGTGGTAATACGACATCGTGCCGGGCTCGACCTTGCCGATCGCTCCGGGCGGATACTTTGCGCGATCCCAGAATTCCTTCTTCCCCTGGCAGTTGATGACGGCCGGGCGGCCTTCGCGCGCGGCGACCTGATACGCGCGCTCGAGCGCCGGCCGGAATTCCGCAGGCCGCGTCACGTACTCACCGTGCCCACCAAGCGCTTCAGCCAGCTTGTCGTAGCGCAGGTTTTCCTGGAACAGGTGAATCGGCATGGCCTTCGGATCGGCGGTGGCGCCGGTCCATGTGCCCCACGCGTTGTTGTTGTAGACGATGGTGACGACCGGCAGCTTGTACTTCGCCATCGTGTCGATCTCCATCGCCGTGTAACCGAAGCCTGCGTCTCCAGTCGTGCAGATGATCGGATGGCCCTGGTGCGCGGCCTGCGGGCCGACGCCAAGCTGCACCGCCGCGGCGACGCCGACCGCGTAGCCGAGGTCCGGGCCAATCGCTCCGTACTGATACGCGCCGTTCATGATCTGGCCGGGTCGGAAACCGCGCAGTTCCCGCCTCACGAATCGCGCAATGCCATACCCGCCCGAGGCGATCGTCGTCTGTTCCTTCGGCAGCTTGCCGCGATACAGGAAATCGCCGAGCTCCTTCGCGATCACCGCCGGGTGCACGGCGTCGCCGTAGCTGAGGCCGGTCTTGTAATACTCGAGATTCTGATCCTCGAAGCGCTTACGCGCCGCCGCGATCTCCGCGATCCAGGAATCGTGCGTCATCGCCGGCACCGCATCGGCCAGGGCCTCGAGCGCCGCCAGCTCGCAGCTGACGATGCCAAGCTCGATCGGCAGGTTGCGCCCGATGTCGGAGTGCGCCTGGTCGATGCGGATGTATTTCGCATCCGGCCCGAACGCGAACTCGCCGACGGTCGGCATGCAGTGCTGGCCGACGAGAATCACGAGGTCGGCGCTCGCGAGCGCGCCTGGCGCGGCATTGGCCGAGAGCGGGCTCGCGTCCGAGAACTGGCCCTTCATCGCGCCCGATTCGACCACGGGAATCTGCGCTTTCTCGGCGACGCGCTTCAACGCGTCCCACGCCTTCGCGTAGAACACGCCGTTGCTCGAGACGATGATCGGCCGCCGCGCCGTCTTGATCAGATCGATCGCCCTGGCGATGTCCTTCGGCGATGGATGCGGCCGCGAGTCGGTGCGGTAGTGCGCCTTGTCGTGGAAGAACTCGAGCTCGCTCGCGTCCTTGAACCGCGCCGACGCGACCTCGGCGGGGAAGTCGAGATGCACCGGCCCCGGCACGCCGCTCTTCAACTGCCGGAACGCGTAACCCGCGTATTCGTGCACGCGCCGCGGAATGATCAGGCGCTTGCCGTACTTCTTCAATCCTTCGGTCGTCGGCTGCTGGTAACCGAGCTGGATGCCCGCTTCGGTGTCTTCCATGGCGATCGACATGTTGCTGGCCACGATCAGCAGCGGCGTGCGCGCGGCATTGGCGCAGGCAATCGCGCAAATCATGTCGGTGAAGCCCGGACCTTCGGTGCCGGAGGAAACGGCGATCTCGCCGGTGACGCGGATGAACGCATCGGCCGCGTGCGCCATCGATCCTTCGTGGCGCCCGCCGTAGGCGGGAATGCCGGCGGCGGCGATCGCGTGCACGACGGCGTAATTGCCGGGACATGCAAACAGCGCCGCCACGCCTTCTTCCTTGCACGCGCGCGCGAACACCTGCGCGCCGGTCATCGGGAACTGGAAGGTGACCGGTTGCGCCGCGGTGGCGGCCGCGAACTCCGGCGGGATCCGAATCGGCGCGACGGCGTTTCTTGCGGCCGCATCCGCGGCCGCAGTCTGGCTGCCTTGTTGCTCAGAGGCGCGCGTTCCCACGACGGCGGCGGCGGTGGCGCCCGCCCCGGCGACGGCTTTGCGCAGGAAATTTCGGCGGCTGTGATTCGGCCTGCGTCGTGACATGCGCCGGAGAATATCGCGGGCGCGAGAGTGCGCAAAGAAAAAAGGCGGCCCTTGCGAGCCGCCTCTCCGGGACAACTAAAGTTGTCCCCTACGATCCTTCGAATTACCGCAGGCTCGCGGCGCGGCGGCGGAGTGTGTCCGCCAGCGCGTTGAGGCGCTTCTGATCGATGCCGGTCGCGGCCTTGGCATCGCCTTCGAGTTGCGCCGCAGCGGCATCCAGGCCGGTCAGCGTCTCGGTGGCTGAGCGTTCCTTGCCCGTGCGCAGTTGATCAGCCTTCGACAACACGTCGGTAACGGTCTTGGCGCGCTGCGCCGAGATGCTCCTGGTGCGGTTCAACTGATCGAGATACGCCTTCGCCACCGCAGACGAGGGCGGCCAGGTCACCTTCGGCTGGTTCTGCGAGTTGAACTCCTGCAGCCGGAACTGCATCGCCGCGTCGATCTCGTTCTGCGACAGGTGCTCGCTCGGCTTCAGGCGGAACACGTCGATGCCGCGCGCCATTTCCGCGCCGTAGATGTTGCCGTTGTACCAGTAGGTCGACCAGTAGCCGCCCGACAGCATCGCTTCGCCGTTGATCGGCCCGCGATCGAAATACGCGATCTCTTTCGCATTCGCCGAATCGGTGAAGTCGAACACCGACAGCCCGCCCTGGTACCACGCCTGCACCATGATGTCGCGGCCCGGCACCGGAATCAGCGAGCCGTTGTGCGCGACGCAGTTTTCCTGCTCGGTCTGGGCGGCCGGCATCTTGTAGTAGCTGCCGAACCGCAGCTTGCCGTCGACCACGTCGAAGATCGCGTCGGCACCCCAGTTCGGCGGATCCGTGGGCCGGCAGCGCGGGCGCGTGCCGCCTCCCCATTCGTCGGTAAAGATC
>DASUSZ010000010.1:0-4512 GCA_036374815.1 Vicinamibacterales bacterium | reverse complement strand
AGATCTCATTTCCTGCAAGCGCCATGGACGCGTCGAAGCCGTCATCGAGCGTGTTCTCGGCCAGCACCTCGTAAGTCGGGCCGTGCTTGATCACCGTCGTCACGCCATCCCGGCTGGTAATGTAAACCCGCCCGTCGGCGCCGACCGGTGAGCTGAAGATTTCGCCAGGCGCCTTCGCGATGCGCTGCACTGAATAGTGGGCCTTGCCGGTCGCGGCATCGTAGGCCGACAGCAACCCGTTGTTGGTCTTCAGGAAATAAAGAATGTTGTCGTAGAGCAGCGGCGACGGCACGTACGGCGTGTCGCGATCGAGCTGCCACGCGATCGCGCCGGTCGTTGCGATGTCGCCCTTCGCGTCGGCGAGTTTGATCGCCTTGAGGTTGTTGCCGCGGAAGCCGCTCATGATGAACACCATGCCGTTGCCGAACACCGGCGACGGAATCACGTTCATCGTCGTGCCCGGCCCCTCCCATACCAGCTTGCCGGTTTCGAGATCGAAGCTGCGCACGCGATTCATCGCGTTGACGATCACCTGCTGCCGTCCCTCGTGCGTGACGACGAGCGGCGTCGCCCAGGTGTCCATCTCGGGATGATCGACGCGCCACAATTCCTTGCCGGTGCGTTTGTCGAGCGCGATTACGTACGACGGCTGGTCGAGGTGATCCCACACGACGACGAGCGTGTTGCCGAACAGCACCGGCGTTGAGCCTTCGCCGAACTGGTTGCGCATTTTCTTGTCGCCGAAATCGGCCTGCCAGATCAGCTTGCCGTTCATGTCGTAGGCGTAAAGTCCGCGCGACTCGAAGTATGCGAACACGTGCTGGCCGTCGGTGATCGCCGAGCTCGAGGCCCATGTGCCGTTGTCGCCGTGCGCGGGTTCGTGCGGTGCTTCCTCGCGCGGCACGTGCTCCCACACCGTCTTGCCAGTCTTGCGATCGAGCGCGAGCACTTTGTATTGATGCACGCCCGGCTGTGGCAGCGCGCCGCGCGGCGCGTGCTGCGCCTCGCCACTAACGCCGACCGGGATCGCCGTGAGCACGTAGACGCGATCGTTCCAGACGACGGGGGAGGACGAGCCGCGGCCGGGGATCTCGACCTTCCACTTGATGTTCTTGGTCTCGCTCCACTCGATCGGCGGCTTGGCGGTCCGCGAGACGCCCGTCATCTCGGGTCCGCGCCACTGCGCCCAGTTGCGCGCGTCGCTCACAGAGGCGGAGCCAGCGGCGGCAGATATATAGAGAGCAGCCAACAGAGCGGTAAATCCCAGCCAAATTCGCATGTTTCGGATACTACCGTCAGTCGATGGCCGCTTACCCCGAGGACGCGCCTGAACCGGTAAAAGAGGTGGGCCGGAGGACGTGTTGCGAATGTGTTGCGATTGGGATCAAATCTGTCACAATCGAACTAGTTGCATCAATCCGGATAAACGGATATAGTCGCTGAGTCCCGTGACTGCCGCACCCATCCTCGACCACATGGCCGCGCTGGCCGATCCGATCCGCTGCCGGATGCTCCTGCCGCTCGAGCGGCACGAGCTGACCGTCAACGAGATCTGCTCGGTGCTGCAGCTGCCGCAGTCGACCGTCAGCCGCCACCTGAAAACGCTGGCGGACGACGGGTGGGTGTCGTCGCGGCGCGATGGTACCAGCCGCTTTTACGGCATGGTGATGGCCGACCTCGATCCCGGCGCGCAGCGGCTGTGGCCGCTGATTCGCGAACAGATCGCCGGCACCAACGGGGCCGAGCAGGACGAGCGGCGTTTGAAGAGCGTGCTGTCGAAGCGGCGCTCGAAGTCCGAAGAGTTTTTCGCGTCGGCGTCAGGGCAGTGGGATCACCTGCGTTCCGAGTTGTTCGGCGACCGCTTCCACCTGCACGCGATGCTCGCGCTGCTGGAGCCGACGCTGGTGATCGGTGATCTCGGTTGCGGCACCGGCCAGGTCAGCGAGCTGGTTGCGCCGCACGTCGCGAAGGTCATCGCCGTCGACGGCTCGACCGATATGGTGCAGGCCGCGCGCAAGCGCCTCAAGGGTCTGCATCAGGTTGAAGTCCGCCGCGGTGACATGGAAGCATTGCCGATCGAAGACGGCGCGCTCGACGCCGCGGTGATGGCGCTGGTGCTGCACCACGTGCCGGAGCCGGCGCGCGCGCTCGCGGAAATTCATCGCACGCTCAAATGCGGCGGCCGCGCATTGATCGTCGACATGCTGCCGCACGATCGCGTCGAGTATCAGCAGCAGATGGGCCATGTGTGGCTCGGGTTCTCCGAAAAGACCGTCAAGAAATATCTCGAGGCGGCCGGCTTTGAAGGAGCATCGATTGCCACCCTGCCGGCCGATGACAGTGCCAAAGGGCCAAGTCTTTTCGTCGCTACCGCTCGCAAGAAGTTTTAGGTTTAGAGTTTTAAGTTTAAAGAGGAGAAGAGAATGGCAACCGCAGTGAATGAAGCCCACGCATTCGATCTCGCGAAGAAAGCCGGTCGCGAGCCGTTCAAGGTCAAGGATCTCAGCCTCGCCGAGTTCGGCCGCAACGAGATCCGTCTTGCCGAGCACGAGATGCCCGGCCTGATGGCGCTGCGCGCGCGCTACGCGGGCAAGAACCCGCTCGCCGGCGCGAAGATCATGGGCTCGCTGCACATGACGGTGCAGACCGCGGTGCTGATCGAAACGCTGACCTCGCTCGGCGCCGACGTGCGCTGGGTGAGCTGCAACATTTTCTCGACCCAGGATCACGCCGCCGCAGCGGTGGTCGTGGGCCGTCCCGAAACCGGCGGCACGGTGCAGAACCCGAAGGGCACGCCGGTGTTTGCGTGGAAAGGCGAGACGCTGCCGGAATACTGGTGGTGCACGGTCGAAGCGCTGGTGTGGCCCGATGGCAGCGGCCCGACGCTGATCGTCGACGACGGCGGCGACGCGACGCTGTTCGTGCACAAGGCGTATGAATACGAGAAGGCCGGCAAGATCCCGGCGTTCAACCCGGCCAGCGATCCCGAAGAGTGGGGCGTCATCCTCGATACGCTGACCAAAGAACTGAAGAACCGGCCGGGCGTCTGGTCGAAGATCGCCAAGGGCATCAAGGGCGTCAGCGAAGAGACCACCACCGGCGTGCATCGCCTGTATGAGATGACCGCGAACAACACGCTGCTGTTCCCGGCGATCAACGTCAACGACTCGGCGACCAAGAGCAAGTTCGACAACCTGTATGGCTGCCGCCACTCGCTGATCGACGGCCTCAACCGCGCCAGCGACGTGATGCTGTCGGCCAAGGTCGCCGTGGTGTTCGGCTACGGCGACGTCGGCAAGGGCTGCGCACAGTCACTCAAGGGCCAGGGCTGCCGCGTCATCGTCACCGAGATCGATCCGATCTGCGCGCTGCAGGCGGCGATGGAAGGCTACCAGGTGACGACGGCGGAGGATGTGCTCGAGACCGCGGACATTTTCATCACCGCCACGGGCAACAAGAACATCATCACCGTCGACATGATGAAGCGGATGAAGGACAAGGCGATCATCGGCAACATCGGCCACTTCGACAACGAGATCGACATGGCCGGCCTGGCGAAGAGCGGCGCCAAGCGCGTGAATGTCAAGCCGCAGTACGACGAGTGGGTCTTCAATGCGGGCGCCAAGGGCGAGAAGAGCATCCTCGTGCTGGCGGAAGGCCGCCTGCTGAACCTGGGGTGCGCGACCGGCCATCCGTCGTTCGTGATGTCGTCGTCGTTCACCAACCAGACGCTGGCCCAGCTCGATCTGCACTTCAGCACCACCGGGCAGCCGACGCTGTCGGGCACGAACTACGATGCGAATCGCGTGTATATCCTGCCGAAGAAGCTGGATGAAGAAGTGGCGCGACTGCATCTCGATAAGTTGGGCGTGAAGCTGACAAAGCTCACGAAGGATCAGGCCGACTACATCGGCGTCCCGGTCGAGGGGCCGTACAAGTCAGCGCACTATCGCTACTGACAGGCCATCAGGCCATCAGGCATCAGGGGCGCGAGGACGTATCGTCTTCGCGCCCTTTTTCTTGAGTGCCAGAGACTCTTCCTACGGATGAGGCTGACTGGAAGGTTTGCACTGTGTAATCAATACGGGTGATATCGCCGGCAAACTCTTGTTGATAAGATCCCGCCTTCGCAGAGAACCCTTTCGTCGTGGAGGCTTTCGTGAAACAGCTCAGGGCAGTGCGTGTGGCGGTTGTGATGGCGGTAGCGTTCGCGCTCAGCGCGTTGGCGCCGGCGGCGGCAAGCGCTCAAGACCTTGGCAACAGCATCAAGGTGGAGCGGCTGGTGTTCCCGGTCATGCTGACGAGCGGCCCAACGAACGTCGTTGCGTATTTCTACTATCACGGCAGCTATCAGAACCGGCCGCTCCAAGTGCTGGTGCATGGCGCCACCTACAACCATACCTATTGGGACTTTCCAGCGGTGAATGGCGAGAGCTATTCGTACGCGCGTCACATGGCCGCTGAAAAGTACGCCGTGCTTGCGCTCGATCTGCCCGGCACGGGTGAGAGCGA
>DASUSZ010000009.1:0-3288 GCA_036374815.1 Vicinamibacterales bacterium | reverse complement strand
CGGCGCGATCCGCCGCAGCGGCGAGCACGCCGGCATCATCGAAGCGCTTCACGTTGAGTGCAAGTTGCGGAGCGGCTGTTCCGGCGGGCCGCTGATAGCGGAACGCGGACAGGATCGGCAGCCGCGCGAGCGACTGCAGCGACGCGTTCAGCTCGCGCACGTCGATGCGGTGCAGTCCGGCCGGCTCCGATGCGGTGAGATCCATCGTTCCAACGCCTTCGATCGCGATTTCGCCGCGCTCGCGCTGGATGTCGTGGACGCTGACCACTCCAGTATCGAGACCGAAGCTGCCGCCGGCATGCGCGCGCTCGAGCGTCACCAGGAATTGATGACTGCGCGCGGCTGGATTGCCGACCGTGAGGATCACGTCGTTGTCGACCGGCGACGATTCTTCGAGCGAGCTGCCGGTGACCGATTGCAGCTCGTAACCGATCGGCAGGCGCACGCGCATCGTGCGCAGCTCACCCTGCGTGATGTTGACGTCGATCAGCGCCGCCATGCGAACGTCCGAGTCATCCAGCGTGATGAGCGTCATGATGTCGGCAAGCGCGCGCAGATCCTTGCTTGCCGCGACGGGTGCGCTGTCGCGCATCGACCACCACACCTCGGTCGCCGATCCGGGATCGAGCGTGGCATCGACGATGGTGCGGCCGTTGGCGGCGGTGCGGCGAGTGATCAGCCCCGCGGACAGACGCACGTCCGCCTGTTCGCCGGGCACGTCGATGGTAGCTCGCGCAGCGCCGGCTTCAGGTACTGGCAGCCTGAACGAGGCGCGCCCCGGCGCGAATGACAGCGGGCTGCCCCAGTCCGCGCTGATCGCAAACGCGCCTGGTCCGGCGATCAGCGCGTGCAGCGCCTGGCCTTCAGTGACCAGCGGCACCGGCCGCCCGGCAGCTGTTGCATCGATCAGCGTTGCGCCGCTCACCAGCGGCACGCGCGTGATGCCGCTGCGGAGCACCTGGCCTGCGAGTGCGAACGTGCCGCGCGCCGTTTCCCGATCGACGGTGATCTTCACGCTCGCGCTCGAGACGACGGCGCCCACGGGTGCGGCCGCGGGTGCGGCCGGCGCTCGCCGTTCGAGATCGAGCAAGCGGTTGTACTCCGCGAGTGTCAGGGTCACCGATCGCGGCTGTTCGACGGGACGCGGCGGTCCCTGCGCCCGGGCGCCGGGAGCGATCGAGAGGACGAAGGCCATCAGCATCGTGATTCTGGTCATCACACACCTACTTGATCCGGCGAATCGACAAGTCGAACGTCGGCGTCTGTCCTTCGGCCGTGAGCTCAGACGCAATGAAAAGGGAGGGACCGATCGAAGGAAACTCCACATCAACCGGCAGCGCGCCGCGGACGGTGCGGCCGCCGCCTTCGTTGCGGTAGCGATCGATCAACAACTGCAGCGCGCCAGTCGGAATCGGCGCCGGCGGCGCGGCAGGCGACATCGCATCAACGCTCTTGAGGCCCGCGCCTTCTCCGCGCACCGAGACGGCTCGCCATCCGCGCAGTGCTTCAGCAAAGACACCCGGATCGGTTTCGGCGCGGAACACACCGGCCTCGAGCGTGGCGCGATAGCGCGGCGAGTGATACACCTCGACGCCGGTGCGCGACACCGGTAAATCCAGCGCCGGCAGCTCGAGACGCGCGCGCGTCGCGTCTAGCCACGCCTCGACGGGTTGCAGGTACGTGATTCGCACGACGAACGTCGGCGCGTCTTCGCCGGCGCGGCCTTTTTCAAGCGCGAGCAATACCGACTGGCCGCCCGCCACGCCCGGACGGACGGGCCGGCCCGCCACCGATGCGCTCCAGATCGTGGCGCGCTCCGGCAGCGTGACTTTGAGGAAGCTGCGCTGGTTGTTGCGAACGGCATAATGCGCTTCGACCAGGAACAAGCCATCCTCAGACACGAGCGCGCGATAACGCGCCTCCTCGACATTCGCAATCAACACCGCCTGCGGTGTATAGCGCTTGACCGCGACGTGCAGCGATCGCGCGTCGGCGCCGGCAATCGGCCGCAGCCTGAACGCGACCATTGACGGCGATTCACGCCCGGCAACCACGTCGGCAAGCTCGGAGACGTCGGTGAGATCGAGGCCGCGCATCTGATGGCGCTCGATCTCGCCCGCGCCGAGCACGCTGATGGCGACGCCGCCGGTCTCGCGCTCCGCGGCGGGCACGCGAATGAGCGGCACCGTGACGTCGCCGTCGGGCGGCAACCGGCTTTCACCGAGCACCACGAACGACAACTCGGTAAAGACGGGATCGAGCAGCCGCACCCGCAGCAGGCTGCCCTTCACGTCCCAGTCGGCGACGGTGGCGCCGTTGACCTGGTTGATCACCAGTCCCGGCGGCACGTCGAGCGACACCTCGCGCGCCATGCCCTGCTGCACTTCGATGCGGACGTTGGCCGACACCGACGACACTTCTTCGCCGAGGCCGACGACCGAGGCGACGCGCGCGCGGAATCGCAGCTGCTGCTCCGCCCGCCGATCGTCGGCCTTGCGCTTCCACGAGAAGGTCAGCGGCTGGTTGGCGCGGCCGAGCGCAGTCCAGCGGCTCTCGGTGGGTGATTCGGCGCGCTCGCTGACGAATCCACCGGTCACGGTGAGATCGACGCCGCCGCGCGGCAGCGTCAGCGTGGCGCGCGACAATGCCGCCGGCGACGGTGGCAACGCGACCGATTCCGCCCCCGCTGACGCGGAGAGCGGCAGCGAGATCTCGAGCGACAGCACGAACCGTCCGGGCTTCGACAACACCACGTGCGGCGGCGGCCCTTCGCTCAGCGCCACGGGCTGGCCATCGATGCGCGCATCGCGCACCATCAGGCCGGCCGGCACCGGCACCTTCACCCAGCCCTCGCGCAGCACGTCGATCGTGAGCAGCGCGCGTCCGGCGATCGTGTCGGTGCCTGCCGCAATCGAAGGATCGGCCTGCAATTCATAATCGACGCGCGTCAGCGTCGCCTCGACCGGCGGCGGTGATGGCGCCGGCGCCTCCGGATTGGCGCGCGCGCGGAGCGCACGATATTCATCAACGGGAAGAACGACCCAGCCTTCGGGTGCGGGTGCCTGCGCGTCAACATTGACTGCGGCGCACAGGCACACGACGACTGCAATCACGACACATCGTGTGCGAGACATAGGGGCCTCTCGAGACGTTAGACACCAATGCGCCCGGCTGGCACGAGCGCCGTTATGCGTTAGGACTCACTCAGCAAATTGCTGGCCGGATCGTTCGTGATGAATGGCCAAGAAAAGGGGCCGGAATGTGCAATCACAATGTTGTGATCCACGG
>DASUSZ010000008.1:0-31048 GCA_036374815.1 Vicinamibacterales bacterium | reverse complement strand
CCGCGGCTGAAGAACCAGCGGAACGGGAACGCGATGTTGCCGAGCGGGTGGCTGAACCGGGCCCCGTGCACGTCATCCCAGTTCCGGTCGCCGCCGTGGTCGGCGTCGAGCTTTTCGTCGGCGTCGCGAATCGCCAGGATGAAGATGTCCTCGCGGGACTCCTTCTTTTCCACGGTGGTGATGTCGTCCCACCACTGCGAGTTGCGCTGATCGATGATCGCGTAGAGGCCGGCCGGCTTCTCGGCGCCCGCCCACTCATAAAATTTCAGGAACAGCGCATCGTCCATCTCGTCGACGAACGTCCGCCGCCACAGCGCGTCCTCGAATGCCTGGTAGAGCGACACGACCGGGCGTGAATCGACAACGCGGTCCCACTTCGCGAGCTGATCGAGCAGCGACGCCACGCTCGCCTGGCCGTCCTGCGATCGCGCGGCCTTGATCGCATCCTCGACGCCGGCCAGCACGAGATCCGCCGCGACGCTGTGGCGGTCGTACTGCAGCGCCGCCATCGCATCGAGATCGACGCCCTGCGCCTTGGTCAGCTGATCGCGCAGCCGCGACGCGCGGAAGCCCGCCGCCCAGTCGCGCGTGATCAGGCCGCTGAAGCTGCGATCGATTTCGTTGTTCGCGGAATAGATCACGCCGGAAGGCGGATTGAACAGCCGCGGCAGCGACACCGACTCGATTGCGCCGCTCCAGCCGCCGGAGCCGCTGTCCGCGGGCATCGTGCCGTCGCCGCCGGCGCGAACCGGCAGCCGGCCCGACATCGCATACCCGATGTTGCCGTCGACGTCCGCGTAAACGATGTTCATCGAGGGCGTCGCCATCGCGCCAACGGCGATGGTGAACGAGTTCCAGTCCGTGGCGCGGTTGAGCGCCTCGAACGCGGTGGCGAGATCGCCGGCGCCTTCCCAGCGAATCGAGTACGCCTTCTGTTCTTCAGCCGGGCGATCGTCGGGCGACAGCCACGACGGCGGCTCCTCCCAGTTCAGATCGTCTTCGGCGTAGATCGTGCCGTTGCGCGTCTTCCACACTTCGAACGGCAGCGGCGTGCTCCGACCGCGCACCGGGATGTTGGCTTCGATGGTCTCGATCGGCGTCCACTCGCCGCGATACATCGATCGCTTCTTCTGCACGTCGACGCGCTCGACGGTCAGGTCCTGGACGTCGGCGCCGGTCGCGGTCATGCCCCACGCGATGCGCTGGTTGTGGCCGAGCGCGACGAACGGCACGCCGGGAATGGTCACGCCGATCACGTCGAGGCCCGATGCGACCAGGTGCATCTCGTACCACGTCGACGGAAATTCGATCTGCAGATGCGGATCGTTGGCAAGAATCGGACGGCCGTCTTTCGTGCGTCCGCCCGCCAGCACCCAGTTGTTGCTGTTGCCGCGCCGCGAGCCCGACATCAGCCATTCGAGCCCGCGCGGAAATTCGATCGGCGGCTTCACTTCCACGGTTGGCGCCGGCAGGGAGCCGGTCTGCATGATCGACGGCGCCGACGAGGGATACACGCCGGTCAATTGCCGCGCGGCGGTTTCACCGAATTTCGCGGTCAGCGCCGATCGCACGAGCTCGGCTTGATGATTCTCCGCGAGCCGCCACGTCAGCAGCCTGCCAACCGCGAGCGAATCGACGGGCTCCCAATCGGGCGGCGTCACGCCGAGAATCTGGAATTCAATCGGCCTCAGCCGGCCGACCATCGTCGCCGTCGTCGCATTGACGCCGGCCGCATAACGCTCGAGCGCCACCTTTACCTGCGGCGGCACGCGTTCCCACTCCGCTTTCGCCGCGTCGCGCAAGCCAAGCGTCAAGAATCTCTTGTCGATGGGAAGCGTGGTGTCGCCAAGCACCTCCGACAGCCGCCCCAACGTGACGCGGCGATAGAGCTCCATTTGCCAGCGGCGATCGCGCGCGTGAAGGACGCCGGCCGTGTACCACGCGTCCTCGATGTCGTATGCGTAGACGGACGGCACGCCGTGCGCGTCGATCAGCACCTCGACCGGCGCCTTCAGCCCCGGCATGGTCAGCTGGCCGTCGAGAATCGGCAGGGAACTGCGGACCCACCACCACGTGCCGAAACCGGCCGCAACCACCAGTACGATCGTCAGAACGCGCAGCAATCGTTTAAAAGCTCGTTTCAAAGCGGGGCTGTGCCTCCGTAGTAACTATCGGTTGCGCGGCGCATAACTTGCCGCCCTTGGGCGGTTCGACTAGGATGGGGGGCTGGGCGGGCCTAATTGACGTATCCATTAGGTTTACGCCGACCCGGGCAGCCAGTAGTGCAGAGCTTACACCGTTTCCACTTTTCCGGAGACCTCTCGTGATCGAGGTTCAGAACCTTTGCAAGAAATACGGCCCGTTTACGGCCGTGGATGATGTGAGTTTCCGCGCGGAGGCCGGCGAAATTCTGGGATTTCTCGGGCCGAACGGCGCAGGCAAGACCACCACGATGCGCATCATCACCGGTTACATGCCGGCGACCGGCGGCAAGGCGACCGTGGCGGGATTCGACGTGTTCGATCAGCCGCTGGACGCCAAGCGCAACACCGGCTACCTGCCTGAAACGCCGCCGCTCTATCCCGACATGACGGTGAAGGACTACCTGCGCTTCGTCGCGAAGATCAAGGGCGTGCGGGGCAACATCAACGATCGCGTCAACGACGTGATGAAGAAGACGCGCATCGCCGACATGGCCGATCGCCATTGCGGCAAGCTATCGAAGGGCTACAAGCAGCGCGTCGGCCTGGCGCAGGCGTTGATCCACGATCCAAAAGTGCTCGTGCTCGACGAACCGACCGCGGGCCTCGATCCGCGGCAAATCATCGAGACCCGCCAGTTGATTCGCGATCTCGCCGGCTCGCACACGATCGTCCTGAGCACGCACATCCTCCCCGAAGTCGCGCAGACCTGCCAGAAGGTCGTCATCATCAACAAGGGCAAGGTGGTCGCCACCGACACGCCGGATGCGTTGACCGAGCGGCTGCACGGATCGGTGATGACGTTCGTGCAGGTGCAGGGCCCGGCCGCCGATGTGCAGCGCACCCTGCAGGCGCTTCCCGGCGTCGTGCGCGTGAGCGTCACCGAGTCGCGCGGCGATTACAGCAACTTCGATGTCGATACCGAAAAAGGCGTGGATGTCCGCCGCGACGTCGCCGCCGCCATCGTGCGCGGCGGCTGGGGGCTGCTGGAGCTGCGGCCGCTGCGCATGAGCCTCGAGGACATCTTCTTGAGCCTGACCACGACCGAGAACACGGAGGTGGAAGTCCCGGCGACGGAGAACACGGAGGTGGCCAATGCGTAACATCGCCGCCATCGCGCAACGCGAGCTCAACGCCTACTTTGCGAGCCCGATCGCCTATGTGCTGATCGGCTTCTTCGCGCTCCTGTTCGGCTGGTTCTTTTACGTGCCGCTCGCCTACTTCCTGCAGCAGAGCGGCCAGGCGGGGATGAATCCCGGGCAGGCGATGAACATCAACCAGATGCTCGTCGGCCCGACGCTGATGAACACCACCGTGATCATGCTGTTCCTGTTTCCGCTGATCACGATGCGCACTTACGCCGAGGAAAAGCGCTCCGGCACGATCGAGCTGCTGCTCACCTCGCCGGTCACCGACGTCCAGATCATCATGGGCAAGTTCTTCGGCGCAATGCTCCTCTACGGCGCGATGCTGCTGGTCACGATGATCCACATCGGCATCCTCTTCATTTTCGGCAATCCGGAGTGGAAGCCGATCGCCACCGGCTATCTTGGCCTGCTGCTGATGGGCGGCTGCTTCCTGTCGATGGGGCTGTTCATCTCGAGCCTGACCAAGAATCAAATCGTCGCGGCGATGGCGACATTCGCCGTCTTCCTGATGCTGTGGGTGATCAGCTGGATCAGCACGTTCGTCGGCCCGACGATGCAGACGGTGCTGCAGTATTTGTCGCTCACCGAGCACTTCGATGATTTCTCCAGGGGCATCATCGACACCAAGCACGTGATCTACTACCTGAGCTTCATGGCCTTCGGCCTGTTCCTCACCGCCAAATCGGTGGACAGCGAAAGGTGGCGAGGCTAATCATGCAGAAAGCTATCGGCATCATCGGTTGGATTGGAACGGTGCTCGTGTTCGCCGCGGTCGCGGTGCGGATGCTGGTCTGGCGCGATTATCTGTCGCAGGACTGGAACCAATACGCGACCTACGGCGCGTGGGCGGGCCTCGTCGCCGTGCTGATCTACATGGCCGGCCAGTGGCGCGACGTGGCGAAGTTCTACGAAGGCCGCGGCGCCCGCTACGGGACCATGTCGATCGTCAGCATCGTGGTGTTCGTCGGCATCCTCGTCGCGATCAACTACCTCGGCACGCGCCAGAACAAGCGCTGGGACCTGACCGCAAACCAGGTCTACAGCCTGTCCGATCAGACCATCAAGATCCTCAAGGATCTGAAGGAGCCGGTGCAGGTCACCGTGTTCGAGCGCAACGATCGACAGGAGCTGCACAAGGGCCGGCTCGAGGAATACCAGTATCAGACCACGCAGCTGAAGACGACGTATATCGATCCTGATCGCGAGCCGGTCGCCGCCACCAACGCGAAGATCGATTCGCTGCCGACGATCCTGTTCGAATACAAGGGCCGCACCGAGCGCGTCACCTCGACCAACGAGCAGGACCTCACCAACGCGCTGATCAAGGTAATCACCGGCGCGGCGCGCAAAGTCTATTTCGTCCAGGGCCACGGCGAGAAGGACATCGCCTCGAGCGATCGCGCCGGCATGAGCGCGGTAGCCGAGCAGATGAAGCTCGATAACTTCACCGTCGAGTCGCTGGTCCTCGTCCAGCAGAAGGCCGGTGTCCCTGAAGACGCCACCATCGTGGTGATCGCGGGGCCGACGACCGACCTGTTCCCGCCGGAGATCGAGGCGCTCAACGCGTACGTCGCCAGGGGCGGCAAGCTGATGGTGATGCTCGATCCGCTGCTGAAAGGGCCTGCACAGCCGCTGCTGTCGCAGTTCCTCGCCGACTGGGGCATCCGCGTCGGCAACGACGTGGTGTTCGATACGACGTCGCGCCGCGTGCTCGGCGCCGAAGCGTCGATCCCGGTCGCCGCCGAGTATCCGTCGCATCCGATCACCGAGAACTTCAGCTTCGTCACCGCATTCCCGATGGCGCGCTCGATGACGCCAATCGAGGGCGGCTCGAACTCGCGCACGGCGCAGCCGCTCGTCAGGACCAGCGATCAGAGCTGGGCTGAAGCCAACGTTGCGGCGCTCTCGGCCGCGAAGGCGGAAATCAGCTTCGACGCGGCCAAGGGCGACGTGCAGGGACCGATCACGCTCGGCGCCGCGGTGTCCGCGCCTGCAACGGTCACGCCGCCGCCGCCGCCGGGCAACGCGTCGCCCGGATCGCCGGATCAGCCGAAGCCGGAGACGCGCGTGGTCGCGTTCGGCGATTCGGATTTCGCGACCAACATGGCGGTCGGGATCGCCGGCAATCGCGACTTCTTCATCAACGCGCTCAACTGGCTGTCGCAGCAGGAAAACCTGATTGCCGTGCGGCCGCGCCAGCCCGAGGATCGGCGCCTGACGATGACGGCGGAGCAGGAGAACCTGGTCGCGATCCTGAGCATCTTCATCATTCCGGGCCTGATCTTCGCCACCGGCGTCTACACCTGGTGGCAGAGGCGTTAAAGGGAAAGCATGCGCGGCTTAACGTCAACGCTCATCCTCGTCGTCGTCCTCGCGGGGTTAGGCGCCTACATTTACTTCGTCGATTCGAAGCGGCCGGCGGCAAGCGCCGACGGCTCGTCGGAGACGAAGGAGAAGGTGTTCACCGTCGAGGCCGACAAGATCAACGAGCTGCGCATCACCTACCAGGGTGAATCGTCGCTGCTGCAGAAGAGCGAGGCCGGCTGGAAGATGGTGGAGCCAACCGCGATCGAGGCCGATCCTCCCGAAGCGATCGGCGTGGCAACGGCGCTCAGCAACGTCGACATCGTGCGCGTGGTCGACGAGAACGCCACCAACCTCGAGCAGTTCGGGCTCGCCAATCCGCTGATCACCGTGGCATTCAAGGCGGAAGGCGGCGCTTCAGGAACGCTCAAACTCGGCAACAAGAACGCGACGCAAGGCGAGCTCTACGCGCTCAAGAACGACGAGAAGCGCGTGTTCCTGATCTCGGCGTTCCAGGAAACCAGCTTCAACCGCAGGCCATTCGACCTGCGTGACAAGAAGATCCTGAAATTCGATCGCGACAACGCCGATTCGCTGACGCTCGCGAAGGGCGCAAGCGCCATCGAGATGGCGCGCGCCGGCACCGAATGGAAAGTCGTAAGACCCGTGCCGTCGCGCAGCGACTACTCCGCGATCGAGGGGTTCCTGACGCGGCTGGCGTCCGCGAACATGTCGAAGCTCGTCGAAGAGAAACCCGCGGACCTGGCGAAGTACGGTCTCGACAAGCCGTCGATGACCGTGACGATCGGGGCCGGCAGCGCCAAGACCGTGCTGCAAGTGGGCAAGACGGAAGGCGGCGATACCTACGCGAAGGATGCGTCGCGGCCGATGGTCTTCACCGTCGACACCACGCTGCAGGGCGACTTGAACAAGTCGTTCGACGACTACCGCAAGAAGGAGATGTTCGACTTCCGGCCGTTCTATGTCGACAGGCTGCGGGCGGTGCTCGACGCGCCGGGCGGCCCGAAGACCTACGAGTTCGAGAAGCAGGCGCCGGCCAAGCCGGGCGAGCTCGAAACGTGGAAGGTCACGCGCGTCGGTGGAGCGAGTCATACCGCCGACCAGGCCGCGATGGACGACCTGCTCAACAAGCTCGTCGCGATCAGGGCCGAGTCGTACGTCGATGCGAAGACGAAGACCGGCCTCGACAAGCCAGCGCTCGTGATCAGCGCCAGCTACGATGAGGGCAAGTTCGAGCGCGTGCGCTTCGGCGAGGTCGCCGAAACCGCATACGGCATCCGCGACGGCGAAACCGGCGTCGCGAAGATCGAGATGACGTCGCTGCGCAACGCGCTGCAGGCGTTCGACCTGGCGGTGACGCCGAAGGAACCGACACCCGCGCCGAAGGCGGAAGAGAAGAAGTGACCAGCAGGGCGGGCGCAGTCGCCGCGGTTGCGCTCGTTCTCCTCGCCAGCGGTTGCGCGGAGAAAACCGCGGCGCCGGTCACGCAGCCGGCAGCGGCCGCGCGGCTGTCGCCGGAGGATCAGCTTCGCCGCGACCTGCAGGCAATCTTCACGGACGGCGCCGTCGATCACGCGTTCTGGTCGGTCTCGGTGCAGTCGTTGAAGCACGGCGCCCCGCTCTACAACCTGAACTCGAACAGGATGCAGGTGCCTGCGTCCACCCAGAAGGTGCTCACCAGCGCGGTCGCTGCCGAGAAGCTTGGTTGGGATTACCGCTACACCACGAAGATCTACGCGACCGGTTCGCTGAGCGAAGACGGCGATCTCAACGGCGACCTGGTCGTTGTCTCGAACGGCGATCCGACGATCAACCCGAGGCACCCCGATCGTTGGGGCGCGTTCGACGCGTGGGCCAGGGAGCTTTACGCGAAAGGCCTTCGCCGCGTCGGTGGACATTTGATCGGCGACGACAACGCGTTCGCCGAACCCGGCTACGGCTTCGGGTGGGCGTGGGACGACCTCGCCACCGGCTATGGCGCCGCCGTCGGCGCGCTGCAATACAACGAAAATCAGATCGAGCTGATGATCCTGCCGGGATCGGAACCCGGCAGCCGCGCGATCATCAGCCAGTCGCCGCCGGGCGGCGGCATGCTGCTGGATCACGGGGTCACCACGGTCGCGGCGGGGCAACCGTCGCGCATCACCCTCGAGCGCATTCCGGGTTCCGCGATGCTCAAGGTGATGGGCCAGGTGGCGCTCGACTCGCCGCCCATCATCGAGCTCGCCGCGGTTCCGAACCCGACCGCGTTCTATCTCAACGCGCTGCGCGCCACGCTCGAACGACACCGCATCTTCGTTGGCGGCAATTCGCTGGACATCGACGATCAGCGCGTCAAGCCCGACTACAGCCGCGCCACCCTGCTGCTCGAGGATCAGTCGCCGACGCTCGATGCGGTCATCGACGCGTGCCTGAAGTGGAGCCGCAACGAGTACGCCGAAACGATGTTGCTGTCGCTGGCGCCCCCCGGTGCGGAAGCCACTGCCGCCGCGGGCCTGACCGTCGTCAACGACACGCTGCTCGAGTGGGGCGTCAAGCCCGAATCGTACCTGGCCCGCGATGGATCAGGATTGTCGAGGAACGATTACCTGTCGCCGGATGCACTGATCGCGACGCTCACGCAGATGTGGCGCGACGATCGGCACCGCGAGAAATTCCAGTCGACGCTGCCGCAATCGGCGACGAGCGGCTCGCTGCTCAATCGGATGAAGGACACGCCGGCGGCGGGCCGCGTGTGGGCGAAAACCGGATCGATGTCGAACGTGCGCTCGCTCGCCGGTTACGTAATGACGCTGGACAACGAGCCGCTGGCGTTCGCCATCATCGTCAACGGCTTCCACGTGCCACCATCACGCATCGATGCGGCCATCGACGAAGCGCTCGTTCGACTGGTGAAGTTCCCGCGGGAGCTCCACGAGGAATAGCGCCTATTGGCCCGTTCGCCTAGAGACTGACGAACCGCCCGAACACCACCGCCATCGTCATCCCGACCGCGCCGACCACCAGCGCTCCGGCCATTCCCACCGCAAACGGTTTCAGCCCGACGCCTTTGAAAACGGCAAAGTTGGTGTTCAAGCCAACCGCTGCCATCGCGGTCCCCAACAGAATCTGCGACGCCCAGAAATCACCAATCGATTTGGTGAGCGAGGTCCACTGCCCGGCGCTCAGCACACCAAACGCCGCGCCGTTCGTGGTCAGCGTCCAGTCGCCGATCGAGCGAACGATCGCCATCGCCAGGAATCCGATTACGAAGCCTGGAACAAGCGAGGTCCTGACGGCGCCGATCCCGCCGGCGCCGATTTGCGTTCTCTGCGATCGCAGATGCAACCAGGTCAGCACGGGAATCACCGCGGCCAGGAAGATATTGCGCGTCAGCTTGGTTACCGTCGCGACGCGAAGCACGATGTCGTCGCTGTAGACCTGCTTGTACGTCAGCGCCGCTCCGACCACCTGCGAGGTGTCGTGGATGGCGGTGCCGAGAAACAAGCCGATCATCTCCGATGAGCCGAGCACCGCGTGCGCGAGATACGGATACGCCAGCATTCCGAACAAGCCAAAGGCCACCACATTGGCGACCGCGTACGCCACTTCGCGCTCGTCGGCCTCAATGGCGGGAGCGGTGGAGACGATCGCAGTGACGCCGCAAATGCTGGTGCCCGCTGCGATCAGTGTCCCAAGCCGAGGCGGCAATCCGAGCTTCCTGTTGAACCACGTGACGAAGATCATTCCGGTGGCGATCGCCGCGAGCACCACAGGAATCCCGGCGATCCCCAGCTTCATCACCTCGAACAGGCTCAACCGGATGCCGACCAGCACGATGCCGGCGCGCAGGATTGTCGTGGTCGCGAACTTGAGGCCCGGGTTGAGCGAAGCGGGCAGCGGCAGCGTGTTTCGCAGCAGCAACCCGAGGACGATCGCCACCGGCACACCCGAAACAGGGCTGCTGCCGGTAAGCCCCTGCGCGGCGAGAATCTGGTGGCCGATTAGATCCGCGAGCCAGAAGCCCGCGAACATGACAGCGACCGCGGCAGCAACGCCGGGAACGTATTTCATGCGACGAGCCAGAATCCGCCGATGGCGAGCGCGATTGCCGATGACGCGTAGACGAACCCGCGATACCGTGCCGGGTGATTTGCGCCGAGCCGATTGCCGACGACGCCGACAACAGCCGCGAAGGCAGACATGCCGGCGATCGCGCCAAAGCCAAAACCAGCGAGATAAAGCGCCGCGTCGCTCGGCCGCGAGAACGCCAGTGCAGGAAGGACGCCAAACAAATGCGAGCTGCCGGCCAGGCCGTGCAATATGCCGAATCCGAACGACGCCTTGCCGTGTGCGTGCACCGCATCGCTCCCGCTCCGGCGCAGCCAGGCGCTCCGAATGCCCCAAAAACCTACGGCGATCAAGGCCATGCCCACGATCCGCTCGCTGTAGCCGGAAATCGCATCGAGCGGCAATTGCTCGCTGAGCAGGAGAAGCAACGCCGCGATCAGCACCACGCCCGCGGTGTGGCCGATGCCCCACTGCAAACCGGTCTTCCACCCCGCGACTCGACGTGCCGGCCGCTGTTCGTTGCCGAGCACCAGCGGAGTAACGGCAGCGAGATGATCCGGTCCCGCCAACACGTGCAGCATTCCAGCGGCGAGCCCGGCGAGGAGAGCAAACGTCATCTCTGAATGGATTTCAGCTGAAAGTACTCCTCGATCGCGAGCGGCCCGATCTCGCGGCCGATGCCCGACTTCTTGTAGCCGCCAAACGGCGCCAGCGCATTGAAGCGGCCGCCGTTGATGTCGACCTGCCCCGTCCGCAACTGCTTCGCCACGTCGAGCGCCCGCTCGGTCGTGCCGCCCCACACGCCGCCGGACAGACCGTACGGAGAGTCGTTGGCGATCGCGATGGCATCATCTTCGGAATCGTAAGGAATGATCGACAGCACCGGTCCGAAGATCTCTTCCTGCGCGATCGTCATCTTGTTGTCGACGTTCGCGAAGATGGTCGGCTCGACGTAGAAACCCTTCGAGAGGGTCGATGGCTTACCGCCGCCGGCGACGACCTTTGCGCCTTCCTTCTTGCCCTGCTCGATGAAGCCGAGCACGCTGTCGCGCTGACTCGCAGACGCCAACGGACCCAGCCTCGTGTTCTTGTCGAAAGGATCGCCAAGCGTCAGCTTTGCGAGCTGGCCTTTCGCGAGCGCGACGGCCTCGTCGTGCCGCGATCGCGGCACCAGCATGCGCGTCCAGGCCGAGCACGTCTGCCCCGAGTTCTGCATGCAGTTGTTGACGCCAGCAGGGATCGCCTTATCGAACGGCGCATCTTCGAGCACGACGAACGCGGACTTGCCGCCCAGCTCGAGACATACCTTCTTGATGCCGTCGCCGGCGACCGATGCAATGCGCCGTCCCGCCTGCAGCGATCCGGTGAAGCTGATCATGTCGACGTCAGGATGCGCGACGATCGCTTCGCCAACGACGCGGCCCGATCCCGAAACGACATTCAGCACACCTTTCGGCAAGCCAATCTCGTGAGCGGCCTCGGCCAGCATGAAGGCGCTGAGCGGCGCCATCTCGGCGGGCTTCAGCACGATCGTGCAACCGGCGGCGAGCGCCGGCGCAATCTTGCACACCACCTGGTGCAGCGGGTAGTTCCACGGCGTCACGCAGCCGACGACGCCGATCGGTTCCTTGATGACCAGCGAGTTGCCGAGCTCTTCCTCGAGCTTCGCTTCGCGGATGAACTTCGCGTTCATCCCGATCATCATGATGGGAAACTCGGCCTGGACTTTCGTCGCGAAGCCAATTGCCGTGCCGACTTCATGCGCGATCGCTTCGGCGATCTGCGGCACGCGCGTCTTCATCGCGGCCGACAGCTTCTCGAGCCACTGCGCGCGCTCTTCGACGGCCAGCCGGCTCCAGGTTTCAAATCCGCGCCGCGCCGCCGTCACCGCTCGATCGACATCCTCCCCGGTGCCGCGCGGCACGCGCGCCACTTCCTGCTCGGTTGCCGACGAGATGACCGGAATCGTCTCGCTGCCGGTCGACGGCTGCCATTCCCCACCGTAGTAATGCTTTTCGTAATTCATGAATCTTTCAATTCTACGCTATGCTTTTTTGGTTATGCAGATTGCGGGGAAGACTTTCATTGTCACTGGCGGCGCGTCGGGGCTTGGCCGCGCGAGCGCTGAAACCGTCGTCGCCGCCGGCGGCAACGTCGTGCTGGTCGATGTCAACGCCGAGGCCGGCAAGGCAGCTGAGCAGGCGATGGGCGGCAAAGCGAAATTCGCGCAGGCCGACGTCACCAGCGAGGAGCAGATCAAAGCCGCGGTCGATCTCGCCGTATCGTCGTTCGGAGGTCTGCACGGCGCGATCAACGCCGCCGGCATTGGCCCGGCGGCGAAGGTCCTCGGCAGAAACGGCCCGCACGCGCTCGACCTGTTCGAGAAGACGATCAAGGTGAACCTGATCGGCACCTTCAACGTGATTCGTCTCGCCGCCGCGGTAATCTCGCAGAACCAGCCGCAGGACACAGGCGAGCGCGGCGTCATCATCAACACCGCGTCGATCGCCGCGTTCGACGGCCAGATCGGCCAGCCCGCTTACGCCGCGTCGAAAGGCGGCATCGTCGGCATGACGCTGCCGATCGCGCGCGAGTTCGCGCAGCTCGGTATTCGCGTCGTCACCATCGCTCCGGGAATTTTCGATACGCCGCTGCTGGCGGGACTGCCCGAGCCGGCACGCGTGTCGCTCGGCCAGCAGGTGCCGTTCCCGTCACGCCTCGGCCGGCCGGCGGAATACGGCGCGCTGGTGCGTCACATCCTCGAGAATGAAATGCTGAACGGCGAGGTGATCCGCCTCGACGGCGCCCTCAGGATGGCGCCGAAGTAACGAACGAGATGAGATCCGTGGCGGGGGCGCTCAGGCCTCCGCCCTGCGCGAGATCGGGCTTTCCTCCACCCTTCCCGCCGAACTTCGCCGCCAGCTGTTTCAACATCGCGCCGGCATCGACGCTGGATCTTGCTCCACGAGCGATCACGACTTGCGCGGGCGCGGTCGACGTGAACAGCGCCACGACCACGTCAGGCTGCGCAGCGGTCGCCGCAACCGCAATCGACTTGATGCCTTGCGCGTCCCAACCTTCGATCGCCTCGGCGATGACGCGCTGGCCCGCGTGACGAGCGACGAGCGCGGCCGCTTCCTGGACCGCGAGCTTCTCCTGAAACGCGCGCAGCGTTCGCTGAGAGGTCTTCGCCTCCTCCTGCATGCGCTCGATCGACGCCGCCATCTCGATCGGAGGAACAGAGAGATGCTTCTGCACCGCTGACAGCGCGCCTTTCCACACGCGGAACCGCTCGAGCGCGCGGCCGCCGCACAGGAATTCCACGCGCGAGCCGCCCTTGAATTTCTCGACGCTGCCGATCGCGATGATGCCGATCGCGCCCGTCCGCTCGACGTGCGTGCCGCCGCAGGCCGACAGGTCGTAGTCCTCGACATCGATCAACCGCAGCGTGCCGGTGCGCGCCGACTCCTTGCGCATCCCCATCGCCGCCGCCTGTTCGGCGGTCGCGAACTTGATCGCAACCGGACGATCCTCCCACACCACGCGATTCGCATCTTCTTCGGCCTTCGCCACTTCACTGGCGCTGACCTCGCGCGCGAGGTCGATCGTCGACGACTGCTGCCCCATGTGGAAGCTCTCGGTGCGCACGCCGAACAGCCGATCGAACGCCGCCGATAGCACGTGCTGCCCGGTGTGCTGCTGCATGTGATCGAACCGGCGCGCCCAGTCGATCTCGCCGCTGACCACATCGCCAACTTTCAACGAGCCCGACACGACGTGAGCAATGACGCCGTCTTCGCGATCGATGACATCGGTGACCGCGGCGCCGCCGAGCTCGCCGGTGTCGAAGGGCTGCCCTCCGGATGTCGGATAAAACGCGGTCTGATCGAGCGTGACGTGCGAATGGCCTGCGACGTCTTCAACGCTCAGCACTTTTGCATCGAACGAGCGTCGATAAGGTTCGGAGTAATAAAGACGATCCGTCATTTCGATTCTTCAGTAGGCACGATCGGCAGCTCGAAGAAAAACACCGCGCCACCCGACTTGCCGCGCCGGTAACCGATGCGGCCGTTGTGCGAGCGGATGATGTCGTAGCTGACCGACAGGCCGAGACCGGTGCCTTCGCCCACGGGTTTGGTGGTGTAAAAGGGCTGGAACAGCTTTGCTTCGTGCTCGGCCGGCACCCCGGGTCCGGTGTCTTCGACTTCGATCCATGCCCAGCCGTCGCGATCCCCGGTGCGGATCATGATGCGGCGCTCGGTGGCGTTCGCGTGCACGATCGCCTGCTCGGCGTTGATCGCGAAGTTCAACACCACCTGCTGCAGCTCGGTGAAGATGGCCATCACCAGCGCAGTGGATCGCTCCTCGATTTCGACCTTGACGTTCAGCTCCTCGAGCTTCCGTTGCCGCAGCTCCATCACGGACGCGACGACGTCGCGCAGCCGCACCGGCGTCGGTTCCGACATCTGCCGGCCAAACCTCGACAGGTTGCGGATGATGGCGCTGGCGCGGGCGCTTTCCTTCTGAATCAGCGTGAGGTCGCCGCGCGCGTGGTCCGGGATGCCCTTCTGCATCTGCAGCAGCTCGGCGAAACCAAGGATCGCCTGCAGCGGGTTGTTCAACTCGTGCGCGACACCCGACACCAGCACGCCGATCGCCGCGAGACGCTCCTGCCGAATCACCTGTTGCTGCAGCGACTGCAGCTCCTCGCGCATCCGCCGCTCATCGTCGACCTGCGAGGCGATCGATTCGCGCGCTTTCTGCAGGTTGGTGATCATGCTGCTGACGGTCGTCTGCAGCCGATCCATTTCCGCCGTCGGCATCGGCGTCATCTGCAGCGGCGACAGATCGCCGCGGCTGACGCGCTTCGCGGTTTCGTCGAGGTGATCGAAGGCGGTCAGCCAGCGCCTGCCGAAATACCAGGTCAGCGCGACGATCGCGATGGTCATGGCGATCGCGATCGTGAAGTTGCGCTGGAAGATCGGCCAGGTGCGCGACAGCGCGACGGACGTCGGAATGCCGACGCTCGCCAGCCACGGGCCGCGCTCGACGACCGCGTTGCCGAACACGCGTTCGACGCCGTCAACGCCCGTCAGGATCGCCGACTGCGGCACTTCGAACGGATTGCGCGCGCGGCCGCCGGGCGCCGCGGAGCGGCCGACATACTGGGACGCGTCGAGACTTCGCGCCACCACCACGCTGTTCTCATCGGTGAGCGTCACGACCGATCCGGGTGGCAGCGGGATCGAGGCGAGCACGCGCTCGAGCGCTTCGAGATGCACCGACAGGCCGAGGACGCCGACGATCGTGCCGCCGTTGACGATCGGATAGCCCAGTACGATGGCGTGGGCGTTGTCGCCCGCGCCGCCAAGCATCGGGCTGATCAACGACTTCCCCGTCTTCGTCACGTTCTTGATCCACGCCGGTTCGAGAGTGCCCTCGACCGCCGGATCGGGCGGCCGCGCCCAGGCGATCGGCTGGCCGTCGGCATTGGCGAGAAGAGCATTGCGCAGGATGCCGTCTTCGCCCGCCAAAGGGCGCAGGATCTCGTCGGCGGCGGTCGGATCGAGCGCCAGCAGGCTGGGATGGCGCGAGGCGACAAACGCCACCGAGTCGGCCGTCTCGAGGTTGCGATTCACATACACAACCACCGTCGCCGCCATCGTCCCCGTCTCGGCCGCGAGCTGTCGAACGTGCTCGTTGTAGGTCAGCCACGCGCCGTAACCAATCGCCACGTAGACCATGACGGTCATGGCGACGACGATGAACAGGACCTGGCGTCTAAGCGGCTGGGCCAATCTTTGTGAATCGTATCAAGCCTGCGCGAATACGGCTGCACAGGTCAGGGGCTTGCGCTGAGCAGGCGATGCGCGTTCAAGAACGCGCATTGCGCGTCGAAGGGTCGCTTGCACCAGCTTCTGCGAACCCTGCAGCCCGCAGGCGGCAACTGTCGCAGTGCCCGCAAGGCCCGCCGTCCGCCAGCGGGTCGTAGCAGCTGTGCGTCAGGCCGTAGTCGAGGCCGAGTGACAGGCCGAGCTCGATGATCCCGGCCTTCGACAGTGCGATGAGCGGCGTGTGAATCGTCAGCGGACGTCCCTCCACGCCGGCTTTCGTGGCGAGACGGGCGAGCTGCTCGAACGCGCGGATGAATTCGGGCCGGCAATCGGGGTACCCGGAATAATCGAGCGCGTTCACGCCGATGAAGATGTCCGCGGCGTCAATCACCTCCGCCCAACCCATCGCGACCGAAAGGAAGATCGTGTTGCGCGCCGGGACGTATGTGCTCGGGATGACGCGCGGATCGATCGGCTGATCTTTTGGCACGTCGATCTGATCCGAGGTCAGCGCGGAGCCGCCGATGCGGGTCAGATCGAGCTCCAGCTCGAGATGTTTTGCCACGCCAAGCGCCTTCGCCACTACCCGCGCGGCTTCGAGCTCCTGCGAGTGACGCTGACCGTAATTGATGCTGAGCGCGAACAGGTCGAAGCCGTCGCGCTGCGCGACCGCCGCAGCTGTGTATGAATCGAGACCGCCGCTGAGCAATACAACGGCGCGAGGGTTCCCGGCTCCCGGCGCCCGGCTCCCGTCAGACCCCACGAGTATCCGGGCTCCAGATGTACTTGTGAACCTGCAGCTGGACGCGGACATCGAGCCGATCGGCAATCACCCATTCGGACAGCTGCTTCGGATCGAGCTTGCCGTGCACGGGCGAAAACAGCACCGCGTTGACGCGGCCCGGCAAGTTCTCGCGAAGCACGATCTCTTTCGCGAACTCGTAGTCGACTCGATCCGCGATGACGAATTTCACTTCATCGGTGCGGGTGAGATGCGCGAAGTTGCTCCAGTCGTTCTTGTCCGACTCGCCGGAACCGGGGCACTTCACGTCCATGATGCGAATCACGCCGGCCGGAACGTTGGCAATGCTGCGATGCCCGCCGGTCTCGATCAGGACGGTCTTGCCGGAGTCGAGCAGCCGCTGCATCAGCGGATACACGTCCGGCTGCAGCAGCGGCTCGCCGCCAGTCACCTCGACGGTGGGACAGCCGCGCGCTTCGACATCCGCGATCACTTCGTCGACGCTCATCTTGCGCCCCTCGTGGAACGCGTACGGCGTGTCGCACCAGTTGCAGCGAAGATCGCAGGCGGTCAGGCGCACGAATACGCACGGCCGGCCCGCATAGGTCGACTCGCCCTGGATCGAGTGGAAGATTTCGTTAATCGTGAGCACCGCAACCTACTATTTTAGTCGGATGGCCTCGTCGCTGCGGATCGGCACGTCCGGCTGGAATTACCCAACCGGGAAGGGCACCTGGAACGGCATCTTCTACCCGCTGCCCGAGGACCGCGAGCGCGGCTTCGACGAGCTCCGCTTCTATGCGGAGCGATTCAACACCGTCGAGGTCAACAGCACGTTTTACGGCCAGCCGCGCGCCAACGCCACGCTCGGCTGGGTCAAGCGAACGCCGCCCGACTTCGAGTTCGCGGTGAAGCTCTTTCAGAAATTCACCCATCCCAACCTGGCGATCGATCCGAGCCCCGTCACGCAGGCGGATGTCGATACCTTCAAGGGCGGCATCGATCCGCTGGCGGCGGCGGGCAAGCTCGGCCCGCTGTTGATCCAGTTTCCCGCCAGCTTCCAGCACTCGCAGGAAGCGGTCGATTACATCGGCTGGCTGCTCGACGCGTTCGCCGGCTATCCGCTCGCGGTGGAACTGCGTCACCGATCGTGGAGCGACGCGCCAGAAACGCCGCAGCTCCTTCACGATCATCGAGCCGCGTGGGTCCAGATCGACGAGCCCAAATTCCCATCGTCGATTCGCCAGGATTTGAAGGGGCCTGCCGCCGATCTGTATTACCTGCGGCTGCACGGCCGTAACGCCAAAGAATGGTGGGACCACGCCGAGTCCGAAGATCGCTACAACTACTTCTATTCGCCGGAGGAGCTGCAGCCGATTGCCGACAAGGTGCGCGACGTGCGCGCCAGGATCAAGAAGGCCTACCTGTTCCTCAACAACCACTTCTCGGCGCAATCGGTGGCGAATGCGGTGACGCTGAAGAACATGCTCGACGACCCGGTCAAAGCGAAGATGCCGGCGGAGCTGGTGGAGCGGTTTCCCGATCTCGCGGGAATCGTCGCTACGTTCCCTCGCGCACGGTTACTCTGACGATCCGGTCCGCGTATTTGAGCTTGTCGGCGACCTCCATCCCGGAAATCACCTTCCCGAACACCACGTATTTCATGTTCAGCCGCGGCGTATCCGACAGCGTCACGTACATCTGCGTGTCTGCCTTGGCCGCATCGCCGTTGTGCGCGAGGCCGACGGCGCCGCGCACGTGCGTGCGCAGCTTCGAGAATTCGGCGACGCCCACCGCGGGGCCCTCGATGCGGCCCCACATCTTTTCCTTCGTCATGTCGCGCGTCTGCTGATCGCCGAACTGCATCACGAAGCCCGGCACGACGCGGTGCACGCGCTGACCGTTGTAGAAACGCTTGTTGATCAGACCGATGATGTGCGCCACGGTCTTCGGCGCCTCGTTCGGATAGGTTTCAATTTCGATCGTGCCCTTCTCGGTCTCGACAACGATCACCGGGCCGGCGCCGGGCGATTTCTTGCCCTGCGCCGCCGTGGCGGCGCCTGCCAGGAGTACTGCAACGACGATCAAAGCAGCTCGCTTCATTTCTGTCTTCCTAATCTGTGCCCAGGCCGTGGCTTGCCGACCTGAGTGACGTCCACGCGGCGGCATGACGAAACAATCGCACAGTCACTGCAGCGAGGATACACCGGGCGGCACATGTTCTGGCCCCACGTCACGAGGTAGAGATTGACGAGCGGCCACCACTGGCGATCGAGCGTCCTGTAGAGCGCCTGTTCCGTCTCCTCCGGCGTGCGCGTCTGGACCCAGCCGAGACGATTGGCGATGCGGTGCACGTGGATGTCGACGCAGATGTTCTCGCTGCTCTTGAATGCCAGGATCATCACCAGGTTCGCCGTCTTCCGACCCACGCCGGGCAGCGTGATCAGCTCGTCGAGGGTCGAAGGCACCCGTCCGGCAAATCTGTCGACGATCATTCGCGCCGCGTCACGGACGAAGACCGCCTTGTTGCGGTAGAAGCTGACCGGGTAGATCAGCTTTTCGATCTGGCTGACGCGCAGCCCGGCAAGGGCCTCGGCGGTCGGTGCCCTTGCGAACAGCCGCGTCGAAGCGGCGAGCGTCGTGGCATCCTGCGTTCGCGCCGACAACAGCGCGGAAATCAGGATCTGAAACGGATCCTTCTTCTGGCTTTCAGAAATCTTCTCGACCGCGGGCAGCTCGAGCCCGTTGATTTCGCGCGCCAGAGTACGAAGAACGCGTTCCTGGGTCGCTGCTGTCGCTTTACGGAACGGGAGTAACGGGCGGTTGGCCATTGAGTACGGCAACTGCATTGGTGACCGCGAGGTCCGCCATCGCGGTGCGTGTTTCGGTGGTGGCGCTCGCGAGGTGCGGAATCAGCAGCACGTTCTCGAGTTCCATCAAGCCCTGGTGAATCTCGGGCTCTTTCTCGTAAACGTCGAGGGCCGCGCCTGCGATCAGCCGTTCCTTGAGCGCCCACGCCAGCGCCGCTTCATCGACCACCGGACCGCGCGACGTGTTGATCAAGTACGCCGTCCGCTTCATCCGCGTCAGCGCCTTCTGATCGATCAAGTGTTTGGTTTCCGGCGTCATCGGGCAATGCAGCGACACGACGTCCGACGTCGACAACAGCCGGTCCAGGCTCATCTGCGAGGCATTGGGGATGTCCGCTTCGCGCCTGGCCGTGTAGGCCACGGCCATGCCGAATGCGGGCGCCTTGTCAGCGACCGCGCGGCCGATGCGTCCGACGCCGACCAGGCCAAGCTGCTTGCCGCGCAGCTCCATGCCGAGCATGTAGTCGAGCGCCCAGCCGCCCCATTTGCCGGCACGCACCACGCGCTCGCCCTCGCCGAGGCGCCGCGTGATCGCGAGGATCAACCCCCACGTGAAGTCCGCGCAAGCGTTGGTCAGCACGTCGGGCGTGTTGGTGACCGCAATGCCACGCGCGCGGCACGCCGCCACGTCGATGTTGTTGTAACCGACGGCGACGTTCGACACGACCTTCAACTGCGGACCCGCGGCGTCAAGAACGGAGCTGTCGATCTGATCGGTCAGCAAACAGACGATGGCATGTTTGCCCGCCGCACGTTGCAGCAACTCTTCGCGCGAAATGGCTTGCTCGCCGACGTACAAATCGACGTCGCACTGCGCTTCGAGTTTGCCGATGACTTTCGAAGGGAGCTTGCGAGTGACGAGAACCTTATGAACCAAACTCTGGAACCCTTGGAACCTCTGGAACCTTGGAACCCCGTCCCTCAGTGTCCATGGCACTTACAAAAGCCGCAGTGATTGCATTGCACCGCGGGCTCGATCAAACACGACGTGTCGCCGGCCGCGCGCTCGAGACGGTACTGTCCGAAGCTGATCCCGCCTTCGCTGGCCTGAAACACCGCCAGCTTCGGCGGGGCGGGCTCGGGCCCGGCGCCGCCAGCGCCCATGTGTTTCTGGATCGCCGCGCGAATCAACCCGCGCAGCTCGTCGTCGGTCATTCCACGTACTCCAGCTGATCGACGATACCAACAATCGCCGCGTCGACGGGAGCCAGTTTCTTGCCGAGTGCTTCACCGGCGGCGCGTCCCTCCAGCACGACGATGACGCGCTCGCTGACGCCGGCGCCGACCGAATCAATGGCCAGCAGCGTCGCCCCTTTTGCCTCGCCCTGCGGCGTCTCAGGCTGCACCAGCAGCAGCTTTGCGCCCTCGAACTGCGGACGCTTCTGCGTGGAGACGACGGTGCCGACAACTCTCGCGAGGATCATTGCGTTTGATCCGTGCCCGGCACGTGATACGAATCGATGATTCCGACGATGCCCGCATCGGCCGGCACTTCGGTCGGATGCCACGGAAAGCTGGCTTCCTTGCCGCGCACGAAAAAAATCGTCTCGCCAACGCCCGCGCCAACCGCATCGACCGCGACGAGAGGCCGGCCGACGTCCTTGCCGTCGGCGCCGATCGGCTGAACGAGCATCAGCTTCATGCTGTCGAAGTTGGGATCCTTCTGGGAGGCGACGACGTCGCCGATGACGCGGCCCATCTGCATGGCGATTACTCCGCGACGTCGACGGTGTCGACGATGCCGACGACCGCCGCATCGACCGGCGTGTCCTTCATGCCCGACGCCATGCGCGCGGAGCTGCCGCTGACAATCAGCACCGTCTCGCCGACGCCGGCGTCGACGGTGTCGATCGCGACCAGGTAATTGCCTTCGGCTTTGCCTTTGGGATCGACCGGGCGGGCCAGCAACAGTTTGTTGCTGACCAGCCGCGGATCTTTTCTCGTCGCGACGACGGTCCCGACGATACGGGCGAGAAGCATTTATCTGCGCCTTCTGCGGCCAGCCCTGGCAGGCTTAGCCTTTCGCGTTGGCTTTGCCGATCGGGAGGACGTCTTCGAGGTTGGCGTGCGGGCGCGGAATCACGTGGACCGACACGAGCTCGCCGACACGGCGGGCCGCCGCCGCGCCCGCATCGGTCGCCGCCTTCACGGCGGCCACGTCACCGCGTACCACCGCGGTCACATAACCGGCGCCAATCTTCTCCCAGCCAACCAGCGTCACCTTGGCAGCCTTCACCATGGCGTCGGCCGCTTCGATCATCGCGACCAGGCCCTTGGTTTCGATCATGCCGAGTGCTTCACCCATTAACAGATCCTCCAGGTCTTGCGGGCTTGCGGGCCTGCGGTCTTGCGGCCGTTCTGCCGTAAGCCCGTAGCCCGTAAGGCCGTAAGCCCATTGCTTTTTACTTCAACGCGCGAAGCGCGTCTTCTATCAGTGCAGTTAACTCGCGGTATGTTAGCCGAATTTCGCCCTCTCCGCCGAGCGGGAACGCAGGCAATTTTTGCGTGACCAGCCGCTGTTCGGAGTCCGGCGCCTGGACGATCTGGCAATCCAGCTGGCCGCCCGGCGGCGCGGCATCATCCGTACAAATCGGCGCGGGTGACGCAATGCCATACATGCCGCGAAGACCCTGCAGCCGATCGACCTCGTCGCGCGACAGCAGGTTTTCACGGCCGAGCGTCCTGGCGACGAGGCTGATCTTCGCGAAATGCTCGATCGTTTCCATCCGGTAATACGCCGACATCACGTCGCCGGCCAGCGCCAGCGCGCCGTGATTGGCAAGCAGCAGCCCGTCGTGGGCCTTGACGTATTTCCTCACCGCCGCGGGCAGCTCCTCGGTCGACGGCGTCGCATACTCGGCGATCGGAATACTGCCGAGCGTGGTGATGACCTCCGCCAGCACCGCGCGATCGAGCGCGATGCCCGCCACCGCGAATCCGGTCGCCGTCGGCGGATGCGCGTGCACCACCGCGCGCGCATCGGGGCGGTTGCGATACACCTCGAGGTGCATCTTCAATTCGGAGGAGGGATCGCGCTCGCCGGCGATCTTCTTGCCGTCGAGATCGGTGATCACCATCATGTCGGGGGTCATGAAACCCTTCGACACGCTCTTGGGCGTGGTGATCAGCCGCTGATCGTCGAGGCGCACGCTGATGTTGCCGTCGTTGGACGCGACGTAGCCGCGCTCCCACAACCGGCGGCCGACTTCAACGATGTCCGCGCGTGCCTGCTCTTCGGCTTTCATCGTGATTGATACTCAGCGCGGCACTTCTCGCTGTCGAAATACACCGGCGAGCCGCCGCTGACGATGCTGATCGCCTTGCCGGGCACCACGTAGGTGCCGCACACCGGGCACTGCGACATCTTGACGGCACTCTGGCCGCCCGGCCGCGTTCCGCCCTGGGGTTGCCGCGGAGCCGAGGCGCCGCGCACGATCGCATCGATGAATTTCCAGAACGTCCTCGCGATCAGCAGGAACAGGACGATCAGCAGGATAAAGCGGGCCACGGCTGCTACTTCACGTTGCCCTGCGCACTCTTGATGCCCTCGAGGCCCTTCTTCGCCGCCTGGCCTTCGGGTGAATCCGGCGCGAGATCAACCACCTGTTGCCACGCCTTGCCGGCGCCGCCGAGATCCTGCTTGCCGAACGCGCGCACGATGCCGACGTTCAACAGCGTCTTGATGTGGCGCGGATCGACCGACAGCGAATGATCGAACTGCTTGAGCGCGCGATCCGGCTGGTTGGTGTAGTAGTAAGCGACGCCAAGGTCGGTCGAGACGTTGGGATCGCGCGGTTCGATGGCAAGCGCCTGCTCGTACCACGTAATCGCCTGCGAGTACTGCTCAGCGTCGAAGAACATGTTGCCCAGCTGCACGCGCGCCTGCGCGTCTTTCGGATTCTTCGCCGCGGCGTCCTGCAGCGCGCTGACCCGCGTGGGATCCAGCGGCACGGGCTGCGGCTGCGCGGGCTGCTGCTGCGCCGGCGCGGACTGCGCCACGGGCGCCAGGGCGGGGGCGTTTTTCGCCGCCTGCTGGCTGCCCAGCACCCAGCCGATGATCAAGCCGAACAGGCTGCCGGCAATGCCGAAGACGATGGCGTCCGCTCTCATATGGGAACGATCAGGATAGCAACGACCGCCGCAGCCAGTCCACCAGCGCGCGGCCGACGTCCGGGTCCTTGTCGAGCAGCACCGTGCCGTGCGCCAGCACCGTCGCGACGTGCTGTTCGCGGGCCCCGGACGGTTCGGCGGCGATGTCGCGCAGGGTGCGCAGCGCCAGCGGATCCTGATCGCTGGCGGCGAGCCAGATGGATCGCGCGCCAAGCCGCTTGATCAGGCCGGTGTCGGTCCGCAGGCCGCGATAGTCGAGCGATGGCGACAGCAGTCCGATCGCGCGCACCTGCGGCACATCGACCGCCGCCAGCAGCGCCAGGCTTGCGCCGAGCGACGCGCCGACAATGGCAATCTGATCGCCGCGGATGTTCGGACGCGATGCGAGCCAGCGCGCCGCGGCGCGCACGTCCTGGATCATGACCTGCAGATCCTGCGCGGAGCCCGACGACTGGCCGTGGCCGCGCAGGTCGATCGCCAGCGCCGTGATGCCCGCGTCGCGAATGCGATCCGGCAACCCGCCCCAATCGCCGCGGCTGCGCGACAGCATGTGCACGAGCACGACCGCCGGCGCCGGCCGCGATGAAGCTTCATAGAATTCGGCGGCAATCGTAACGCCGTCGGCCGACGTAAAACTGACGCGCGTGCCGGCTTCAGCGCTCGGGGCCGTGAGCACGATCGACAACAGCAGCAGCGACAACGCCGCGAGGTATTCCTTCACGACGCGGCCGAGACCCACGAAGATCGCGCGGCTGATCAGCGCGTGGCCGATCGACACTTCGTCCAGATGCGGCAGCGTCTTGAACAGCGTCAGGTTTTTCAGGTCGAGATCGTGTCCGGCATTCACGCCGACGCCGAGCTCGTACGCAAGGTTGGCGGCCGCGGTGTATTTAGCGAAGCTCGCCGACGCCGCGGCCGGACCGCGCTCGAACGCGCGCGCGAACGGCTCGGTATACAGCTCCACGCGATCCGCGCCCATCGTCTTGGCCCAACGGATCGCCTTTTCTTCCGGATCGACGAACAGGCTGACGCGAACGCCGGCAGCCTTCAACGCGCCCACGGTTCCAGCGAGCGAATCGTCCGGCGTGTCCGCCGGCCATCCGGCTTCGCTCGTGATCTCGCCGGGCTTCACCGGCACGAGCGTGCACTGATCGGGTTTCACCGCAAGCACGAGGTCGAGGAAGCCGGGACGCGGATCGCCTTCGATGTTGAACTCGACCCGGCCCTGCAACGGCGCGAGCTCATCGGCGATCTCGTGAACGTCGGCGGTGGTGATGTGACGCGCGTCGGCGCGCGGATGCACCGTGATCCCCGGCGCGCCCGCATCGACGCACACGCGCACGGCCTCGATCACGGACGGAATGCTGCCGCCGCGCGAGTTGCGCACCGTTGCCACCTTGTTGACGTTGACGGAGAGCTTGATCACGCCAGGTGTTCCTTGACGACGCCGGCGATCTCGTCGGCCCATGCGCGAATCGTCCCTTGGTCCTGGCCCTCGAGCATGATGCGCAGCAGCGGTTCGGTGCCCGAGTAACGCACCAGCAGCCTGCCGTTGCCGGCCAACCCCTGCTCGACGCGCTTCATGGTGCTCGCGATGGCGGGAACCGTCGACAGATCGGTGCGTTGCTTGACGCGGACGTTGACGAGCACCTGCGGATAGGTGACGAGCTGCCCGGCGAGGTCCGACAGCTCGCGGCCCGTCTCGGCCATGATGCGCAATACGTTCAGCGCGGTGGCGAGGCCGTCGCCGGTAAACAAGTGATCCGAGAAGATCACGTGGCCCGACTGCTCGCCGCCGAGCGCGAAGCCGCGCTTGACCATTTCCTCCATCACGTACTTGTCGCCGACCGCCGTGCGGACCAGCTCGATGCCGCGATCGCGCAGCGCGAGCTCGAGGCCGATGTTGCTCATCACCGTCGCGACCACGGCAGGACCCGGCAGCCTGCCCCGCTCCTTCAGATGAATCGCCGACATCAGCAGGATCGCGTCGCCGTCGACAATCTTGCCGTCGTGATCGACGAGCAGCGCGCGATCGCCGTCGCCGTCGAACGCCACGCCGAGGCGGGCCTGCTTTGCGACGACCGCTTTCGCCAGGCCGTCGAGATGCGTCGAGCCGCAGTCGAGGTTGATGTTGCGCCCGTTGGGCGACACGCCAATCGTCTCGACGTCGAAGCCCAGCTGCGTGAACAGCCCCGGTGCAATCGGTGTCGTTGCGCCGTTGGCGCAGTCGACCACGATCTTCGAGCCGGCCAGCGGGCCGGCCGTCTTCATGATCTCGAGCAGGTGCTGGCGATAGTGATCGGCAAGATCGCGTTCGTCGTGCTCAATGCGGCCAGGCTGCGCCGGCACCGACCACGACGAATCTGCCACAGCACTCTCAACCGAGGACTCGAGCTGTTCGGTCAGCTTGGTACCCGCGCCGCCGAACACCTTGATGCCGTTGTCTTCGTAGGGGTTGTGCGACGCCGAGATGACGATGCCGGCGTCGAAACCTTCGGTGCGCGCAAGGTAGGCAACCGCCGGTGTCGGCACCACGCCGGCGCTGACCACGCTGGCGCCGCCGGCGGTCAGGCCGCGCGCCAGTTCCTCTTCGATCCACGTACCCGACTCGCGCGTATCGCGCCCGATCACGTATCGCGGCCGGTGGCTCGGATCGCTGGCGATCATCGTCTTGACGAGCGCGCCGCCGACGCGCGCCACTGTTTCCGGCACCAGCGGCGCCTGGCCGGCCTTGCCGCGAATTCCGTCCGTTCCGAATAGCTTCATGGCTTCCTTGGCGCGATCGTCACGGTGACGACCGCGGTTTGCGGCGATCGCAGGCGCAGGCTCGAATCGGGCACGCCGATCGTCACCACCTCGCGAACCGTGCGTGTTTGATCGGCGACCGACACCGGCTCGGTGATCGCCGCCTGCAACAGCTTCAATGCTGTTTCCGGCCCCGCGACTTCGACGCTGTCGGGGTCGCTCGTGATCTCCGTCACTTCGTAGCCGGGCGCCGGGCGGCCGTCGATGTCGGGCTCGACCTTGACGCGCCGAATCCCCGACATCTCGAATTCAACCATCAATGTCGATGGACCGACCTGCACGATCTCGATCCCGTAGGGCACCGTCACCTGGCTGGCGTCGATGTGAAACAACCGGCGGCCCGGACGAGCGGTGGTCAGATTGAGCACGGCCGACATGTCGCCGGCCGCCATCCGGCTGAGTGCGCCCGACGATCCGCGCAGCCGCACTTCAACGGTGTCGGGCGGATTGCCGACCAGCTCGAGACCGGCCGGCAGGTTCTGGAATTCGACCGGCGCCCGCATCACGCGCTCGACCACGCGCTCGCCGGCGACGATCAGCCACAGCATCACCGCGACCAGCGTCGACAGGAACTTCAGGCCGAGGTTGCGGAAGGGATGGTACGCCATCAGCTGAATGAGTAGCCGGCTTCACGTTGCTTGCCCCTGGCCCGGCGCAGCGTGACGACCGACTTGAGCCGCGCGCGCAGGCGGTCGGCATCGATGTCGTATTCGAGATCGCCGTCCTCGACGATCGAGATGCGGCCGGTTTCCTCCGACACCACGATCGCGACGGCGTCGTTCTCTTCGGTCACGCCGATCGCCGCGCGATGGCGCGAGCCCAGCTCGCGGCTCAATCTTGGGTTGATGGTCAGCGGCAGAAAACACGCTGCCGCCGCGGCACGATCGCCCTGCATGATCACCGCGCCGTCATGCAGCGGCGAGGTCGGCTGGAAAATGCTGACCAGCAGATCGTAGGTGAGCTTGGCGTCGAGCGGAATGCCGCTCTCGATGTAGTTGCGCAGGCCGATCGATCGCTCGATCACGACGATCGCGCCGGTCTTCTTGGCCGATAGCGTGGTGGCCGCGACGACCAGCTCTTCGACCGTATCGTCGTCGCTGACCTTGCGATCGAGACGGCGAAACAGCTTGCCGCGGCCGAGGTGGACCAGCGCGCGGCGGATGTCGGCCTGCAGCAGCACGATGACCGCGAAGACGACGTAGCCGATGATGTTGCGGATCAGCCAGTTCAACGTCTCGAGCTGCAGCCCGCGCGACACGTAGAAGAGCGCGATGATCGAGGCGATGCCGACCGCCATCTGCACCGCGCGGGTGCCGCGGATCAGCTTGAGGACTTCATAAATCAGGATGGCGACGACCATGATGTCGAGCACGTCCCACCACGTCACGGGCGGGCGCCGCAGCAGGTCGGTGAAGCGCTGGAGGAGCTCAGTCGGGTTCATCGCGCAGGCAGGAAGATCCTACCGGACAAACCCACGGACACAAACCGCGGGCCCGGAAGGCCCGCCCTGAGCGAACGGCCGGCGTTCATCGAACGCTGGCCGCGAGTCGAAGGGTATCCGCCACCCTGACCACGTGGGCCATCTTCTCGACGTTGTGGACGCGAACGATGTGCGCGCCGAGCAGGATGGCCGCGGTGACCGCCGCGGCGGTGCCCCAATCGCGGTCCGCCGGCGATAGCGGCCCCGTCGCGGCCGCCATGAACGATTTGCGCGACGGACCGATCAGGATCGGCAGGTCGAGGGCGCCGAACTTGTCGAGGTTGGCGAGCACTTCGAGGCTTTGCGGCGCCTTTTTCGCAAATCCCAGCCCCGGGTCGACGATCAACTGGCGCCGGCGGACGCCGTGATCTTCGGCGCGCGCAATGGCGCGGGTCAGATCGGCCATGACCTCGCCGACGACATCGCGGTATTCGGCGTGGGCGTACATGTCGTCGGGCCTGCCCCGCGTGTGCATCAGGATCGCCGGCACGCCGCGCTCGGCGACCAGGCGGCCGAGTTGCGGGTCGTACTCGAATGCGCTGATGTCGTTGACGATGCCCGCTCCGCAGGCCAGCGCCACAGAGGCCACTTGCGCCTTGTAGGTATCGATTGAAATCGGGATGGAAACGGCGGCGGCGATCGCCTTCAGCGCCGGCTCGACCCGCGCGATCTCCTCGGCGGCGCCAATCGGGGCCGCACCCGGCCGCGTCGATTCGGCGCCGACGTCGATGATGTCCGCGCCGGACGCCGCCATTGCCTGCGCGATGTCGCGCGCCTGCGCCGGATCGAGCGCCCTGCCGCCGTCTGAAAAAGAATCGGGCGTGACGTTGATCACGCCCATCACTAAAGTGCGCGGGCCGAGCACCAGAGGCGCCCGGCCCGGAATCGACAGGGTAAACGAAGGCCGCGGAGCGGCGATCACTCCTGCGTGAGCGGCTTGCGGATCGGCTCCATCGGCGGAACGATCGACGGCCGTTCTTTTTCCTTCGACGGCGACGCGGCGTCGGCCGGCGGCACGTCCGCGGTCGGCGCATCGTCGAGCGGATGGCCGTAGGCGAGGCGCCGGACCTGGTCCGCGTCGAGGATTTCGCGCGCCAGCAGCGCGTCGGCAATGTCCATCAGCCGCTGCTTGTGCTCGGTCAGCAGCTCGGTGCAGCGCTTGTACTGATCGCTGACGATGCGCTTCACTTCGGCGTCGATCTTGAGCGCCGTGTCTTCCGAGTAGTCGGTGTGCTGCGCGATCTCGCGGCCGAGGAAGATCTGCTCTTCCTTCTTGCCGAAGGTCAGCGGGCCCATCGTCTCGCTCATGCCCCACTCGCACACCATGCGGCGGGCGAGGTCGGTGGCGCGCTCGAGGTCGTTGCCGGCGCCGGTCGTCATGTTGCCGGTGGTCAACTCCTCGGCGATGCGTCCGCCGAGCAGCAGCCCGATCTGATCGCTCAGGTAGTTGCGCGAGTAATTGTGCTTCTCGTCCGCGGGCAGCGACATCGTCAGGCCGAGCGCCATGCCGCGCGGAATGATGGTGACCTTGTGCAGCGGGTCGGCGTGCGGCAGCAGGATGCCGAGCAGCGCGTGGCCGGCTTCGTGGATCGCGGTGATCTTCTTTTCTTCCTCGGTGACGATCATCGAACGCCGCTCGGCGCCCATCATCACCTTGTCCTTGGCGTACTCGAAGTCCCACATCGCGACCAGCTTCTTGTTGGCGCGGGCGGCGTTGAGCGCCGCTTCGTTCACCAGGTTCGCGAGGTCGGCGCCGGTGAAGCCGACGGTGCCGCGCGCGAGGATCTTGATGTCGACGTCGTCGGCCATCGGGATCTTGCGCGTGTGCACGGCGAGGATGCCTTCGCGGCCGCGCACGTCGGGGCGGTTCACGATGACGCGGCGATCGAAGCGGCCCGGGCGCAGCAGCGCCGGATCGAGCACGTCGGGACGGTTGGTCGCGGCCATCAGGATGACGCCTTCGTTCGACTCGAAGCCGTCCATCTCGACGAGCAGCTGGTTGAGCGTCTGCTCGCGCTCGTCGTGGCCGCCGCCGAGGCCGGCGCCGCGATGGCGGCCGACCGCGTCGATCTCGTCGATGAAGATGATGCAGGGCGCGTTCTTCTTGCCCTGTTCGAACAGGTCGCGCACGCGCGACGCGCCGACGCCGACGAACATCTCGACGAAGTCGGAGCCGCTGATCGAGAAGAACGGCACGTTCGCTTCGCCGGCGACCGCGCGCGCCAGCAGGGTCTTGCCGGTTCCCGGCGGGCCCATCAACAGCACGCCCTTCGGGATGCGGCCGCCCAGCTTCTGGAATTTCTGCGGCTCCTTGAGGAACTCGATGATTTCCTGCAGCTCGCTCTTCGCTTCTTCCGCGCCCGCGACGTCGCGGAACGTCACCTTCTTCTGCGCGGACGAGGAGAGCTTCGCCTTGCTCTTGCCGAACGACAACGCCTTGTTGCCGCCGCTCTGCACCTGGCGCATGAAGAAGATCCAGAAGCCAATCAGCAGCAGGATCGGCGCCCACGACAGCAGCAACGCCGCCCACGGCGACGCGGTCGGCTCCTTCGCCTGCACGATGACCTTCTTTTCAATCAGGCGATTGACGAGGCCTTCGTACTGCGCCGGCAGCGTGGTCCGGAATTTTTCCTTGGCGAGCGTTTGTCCGGAAAGCTCGTTGCCGGTGATCGTGACCGTGGCAACCTGGCCCGAATCAACCCAGCCGATGAACTCGCTGAAGCTGACCATCGACTCGTTGCGCTGAAAGCCCGACGAGAAGTTCCACACCAGGCCGACCAACACGAGCATGGCCACCCAGAAAACGACGCTCTTTACTGTCGTGTTCAACACTTCCTCCAGACGCCTAACGTCTTAGGGTCAAGACTACCACGCTCTTCGTGAGCGGGGTCACCCTGAACGGGTCAGCTAACATCTCTCCCGCGATCCACACGATTTCGCCCTTCTCAGTTGTGACGATGGGCAGCGTGTCGCGGTCGTCGCGCGGGACCTTTCGGTCCACGAGCACGTCCTGCACTTTCCTGCGCCCCGGTGCACCGAGCGGGTGCATGCGATCGCCGGGCCGCCGGTACCTCACGATCAGATGCGAGCCGAGATGGCTCGCGTCGATCACAACTTTGGCGGCATCCGAGCCGATGGATGCCGGCTTGGCGATCGGACCCTCCGCGGTTACGGTCCACGCGCCGCGCGGCGCCTCGACCGTGCCGGGGATGTCCAGTCTCAATTCGAGGGAGTCCACAGAGGTGGGCACCGTGCGCACCCCGTGCACCGCGCGCGCCCCTGTATTACTTAAGACAGCGCTGGCGCCAAAACGTTCCACCCCGACACCAGAAATATCGGCACGAGCGGTGCCGGCCAGCACGCGCCGAAGCTCATCAGCCTCTTCTAATCCATACGTGCGCGCCGGGTTGGCGGTTTCGAGCGCGTAGCGCGCCACGCGCCGCGCAATCGCCGCCGGCAGCTTCACAAACTCCGCCACATCCA
>DASUSZ010000007.1:0-10621 GCA_036374815.1 Vicinamibacterales bacterium | reverse complement strand
GGACGTCGTCCTCACATACAAACTTCTCGGGTTCGGACGCTGGGGCAACAGTGGCGGCCGGTTTGGGCTCTACGGCCGGGCTGGGGGCAAGGCCTCGTGACGCGAGGAACTTGTCGATTCTGCTCGTTAATGCATCGCGGGAAATCGAGTCGGGTTGAGGCTTCGCGGGAGCCTGGGGCAGCGTGGGCGCCGCGGCGGTCGGCTCGCCGATTTTCGGCGCGCCCATCACCTTCGGCGACGGCGCGGCGGGACGCAGCTCGTACGCGACGCGCTTCACGTTGATCAGATGCCGCGGAGAAATGTTGTCGGACGTGATGTTGCCGCCAAAGCCGCCGCAACCGAGCGTCATCGCCGGATCGAGGCCGGTGGTCAAGCCGATCGATCCGTGAGTGGTCGGCGTGTTCACGCAAATCCGGTACGCCGGCTTGTGCAATCCGAACTCCAGGATGACCGCGTCGTTCTGCGAGTGAATCGACATGGTGTGGCCCATGCCGCCGTACCTCAGGATTTGCTTGCAGCGCTCGCAGCCCTCGCGCCAGTCCTTGACGACGTAGTACGACAGGACCGGGCAAAGCTTCTCGAACGACAGCGGGTAGTCGCGGCCGACACCCTTCAACTCCGCAATCAACGCGCGGGTGTTCGGCGGGACCGTTATGCCGACCTTCTGGGCGATGAACGTCGCCGGCTTGCCGACGAATGCCGGATTCGGCAACCGCTGCGGGGTGACCAGTTGCCTGCCAAGCGCGTCGGCTTCCGCTGGCGAAAGGAAATAACCGCCCTGATCGATGAATTGCCGGCGCGTTTCGGCGTCGATGGCCTGATCGACCACGACCGAGTTCGGGGAAGAGCAGAGCACCCCGCCGTCGAATGCCTTGCCAGTCAGAATGTCGTTGGCAGCCTTGCGGACATCGGCGCTCGATTCGATGTAGCACGGCGCGTTGCCCGGCCCGACTCCATAGGCCGGCTTGCCCGCGCTGTACGCCGCGCGGACCAGACCCATGCCGCCGGTGGCGAGAATCACAGACACCTCGCGCGCCTTCATCAACTCCTGGGTGCCTTCGAGCGTGACCGTCTTCATCCAGCCGATCGCGCCGTCGGGCAGCCCGGCCTTCCGGCCCGCCTCGTTCATGATGTCGGCGGTGCAGGTAATGCAACGCGCGGCCGAGGGATGCGGCGTCATCACGACCGCGCAGCGCGCCTTGATCGAAATCAGGATCTTGTAAATCGCCGTCGACGTGGGATTCGTGGACGGAATTACCGCGGCAACCACGCCGAACGGCTCCGCGATTTCGATGATCTTCTTCTCGTCGTTGCGGTTGATCACGCCGACGGTCTTCATCGGCCTGATGAATTCGTGCACGCGCTGCGACGCGAACAGATTCTTCTGGACCTTGTCGGCGACGACGCCAAAGCCCGTCTCTTCCACTGCCAGCCGCGCCAGCGCTTCGGCATGCGGCGTTACGGCCGCGGCCATCGCGTCGACGATCGCGTCGATCTGGGCCTGGGAAAATTCAGCGAGTACGACCTGCGCGTCTTTCGCGCGACGGGCGAGCGCACGCGCCTCGGCGATGGACGCGAGATCCTTGTCGGTTTGCGTGGATGTCGAGGCTGCTGCCGCCATAAGACCCTAGGACCCTGCGACCCTAAGACCTCACGCCTTCGGAAGAATCCGTTCGACTTCTGCGTGCGGACGCGGAATCACGTGGACGGACACCAGCTCGCCAACACGCCGCGCGGCCGCGGCGCCGGCATCGGTCGACGCTTTCACGGCGCCGACATCGCCGCGCACCAGCACGGTCACGAATCCCGCGCCGATGTATTCGGTGCCCACGAGCAGCACGTTGGCGGCCTTGACCATGGCGTCGGCCGCTTCGACCGAGCCGATAAAGCCTTTCGTTTCAACCATGCCCAGGGCGTCGCGCATTGTGTCCATCGGAATGGCCTGCATGATATTCTTGTTCGCCACCCTATGCAACGGAGAGAGAGATAAAGTGTTTTTGAGAAACACTGCGACGGCCTGTGCCCTCACGGCGATGATCGTGATTGCGGCCGCGTGCGGCGAGAAAGAAGATACGACCCCGCCAGTCGGCACGATGCAAGTGTCGTTGTCGCGGCCGAAGGTCGCGCTCGGCAGCCCTGTCGAGGTGACCTACAAATTCACGCTGGCGCCAGACGCGCCATCGCTCGGCCAGCGCCGCGTGTTCGTGCACTTCCTGGACGCCGACGAAGAGTTGATGTGGACCGACGATCACGATCCGCCGACGCCAACGTCGGAGTGGAAGCCGGGTCAGGCTGTCGAGTACACGCGCACGATGTTCATTCCGAGCTATCCGTATGTCGGAGCCGCGAAAATCGCCGCAGGCATGTACGCGACCGGCAGCAACGAGCGCCTGAAATTCTCTGGCGAGGACCGCGGCGACCGGTCGTACAAGGTCGCCGACTTCGAGCTGCTGCCGCAGACCGAGAACATCTTCGTGATTTTCAAGGACGGCTGGCATCCGGCCGAGGTCGTGACCGAGGGCGCGGGCCGCACCGAATGGCAGTGGACCAAGAAGGAGGCGACGATCGCCTTCCGCAATCCGAAGCGCGACGTTGTGCTCGTGCTGCAGGCCGACAACCCGGCCGCTCCCGGAAACGCGGCGCAGCAGGTCAGCATCCAAATTGGAGATCAGCAAATCGCCACGGTTCAACTGTCAGCCAGCACCGCGCCGGTGTTGAAGTTCCCGATTACGGCCGCGCAGCTCGGTTCGGCGGATATGGTCGAGATTAAGTTCACGGCCGACCGGACTTTCGTGCCGGCGCTCGAAGCGTCGATGAAGAGCAGCGATCCGCGTGAGCTCGGCGCGCGATTCTTTCACGTGTTTATCCAGTAAAGACATGAAAAGGCCAAAGGCAGAAGGTAAAAGGCACAAGGAAATGCGAAATGCATTTCGTGTCTTTTGTTTTGCCTTGTTCCTTTTGCCTTCTGCGTTTGCCAGGGAGGCGCAGGCTGACATCGTCGTATTCAAGAACGGCCGCACGATGTCAGTGAAGTCGATCGCGTTCGCTGAAACGAGCGCGACGATGAAGCTGCGCGATGGCGGGGAAGTGACGTTCCCCGCGGCGATCATCGCGCGCGTCGATCCCGACGAAGTCCCGTACCCGGAGGAACCCGCGCCGGTCGAAGTCGCCGCAGCTGTTCCAGCAGTCACGGTCCCGGCGATTTCGGACGAAACCCTTGCGGCGCGTCCATTTGCCGATTTGATCTCAACCGTCGCCGCAGCCCATAACGTCGACAAGCGTCTCGTTCACGCTGTCATCGAGCAGGAATCGAATTACCAGCCGCGGGCCCGCTCGAAAAAGGGCGCGCGCGGCCTGATGCAGCTGATGCCTGGGACCGCCCGACAGTACGGCGTGCGGAATTCGTACGATCCGAAGTCCAACCTGGAAGCGGGCGTTCGTCACCTCAAGGATCTTTTGAGCCGGATGGATCTGCCGCTGGCCCTTGCCGCGTATAACGCGGGTGAAGGCACCATCAAGAAGTACGGCGGCCTGCCGCCCTACGCCGAGACCCAGAACTACGTCCGCAGCATCCTGCGCCGCGTCGGCTCAGCTGCCGGCCAGTCCGGCACCAATTAGCCGCAAATTAACACCGGCCAGTTCGACGGCCGATATCGTCTAAAGGGGTGGGAATAGATGCCCCGAAACCTTATAATCCCCTGTGAGTCAATCTTTTAGGGATGGAGTACCGCTGCCGCCTCGGCACGACGTCGGGTGAGATCATCGAGGGCATTTACGTTGCCCAAAGCGAAGCCGCCCTCAGGCGGGAGCTCGAAGACAAGGGACTGCACGTCCTTTCACTCAAGCCCCGGCTGGGTTTTGGCGGCATCAGCCTTGGCGGCGAAAGCCGCAGGATCAAGCGCCACGAATTTCTCGTCTTCAACCAGGAGCTGGCGACGCTGCTGAAGGCGGGCATGCCGCTCGTACAGTCGCTCGACATCCTGCGCACGCGTCTGAGCAACCCGGTCTTCAAATCGGTGCTGGACGATGTCTACGAGAAGGTGAGGGCGGGTACGGCGCTCTCGGACGCGTTCAGCGCCCACGGCGATCTGTTTCCGTCGGTCTACACCGCCTCGCTGATGGCCGGCGAGCGCTCGGGCAATCTCGACGCGGTGTTGCGCCGCTTCGTCGCGTATTCCAAGACCATCGACACGGTGCGCTCGAAGACGATCTCGGCGATGATCTACCCGATCATCCTGGTCGTGCTGGCGGTGGTCCTGGTCGGCATCATCGTCGTGAAGGTGGTGCCGACGTTCGCGGATTTCTACAGCAGCTTCGATGCCGAGCTGCCGATGTCGACGCAGGTGATCGTCGCGATTTCGGACTTCGTGCGCGCGCAGCTCGCGCTGATCCTGATCGTGCTCGCCGGCGCGGCGATTGCGTTTTATACGTGGATCAAGCAACCCGGCCGCGGCGCGCAGTTCGATCGCCTGATCCTGAAGCTGCCGGTCGTTGGCGCAAGCTTCCATAAGTTTTCGACGTCGCAGATGGCGCGCACGCTGGCCACGCTGCTGGGCGGCGGCATCCCGCTGGTCAATTCACTCGAAATCGCCGCGCGCTCGACGGGCAACCGCCATATGGGCCGCGAGCTCGAGATCGTGGCGGGGCGCGTGCGCGAAGGGCAGAGCTTCGCGGGCACGCTGCTCGAACGCAAGGTCGTGCCCGATGTGGCGATCAAGATGATCGAGGTGGGCGAGTCGACAGGCTCGCTGACCGAGATGCTCAACAGCCTCGCCGACTTTTACGACGAAGAAATCGAAACCGAGGTGTCGCGCTTCGTGACGCTGATCGAGCCGGCGATGCTGGTGTTCATGGGCGTGGTGATCGCCGGCATCGTGCTGGCGTTGTACCTGCCGCTGTTCCAGCTCACGTCGGTGATGGGTGGTAACCGGTAATGGAAGTCACGCCCGAGGGCACGCTCGATCCCGAAGCGCTGATCGACGATCCGGTCGAGGTCTCGGCCGAGGAGCGCAGCGCCGAAGAGGCCGCGGCGCGGCGCCTCGCCGAGCGCTATCGGCTCGAGTTCCTCGACATGCACGAGTTCCGGATCGATCAGGAGCTGTTCCGATCGATTCCGGCCGACCTGATGCTGCGCTACGGCTTCGTGCCGTATCGCCGCGACGGCAAGTCGCTGGTCATCGTCGTGTCCGATCCGACCGACCTGCCGATGATCGACGAGCTGTCGGTGATCCTCGGCACGCAGGTGCGCGTGATGGTCGGCGCGCGCTCGGCGATCGAAGGCATGCTGAAGAAGAGCGAAAGCTCGCAGCGTGTCCTCGACGAGGCGACCGAAGAATTCCAGATGCAGGTCCTCAAGGAGGACGAGGCGGGCGAGGACAACCTCACCGTCGAGCGCCTGACCAGCGACAGCAGCCCGATCATCCGCCTCGTCGACTCGACGATCTTCACCGCGATCCAGCGGCGCGCCAGCGACATTCACATCGAAACGCAGGACGACGCGGTGTATGTGAAGTACCGCATCGACGGCGTGCTGCAGCCGGCGATGCGTCCGATCGCCAAGCGCTTCCACAGCTCGATCCTGTCGCGCATCAAGGTGATGGCGGAGCTCGATATCGCGGAGAAGCGCGTGCCGCAGGACGGCCGCTTCCGCCTGCGCGTGCCGGGCAAGACGATCGACTTCCGCGTGTCGGTGATGCCGAGCGTGCACGGCGAAGATGCCGTCATCCGTATTCTCGACAAGCAGTCGATGAGCGAGCAGTTCACCGAGCTGCGCCTCGACATCCTCGGCTTCCCCGAAGTCGAGCTCAAGCGCTTCCGCAAGTACATCCGCGAGCCGTACGGCATGGTGCTGGTCACCGGACCGACGGGCAGCGGCAAGACGACCACGCTGTATGCCGCGCTCGCGGAGATCCGGACGATCGAAGACAAGATCATCACGATCGAAGATCCGGTGGAATATCAGCTGAAGGGAATCACGCAGATTCCGATCAACGAGAAGAAGGGCCTGACCTTCGCGCGCGGGCTGCGCTCGATCCTGCGTCACGACCCGGACAAGGTGATGGTCGGCGAAATCCGCGATCCGGAAACCGCGCAGATCGCCATTCAGTCGGCGCTGACCGGCCACCTGGTGTTCACGACCGTCCACGCCAACAACGTGTTCGACGTGCTCGGGCGCTTCCTGAACATGGGCGTCGAGCCGTACCAGTTCATCTCGGCGCTCAACTGCGTCATGGCGCAGCGCCTGGTGCGGAAGATCTGCGATGCGTGCAAGCACCCGGTGACGCTCGATGCGGCGGCGATCGCCGAATCGGCGATCGATCCGAAGCTGCTGGCCGGCAAGACGCTCTATGAAGGCGCCGGCTGCATCGAGTGCGGCGGCACCGGCTTCAAGGGCCGCATGGCGATCTGCGAGCTGCTCGACCTCACCGATCACATCCGCGAGATCATTCTCGACAAGCGGCCGATCTCCGAGGTGAAGCGCGCCGCGAAGGAGCAGGGGATGCGCCTGCTCCGCGAATCGGCGGTCGAGCGGGTCCTCGAAGGGCTGACGACGCTGCGGGAAATCAACAAGGTGACGTTCGTCGAATGAGCCTGACCGACTTCTTCCAGACGTCGGCGCCGGACGTCGCCGTGGAAATCGATCATACGCATGTCGCGGCGGCGCGGCTGTCGTGGCGAGGCGGCCAGGCGGTGATCAGCGCGCACGCGAGCCAGCCGCTGCCGCCCGGACTGGTCACGCCGGGCCTTGCGGCGCTCAACGTGTCGGACGTGCCGATGCTGTCGCAGGCGATCGCACGGGTGCTGAATGAGCTTGGCGGCGGCAAGCCGTCGCGCGTGTCGCTGGTCGTGCCCGACACGGTTGCGAAAGTGTCGCTGCTCAAACTCGACAAGGTGCCGCCGAGGGCCGCGGACCTGCAGGAGATCGTGCGCTGGCAGGTCAAGAAAACATCGCCGTTCCCGATCGAGCAGGCGGTGTTGAGCATTTCACCCGGCGCGCGCGGCGCCGATGGCGCAAGCGAATTCGTGGTCGCGTTGTCGCGCGCCGACGTCATCCATCAATACGAGCAGGCCTGCCTGATGGCGGGCGCACATGCCGGCCTTGTCGATCTGTCGACGTTCGGCGTGATCAACGGGATCCTGTCGAGCGCATCGGCTCCGCCCGGAGACTGGCTGCTGGTCCACGTCACCGGCAATTACTTCACGCTCGCGGTGATGCGTGACGGCGCGTTGTTGTTCTTCCGCAATCGCAGCGAGGACGAGGGCACGCTGGCGGACCTGATGCACCAGACGTCGATGTATTACGAGGATCGCCTCAACGGCGCCGGGTTCCAGCGCGTGCTGATCGCCGGCGCCGCGCAGTTGCCCGGCGGCGCCGACAGCGTGCGGCGCGGACTCGAGGAGCGCTTGCGCGTGCCGGTCGAAGCCGTCGATCCGCGGATGGCGGCGGCGCTGCAGGATCGGATCGGCGCCTCGGCGGAACTGCTCGACGTGCTGGCGCCGCTCGTCGGCATCCTGATGCGCGAACGGAAGGCGGCCTGACATCGTGAAGGGCCACACCACCATGAAGGCGCATCGACGTCCGGACCTTCGCGATGTCCCGCCACGCGGAGCGTGGCAAGACGACACCGCTCTAGCGAGCCGCAGCGCAGCGCTCCAGGCGGAGGGTCGCTAGATGCTGCGGAACAACCTTTCGACGCGCCCGTTTTACAACGACCGAGCGGTGAAGAGCGGCCTCGGCGCGCTCGCCGCGCTCGCGATTGGCTTGACGCTGTTCAATGCCTACGAAGTGATCCGGCTCCAGGGCCAGAGCCGCGACGCGCGCCAGACGATCGCGCAAAACGACGCGCAGGCGCGCGACGCGCGCGACAAGGCACAGGTCATCCGCCGCTCGATCGATCGCGAGAAACTGGCCGCGGTGCAACAGGCGGCCAACGAAGCGAACGCGTTGATCGATCGACGGACGTTCTCGTGGACCGAGCTGCTCAACCAGTTCCAGGCCACGCTGCCGCCCGATGTGCGCATTGCCGGCGTCACGCCGCAGGACGACAACCAGGGCCGGCGCCTCGTCCAGATCTCGGTGTTGTCGCGACGCGTCGAAGACCTCGAGGAATTCATGGCCGCGCTCGAACGGACCGGCGCTTTTTCCGGCGTCTTGCCGCGCTCCGATCAGCCGGAGGATTCGGGGCAGCTGCGATCGGAGCTGCAGGCCTACTACACGCCGTCGACGGCCATTGCGCCGATGCCGGCGTCTGATTCTGGCAAGGACGCGGCGGGTAACAGCAGCCCGGCGAATATGAGTCCGGCGAACCCGGGCGCCGGAGAGATGGTCCCGCCAAAGCCTCCGGTAAAGGCGGAGCCGCGATGAGAGCGCTGTTCACGTTCGGCGCCGAAGTGCCGGCCGCGCGCGTGATTGCCGATCACCGGCGCTGGCTCGTGCCGGTCGGCATCGTGCTGGCGATCAACGTGATCGTGCTCATCGCCGTCGTGCTGCCGCTGCGCACCGCGGTGCAGACCGGCTCGACGCGCGCGCAGGCGTCGGCGCAGGCGCTGCAGGCGGCGATGGCCGATCTCAAGGAAGCGGAGGCGACGCGCGACGGACAGACGCAGGCATCCGCCGATCTCGTCAAGTTTTATGCGGAGGTGCTGCCGGCGGATTTTGCCACGGCGCGGCGCATGACGATTTTGAAGATGGCGCAGCTGGCGCGGTCGCACGACGTGGATTTTCAGAGCGGCGCGGCGACCACGGAAACGCTCCGCGATTCGACGCTCGAGCGGCTGCACGTCAACTACTCGTTGAGCGGCAACTGGGAAGACATCCGGCAGTTGATCTACGAGATCGAAACGGGCCCTGACTTCATCGTCATCGACAACGTGCAGCTGGCGGAAGGCGCGCAGAGCGACGCGCCACTGTCGTTGTCGCTGGAGCTTTCGACGTATTACCGGACGGCCAATGCCCCTTGATCGACGGCAGCTGATTCTCGCCGCCGCCGCGGTGATCGTGCTGGGCCTGGCAGTCTGGACGTTGTGGCCGTCATCGGCGCCGCCGCCGGCCAGCGCGCCGCCGGCGCAAGCGCGCGCACGGGGCGGGCGGACCGCCGCGGCAGCTGAAAGCGGGCCGGTCGGCGCGGTGAAGCTCGGCGCGCTCACGGCATCGGCGGCGCGCAATCAACCGGGTGATGCGCGGCGGAACCCGTTTCGGTTTCAGCCGAAGGTGGTGGCGCCGCCGCCGCGGACAACACCGCCGCCCGCACCGATTACCGATGCGCCGAAGCCGGTCGTTACCGAACGCACGGGGCCGGCGCCGCGGCAGCCGATCGGGTTGAAGTTCCTCGGCGTGCTGCAGCGCGCGAACGGCGTGAAGTGGGCCGTGCTGAGCGATGGGAAGTCGCCCACGCCGATGTATGGCAAGGACGGCGATATCATCGATGGCAAGTACCTGATCGTGAAGATCGGTACCGAATCCATCGAGATGGCGTACACGGACGGGACCGGGCGGCAGGTGATTCGCCTGACTGGCCAGTAGAGACAAGGATTCGATGATTAGTCGCGTCGTGAAAATCGCGTTGGGACTCGCGCTCGCGGCCGTGATGGCGGCGGGGTGCGCCACCGGCCGTGCGTTTGCGCGCGGCGAGGCGGCCGGCCGCGCCGGCGACTGGGAGTCGGCGGTCGGCTTCTATCGCCAGGCGCTCGAGAACGATCCCGATCGTCCCGACTACAAGATCGCGCTCGAGCGCGCGATGGTCGCCGCGGCCAACATGTACACGGAGCGCGCGCGGCAATTCGAAGAGGCCAACCAACTCGAGGAAGCGCTGCGCGCCTATCGCAAGGCCCAGGAGTTCGAGCCGTCGAACCGCCAGCTGAGCTCGAAAGCGGCGCAGATCGAACGGACGCTGCGCGATCGCCTCGAGGCCGCGGCGCCGCGCCCCGACATCGAGCGGCTGCGCCAGCAGGCGCGCCGCGCGACGCAGGAACCGCTGCTCAGCCCGTCGAACCCCGAGCCGCTGATCGTCAACTTCGTCAACACCAGCATCCGCGACATCCTGACCTTCGTCGGCAACTACAGCGGCATCAACGTCACGTTCGATCGCGATTTCCAGGACCGCACCATCACGGTCAACATGGAAGGGGTCTCGCTGGAGCAGGCGCTCCAGCAGATCATGATCGCGAACCAGTTGTTCTACCGCGTGCTGAACGATCGCACGATCATTGTCGCCGCCGACAACACGCAGAAGCGCACCCAGTACGAAGAGCAGGTGATTCGGACGTTCTTCATCTCGCACGCCGATTCGACCGAGCTCTCGACGTTGCTGACGGCGCTGGTCCGCGTCGCCGGCATGGCGATCCAGCCGCAGATCGTCGCCAACAAGACCACCAACACGCTGACCATCCGCGCCACGGCGCCGGTCGTCGCCATCGCCGAGCGCGTCATCGAGGCCAACGACAAGCCGCGCGCCGAAGTGATGGTCGACGTGCAGATTCTCGAAGTCAGCCGCGAGCGCGCGAAAGCCTACGGCCTCGATCTCGGCAGCTACTCGGCGTCGCTCGCCTTTTCACCGGAAGCGGCGCCCGGCAGCGATTCGAAACCGTTCAACCTGAACACCATCTCGCAGGGCGTCAGCAC
>DASUSZ010000006.1:0-3748 GCA_036374815.1 Vicinamibacterales bacterium | reverse complement strand
CGCAGGGCCTCGCGCGCGTTCGACGTCAGCAGCAGATACAGCGATTCCGGCGTCGTGATCAGAATGTCGGCGGGCGTGCGCGTGAACTTTGCACGCTCCGACGCCGGCGTGTCGCCGGTGCGTACCGCGATCACCGGCGAGTGAAACGGCATGCCCTTGCCCGCGGCAACGTTGCTGATGCCGGCCAGCGGCGCGCGCAGGTTGCGTTCGACGTCGACGGCAAGCGCCTTGAGCGGAGAGATATAGAGCACGCGGCAGCGCTCGGGCGCGGGCGGCGGCGGCTCGAACATCAATCGATTGAGCGACCACAGGAACGCTGTCAGCGTCTTGCCGCTGCCGGTCGGCGCGAGGATCAGCGTCGACTCGCCGCGCGCGATCGGCGGCCAGCCGCGTTTCTGCGGCGCCGTCTCCTCCGCAAACACTGCGCGAAACCACTCGCTGACGGCGGGATGAAAGACGGCCACTTGTCTCTATCTAATTACAAAATTCGCGCCATGCACAGCCGTGCGCTTTCGATTTATAATCGTCGAATTCATGGGTGACGCCGGAGAAGGACTGATCGACGCTGAAGCGCGCTTGCAAGAGCGCATGGACGAACTCGAGGAAGCCCGCAAGGTCGCAAAGGATCGCGGACCGAAGGTCGACCCCGAGCACGTGCGTCAGGTGGAATCGTTGCGGCTGGCAAAGATCGAATTGACGCGCCAGCTCGAAACGACCACGCACGACGCGCGCAAGAATCAGATCGGACAGGCGATTGCGGAGATCGACCGCCGCATGGCCGAGATGACGAAGAAGAAGTAATCAGCAACCAGTAGTCAGGTTGCCGACAGCTTCACAGCGGCCGTCAATGCATCGGCAAGCGCCGATGCGCTGGCAGGCCGCTTTTCTTTTTCGTACGCAATCGCCTGCACGATGACGCCACCTACCGACGGCGGCACGCCGCCGACGTCCACTTTGCCTTCGACCTGCTTCATGCCGATGTCGAAGATCGACGCGCCCTGGTAGGGCACTCTCATCGTCAACATCTCGTAGGCCATCACGCCAAGGCTGTAGACGTCGGCGCGCGCGTCGACCGCTTCGCCGCGCAGCTGCTCCGGCGCCATGTAGGCCGGCGTGCCGACGATGGTGCCGACCGCGGACATCGTGCCGCCTTCGCCGGCGCCGGCGCTCGTCAGCTTCGCGACGCCGAAGTCCACGACCTTCGGTCCGGTGCCGCTTTCGGGCAGCAGGATGTTCTCCGGCTTCAGGTCGCGATGAAAGATGCCCGCCTTGTGCGCGATCTCGACGCCGCCGCAAATGCCGGCCATCAGCGCGCACATGCGCGCGGGATCGAGCTGCTTCTCGCGCTTCAGGAAGTGACGTAAATCCTCGCCCGGCACGAACTCCATCACCAGGAAGGCGCCGCCGTCAGCGAGGTTGCCGTAGTCGTAGACCGTGACGATCGATGGATGCTGCAGCCGCGCAACGATTTTCGACTCGCGGTTGAAGCGATCGCGCGCATCCGGATTCGAGATGAGGTGCGGCCGCACCACCTTGATCGCCACCGGACGCTCGAGCCGCACGTCCCACGCCTTGAACACCGCGCCCATGCCGCCCTGGCCGATGATCGAGTCGACGCGATACTTGTTGTCGACGAACGCGCCGACGCTGATGCCCGACCCGCCGCTGCCGCCAACTACAACAGTCGGCGTGAAGGTCTGCGTGGGTCCGGACCCCGTCGGCGTCACCGTTGGCCCCAGTGTCGAACTCGCTTGCTTGCGCAGCCGCGAGAGGTCGAGCGCCACGCCCATCTGCACGGCGATGCCGCGCAGCAGCTCGCGATCCTCTGGCGTGTAGGGCTCCTCCGATCGCTTTTGCCCCAGCGCAATCAATCCCACGAACGGCCGCGGCTCGCTGCCGCCCGCGAAGATCGGCACCAGCAGCGCCGCATTCATTTCCGCCAGCCACGCACGATCGGCGGGAGGCACGCGCGCCACCGGCGACTGCTCGTCTTCGAGAAATACTTCCAGCGGCTTGTCGGACCACTTCAGCAGCGTGATGATGCCGCTGTCGGCGGCAAGCGGCCTGGGCTCTGCGCGGAGCGCCGACACGGGATCGAACGCCGCCGACGGATTCGAGCCATGCGGCGATCCCGACGCGAGCACCGCGATCGATTCCGGGTGCAGCGCCGAGTCGATCTGCGTGACGACCAGCTTGATCAATTCACGCGGGTCTGACTCGTACGGCACCCGGCCGGCGAGCGACACCAGTATTTCGCGCGCGTCGTACTCGGTGCGGAAAAAACGCTGATCGAGCCAGCGCTGCGCCGTGACGCGATACTTCAGCCCCAGACCAAGCATCGCGAGAAAGAACAGGTAAAACAGCGGCCGGCCGCTGACGATCATCTGCAGTGACATGTCGCGTTGCTGCACCAGCGACGCGGCCAGCGCGATCACCGGGATCGCGACCAGCGCCGTGAGCGTGCGGCGCGCGAAGGCATACTGCAAGCCGCGCCGCAGGATGGTGCGCGGGCTGAACACGTGATCGACGGCCACCGCGTAGGGCAGTCCGAAGGCCGGCAGCAGGACGATCGCCTGCAGGAAGGCCTCGATCGCCCACGGCAGTTCGACCGGCATGCCGATCAGGCCGAGCACGATCGGAATGCCGACCTTCAACGCATACGCGAACACCGCCGGCACCCCCGTGTAGACGACGATCTGGATGCGGCGGCGCTCATCGGCGTCGAGATTGACGCGATACCGTGCAATGCCTTCGACCACGATCAACACGTTGACGGCAAGGCAGAGCGCGAATGACGCCTCGAACGTCCAGCCGTGCATGGCCAGCCACGACAGCGCCGGCAGCGTGGCGTCGGAGCCGAGCAGGAAGACCGCGGTGACCGCGCCGATCACCAACATCGGCAGCGACGCGGCGATTACCGCCGGCACGATCCACTTGTGGCGATCGAGGATTTCGGCGCGATGCGGGAAATAGAGGACGGCAAGTCCAATGATCGGAAACGACAGCGCGGTGATCAGCCAGTTGAAGACGAGCAGCACCGGGCCGATCAGCGGCAGCACTGCCTCGGACCCCAGCAGGGGACCGCTGTTGGCCGTCGCCGTCGCGAGCAGTGCGAGGGTCATCAGCGTGGCCGTCGTGCCGCGCGCCCCTAGTAATAGGAGAACGAGCGCGCCGCCGATGAACGCCGTCATTTGCGACAGCGGGCCGAGATGCTGCCGGAACCACGCGCTCCACGGCGGATCATCCACGGCCCAGATCGCGGGACGATCGACGGTCACGGGTCGCGGCGACGTTCCATTAGATGACAGGAGGAGCTCGACCGCGTGGCCGGGCGCGAGGCGTTGCTGATTGCGCCAGACGCGCAACACGTCGCCCGGATCAGAAGGCAGCGGAGCGAGCGCATCGCCCTCGCGGACTCCGGCGCGGTCCGCCGCGCCGCCCGGTACGATCTGAAGGACGCGTATTGCCTCGCCCAGCACTCCGCTCACGTCTGGAGGGCGAATGACCGCAAATGGCTTGGGCGCCGCTAGCGAACCCATCACCGTGTCGCCGGATAGCGCCAGACCCGCGCCCGCCGGCCACAAATGTGGCCGCAACACGAACGCCTGGAGCCCAAGCGCGATGAGGGAGATCGCCATGACCGCGCCCAGCACGGCGCGTTCGGTCGACAGGCGCATGCGGCGCCAATTGTAGCGGCAGAGCGTGTGATATCCTTCACAAGCTCCCTGAAAACAGGCGAGTCCGCCTC
>DASUSZ010000005.1:0-5490 GCA_036374815.1 Vicinamibacterales bacterium | reverse complement strand
GTTTTTCTCGACGGCCGCGGCATGGCTTCCGATCGACATGGTCGCGCTCATGTCCGATATCCGGACGAGTCGCTCGCTCACGATTCTCGCCAGGCGAGCGCCGAATGCATCGCAAGCGGATCTTGATGCGTACTTGTCCCTGTTCTCGAAGCAGGAACAAGAGCGATTCCCGCAGATGCATGGCGGTCAAACGTGGGTGGCCGTGTCGTTGCGGGACGAGCTGGTTGGATCGGCGCGGCCTGCGCTGCTGGCCACCGCGGCGGCCGCGTTGCTGCTGTTGCTGATCGTCGCCACCAACATCGCTGGATTGTCGACAGCGCATGCGGTGGCGGTACGGCATCAGCTCGCGGTCCGGGCGGCCCTCGGCGCGACGCGCGCACGGCTGTTTGTCGAACAGGTCGTCGAGAGCGTGGTGCTGGCCACGGTCGGATCGCTCGCCGGCATCGCCATCGCATTCGTGCTGGCCGGCATCGTTGCGCGCTATCAGCAGTTCTTTCTGGCGCGCTTCGCGCCGATCGAGCTCGACCCCGTCACGATTCTGATCGGCCTTGGCGCCGGTGTGACGATCGGCCTGATCGCCGCGATTCTCCCGCGCAGCGTCGTCAACGTCCCGCCGAACGATGTCCTTCGATCATCGCGCAGCACCGCCGGCGACGTGACAGCAACGACGACCCGCACTGTTCTCGTGGTGGCGCAAGTGGCGATCGCGCTGGTGCTGCTGGTGGGCGCGGGATTGCTGGTGCGCACGGTGCAGCATTTATCGCAGCGCGAGCTGGGCTTCAACAGCGACGGATTGACGTGGTTTACGGTCAACCTCCCAGGCCGCAAGTATCAGGACACTGACGCGCAGCTGCAGTTCGAGCGAGACGTCATGGAACGCGTGCGGCAGATTCCCGGAGTGATTTCGTCCACTGCATCGGTTGGATTCCCCTTATGGGGCGGCATGATGGGGGGACTTGCGGTGAAGGGCGACGCGCCGGGAACGCCGCGCCGCGAGATTGCCTACCTGTCCGTCTCGCCGAACTTCGTCACCGACATCGGCGCGCGCATCGTCGCCGGACGCGATCTTCTGACGACCGATACTTTCACCGCGCCTCCCGCGGTCATCATCAATGAGACCCTCGCGCATCAGTTCTGGCCGAAGGGCGACGCGATTGGAGCGCAGGTGCAAATCGGCGCGGGCGAAACGACCGATCGCTGGATGACGATCGTCGGGATCATGGCGGACATGCGCGCGCACGGGGTGACCGAGCCGATTCGACCGACCGCGTTCGTATCAACGCTGCAGTATTCGTGGCCGAGACGCCACATCGGCGTCCGCACCGGGACCACCCGGCCGATCACGCTGGCGAGCGAACTCAAGTCAGCAATTCACGCGGTCGATCCTGCGATTGCCGTCGGCGCCATCACGCCGGTCGAACAAGCGCTGTCATACGGCATGGCACGTCACCGCCTCGTCATGCTCGCCTTGGTCGTCTTTGGCACGCTCGCGCTGCTGCTGTGTATCAGCGGGTTGTACGCGGTGATCGTCCTCAACTCACAGCAGCGCAGGCGCGAATATGCGATCCGCGTCGCGCTTGGTGCCAGTCGTGGCTGCGTGCGGTGGATGGTGGTGCGACAAGCGTTGATGCTCGCAGGCGCGGGCGCAATTAGCGGGCTGATCATCGCCGCTGCGGGCACTCGCGTCATTCAGGGCCTGTTACAAGGCGTCGAACCGTTGGACACGATGACGTTTACCGCAGCCGCGGTGGCGCTACTCGCCCTCGCCACCTTGGCGGCCTGGCAGCCGGCCAGCCGGGCCGAGAGGGTCGATCCGGTTGAGGCGTTGCGCGCTGAGTAGCGCAATGGTGTCGAATCCCTGCCTGGAGATTCTCCGCCCGCACCATTATCGGGCGCCGGGCTGGTCCCGGATGACCCCGCCCAGGCTCTCGATCAGCATCAGGTCCATCATCAATCCGGAGATACGAGCACGACTGACCGCACGGATCCGTTCCGCCGATCCATCGAACACCACCAGAATTGGATTCCGCCTGGCCATCAGCTCGCCAAGCGCCGGGCTCGGGGCCAGCGGCGACAGCATCGCAGAGGCCCCTTTCGTGTTCAGCCAGGCAAAAGCCGACGGGTGGTGTCCGGCAGACGAGGGGAGTTGTCCGAGGAAATCAGACGACCACACCAGCGGGAAGCCGCCGTTTCGGGTTGCGATGGCGCGCTCCGCGACGGCGCGATCGGTGCCCGCCACCATGTACCCGGCATCGTAGGTCCAAGTGATGCCGAGCGGAAGTCCTTCGGTTCGCACCCTGCTCCAAGTACGTCCGCGCGCGACCTCCTGCTCGAAGACGATCCGCTTGAACTGTTCGTCGGGCCCGAGCTCCGCGTTGAACGTTTCGACCAGCTTTTGAAGGGAGCTGTCGATGACCGCCGGGTTGTTCGCCAGGCTGACCATCACCCACATCGGGTCGCTCGCCGAAAATCCGGTGAGCGCGAACGCGGCTTCGGTCCCCACCGCCGCGGTGAGATTCTTGACGAAACCCGCGCCGAGCTTCTCTTTCAGCGACGAGAGGCGGCTGGCAAACTGCGGCTCCGACCTGGTCATCTGCGCGGTCAGCTCCTCGAACATCTGTAACGGTTCGCGCATCGAGACGTAGCCGGCGGCGAGCGCATCGGCCGGAAGGTACTCCGCCGCACCCCCGGAGCCGGCGTCGGCCAACCACGAGGCCATTCCCGATCGTGACCCTTGGAATGCGAACGTGACTTCGTTCTCTTCCGCACCTGCCGGCGCACGCTGCTCGAGAAACACGTACGGCATCCTGGTCATCGCCGCGGGTTCGACCGGCGGGGCATCGCCTTCCCCCGCGATCGTGATTAGAGCGGCCACGTCGAAAGCGATCAACCAGCCGACGCGGCGCTGATATCGCTCGTTGATTGCGGCCGCAAACGGAGAGCCCGCGCCCTGCCCCAGGTGCGCGGTCGCCCACGCCAGGTGCGACGGCGAGTCGGACACGACGATCAAGTCGTCGAAAACGGCGTACGATGCGGGCTCGCCTGCCTGCGCGAAAAGTCCATCAACAGCGGCCGCGAGCTCCGCCCGCTTGCCGGGCCGCACTCGCGCCATCACCAGCGGCACGGGCTCATTGCTTTCGCTGTTTCCGGCGACGCTGACCGAGAACACGACTTCTTCCCCGAGCAGCGGAATTACCGGCTCAATGCGGTCCGCAATCCTCTTCAACTCTTGTCCCGACTCGGAATTCCACCATGCGGACGTCGCGTTCTGCGTCGATTGCTCCTGGGCGAGACCGAGGGCGCGGCCGAGCGTGTAGCCCGGATTGGCAGCGGCGCCGTAGACGCCAGCTCCCGCCGGAAGTTGTGCGAGGAGCGCCGAATTGCTCCGCAGTGTCGCGGGAACATTCCCAGGCTCTTGATCGATCTTTACGAGTGACGCAACCAGGTCGAGATAGTTCTGCGAATCGGGACTCCAGGAGACGGCTTGCGCCACCGAACTCGCCAGCGCCGGGATCGACGCAGCCTGATCACCGGGTCTGAGAACCCGTTCCTTCCCCGTCTGGTTCACCGCCGCCGATCCCTCGACCACTGAAACCACCGAGCCACCCAGACCGGCCGACACCGCGAAGATCGTTCCCGTCACGGAGGTGATCGAATCGCGCGTGAGAACGCGCAGGCTTCCCCGACGCTGTTTGGCGGCGTTGACGATGATGTCGCCGCGTTCGAGATGGATGGTTTGGCCGCTCCAGGCGGCGGTGACGAACAGTTCCGTCCGCTGATTGACGTCCACCTTCGATCCGTCGGCGAGTTGCAACACCGCGCGGGCTCCCGGGCCGGTGCGGACCGTATCTCGTTCGCCGATGGCCGCACCTGCCTGGACGGAGCCTGCCGCTACGCGGAACAGACCGCCTTCAGTAGAAACGACGGTGGCCCGTGGACCACCAGGGGCCATCATCACGTCGATGGTGTCGCGTCCGGCATACACGATTGCAATCAGCAGCGACGCAGCCGCGGCAAGCGTGCCGAGTCGCACCCAGCGGGACGAGGAACGCGGCGCGTCGGTGACCGGTCTCTTGCCTCTCAACTCGGCGATCCGCTGACGACAATTCGGACAGCGGCTGAGATGCTCTTCCAGCACAGCGCGGCGGCTGGGGATCAGCATCTTGACCAGATACGCGGGGAAGTCGTGCCGGAATTCCTCACAGGCCGCGTTAGGGACGGACATTGCCAATCTCCTTAACTGACGCGGGGGGAAGCCGGATATTACACGGGCGCCGGACAACTGGCGTTCTCAACTTTTCTCTCAGATTTCCAGTACGGCGGGAAGCTTCCGCAGGCGGTCATGCGTTGCGCCAAACGCTTATGCCTATACTCACGCCGATGTTTTCGCCCTCGTCGAAGGCGCGGCTCACCAAGCACGATCTCGAGCGATTCCCAGGCGAGACTCTGTTCGATCGGATCGCCCGCGCGACGTGCGAAGCCGGATGCCTGCCGCGCAAGGAGCTCTACGAAGCGTGGGCGGTCGCACGGCGGATCCGGCGCGTGTTTCGGGGCGGCCGGATCGTCGATCTCGCGGCCGGTCACGGACTGCTCGCGCAGATCCTGTTGATCCTCGACGACTCGTCGCCGACTGCTGTCGCGGTCGATACGGCGTTTCCGGCATCATGCGCCAGGCTGCACGACACACTCTCGCGGACCTGGCCGCAACTGCGTTCGCGCGTGACGTTCGAAGCCCGTTCGCTCGATTCGATCGAGCTTCATGCAAACCATCTGGTGGTGTCGAGCCATGCATGCGGCGCGCTGACGGACCTGGTGATCGATCGCGCCATCGCCGCTCGCGCGCGTGTCGCCGTGCTGCCGTGCTGTCACGCCTTCAAGGCGAACGACCCTGGCGCGCTTGCTGGCTGGGTCGAGAGCGCGCTCGCGATCGACATCATGCGGGTCGTGAAGCTTGAACAGAATGGCTATCGGGTGAGAACACAAACCATTCCCGCCAGCGTCACACCCAAGAACCGATTGCTGCTGGCTACAACGTGAGCCGGTGGGAGCTTCGGCCCTCAGGCGCGATCGCCTTTTTCACTGCCGCGAGCGAATCGCACGGCCCGGTGCGACGCCGTCGACCAGCGCCTCGTCGCGGACGACGAAGGTTCCGCCGACCAGCACATGGCGAATCCCCTCGGAGTACTGGGCTGGACGCTCGTAAGTCGCGCGATCGATCACTCGCGCCGGATCGAACACCGTGATATCGGCATCCATTCCTGCAGCGAGGCGTCCCTTGCGGCGCATCGCCGGTACGTACGGCTCGAGACGCGCCGCTACCATCACGGTGATCTTGCCGAGCGCGGTCATCAGGTCGATCACCTTCTGCTCGCGCACGTAGTGGCCGAGAACGCGCGCGTAGGTGCCGACGCCGCGCGGGTGGCCGCCGCCGTTGTTCAGCGGCACCCCGTCGCTGCCGACCATCACGTGCGGGTGCGACAACGCCGCGCG
>DASUSZ010000004.1:0-13177 GCA_036374815.1 Vicinamibacterales bacterium | reverse complement strand
TCTTCGCGCGCAGGATCTCAGCCCGATTTACATCGGCACCCAGAGCAACATGTCGTTGACGGGACCGCCGGCGACGATTGGCGGAGGCGTCATCGAGCCTGATCCCGCGGCGGCCGCGGCGATGCCGATTGCGCCGGGCGCGATCGCACCTGCCGCGCCAGGCACTGCGCAGCCGGGTACGCCGACCGCCCCCAGTGCGGCGCCGATCGCTCCACCATCGCCCGCCACGACACAGCCGACGACACAACCGCCGGCGGCCCCCGTGCTGCCGACCGGGAGCACGCAGCGTCCGGTCGTGCCTCCTGGCAGTTCTCCGATCCCAGGAATGGTGCCGGCGCCAACAACGCCGGTGGCACCGCCGAGCAACGTCACGGTGTTCACGCCGCCGCCCGAACCACCGGCCGCCGCGCAACCACCCGCGCAGGCAAGTCCGGCACCCGGGGTCGCGGCACAACCGCCGCCGGCCGCCCCCGCGCGCGTGACGCTCAGCCCGCCGAACGAAATGCGCGTCGGCAGCGGGCCGTACACCATTCCGATCTCGATCGCTGCCGCGACGCGCATCTCGACGTTGACGTTGTCGATCACCTATAACCCGGCGCTGGTTCGCGTGCGCAACGTGCAGGAAGGCACGTTCATGCGGCAGGGCGGTGCGACGCCGGCATTCAGCAGCCAGGTCGACGAAAAGAGCGGCCGCATCGACATCGTCATCACGAGGCCGGGAGACAAGACCGGCGCGTCGGCGGCGGGCCTGGTCGCGGCGCTGCTGGTCGAGCCGTTGACCGCCGGCACCGGCGCGCTGAGCCTGTCGGGTTCGGCAAGCGTGCCCGGCGGTGCTGCTGCGGCACTGCAGCTGTTACCCGTGGGAATAACGATTCGATAGGCATGAAGATGCAACGAGGATTTACATTCGTCGAGCTGCTCGTGGTCACGACGATCGTGTTGATCCTCGCGTCCGTGGTGCAGCCGCTCGCGAAGGTCACCATGCAGCGCGCGCGCGAGGCGGAGCTGCGCCGCGTGCTGCGCGAGATGCGCACGGCGATCGACAAGTTCAAGGACGCCGCCGACGCCGGCATGATTCCGACCACCGAGCTCAAGGCCAACAGCGAAGGCTATCCGCCGGATCTCGAGACGCTGGTCGAGGGCGTCTCGGTCGCGAACGATGCAACCGGCCGTAAGCTGAAATTCCTGCGACGGATTCCCGTTGATCCGACGACGGGGGATACCGAGTGGGGACTGCGCGCGTATCAGGACAAACCGGATTCGACGTCGTGGAGCGGGCAGAACGTTTACGACGTGTATTCCAAGAATCAAGGCACGGCACTCGATGGCACCAAATACCGCGACTGGAATTAGGTTCACCCGCGGCTTCACGATCATCGAGCTGTTGATCGTGATGACGCTGGTGATCATCCTCGCCAGCATCGGGATGGCGCAGTACCGGAGCAGCGTCACGCGCGCCGAAGAAGCAGCGCTGAAAGAAAACCTGTTCCGGATGCGCGACGCGATGGATCAGTTCTACGCCGACAAGAACAAGTGGCCGGCCGATCTGGCGGAGCTCGTATCCGAAGGCTACATCCGCGAGGTGCCGACCGATCCGATGACGAAGTCAAAAGATACGTGGCAGACCACGCAAGCCGAGCCTGATCCCAACAACCCCGCGGCGGCAGGCGGCGTCGATAACGTGCATAGCGGCTCGGATCGAACCGCGCTCGATGGCACGCGCTACGCGGAGTGGAATTAATCGTGTTCGAACCGGACAACAGCCGGAGATTCTCGACGTTGTCGGTTCGAATCAGCAGCCGGGTTTGCGCGTTTTGGCAGCGCGCCGGCCGCACGCGGCGCCGTGCGGTCTACAATAGAAGTGTTTCCATGATCATGGCTCGCGTTTCTCTCGCTTTATTTGCGGCGGTGTTGGCGGCGGCGTGTGAACGCGTGGCGCTCACCGCACCGACGGCGTCGACCATCACCATCACGAGTGATCAGGCGGTGCTTCCGCTCAACGGCACGGCGACGCTGCGCGCGGTCGTCATCGAGGCCGGCGGCACGCCGGTGCATAACGGCACCACGGTCACGTTCACGTCGACGCTGGGGATCGTCGATCCGGTCGAAGCCAAGACCGTCAACGGCATCGCCACGGCAACATTCAAGGCTGGCAGCACCTCGGGAAAGAGCACGATCAAGGCGTTCTCCGGCGGAGCAGTCACAGCGACGGGCGTCGACGTCACCATCGGCTCCGCGGCGGCGAAGTCGATCGCGTTGACCGCTACACCATCGAGCGTCTCGCAGAGCGGCGGCACCGTCACGGTCGCGGCGTTGGTGCTCGACGAATCCGGCAATCCGTTGCCGGGCGTCCCCGTCAACTTCTCGGCCGACGCGGGACAGCTGAATCCGACCACGGCTCTCTCCGATGCGAGTGGTGTCGCGCGCACGCAGCTGTCGACGACGCAGACGTCCAAGGTCACGGCGACAGCAGGAACGGCGACCAAAGACGTGACGGTGAACGCCTCGGCGGCGCCAACGGTCGCGATCACGGCGCCTGACACCGGCAACATCGGATTCCCTGTGACGATGACGGTGACGGCGTCGAGCGGCCCGGCAACGGCGCCTCGACAGATTCAGACATTGACCGTAGATTTTGGCGACGGCACCGCAGAAACGCGAACCAACGTTACGGGCACGGCTGCCTTTACGCACACCTACAACCAGGCGAGGGCCTACACCATCACGGCGGTGGCGACGGACGTCGCCGGTAACACCGGGTCGGCGTCCGACTCGATTGTGATCAACCGCGCGCAACCGACCGCGACCCTGACTGCGCCAGCCACCGTTGATTACTCGGACACCAGCGGTATCGCTGGGTTTACCGTTGGCGCCACTGCGGCGGCGGGTCAGCCGCCAGTCCAATCCGTGGTGGTGCGTCTCGGCGATGGCACGGTGATCTACTCGGGTTCGAGCGGCGGGTCGTTCACTTATCAGTTCGGCGGTACCGGGACATACGCCGTCAATGCAACCGTGACTGATACGGCGGGTGGCGTCGGAACGGCCTCGGCGGTCGTCCGAGTGGTACCGTAAGCACGAAGATGGATCCTCGCAGCAATCGCGGTTACGCAATGGCGGCGTTACTCGTCGCCATGAGCGTCATGGCGGTGCTGATGAGCGCGTTGCTGCCGGTGTGGTCGCACATGGCGACGCGCGAGAAGGAAGAGGAGCTGATCTTCCGCGGCAAACAGTACGCGCGGGCGATCGGCTTGTTCCAGCGGAAGTTTGCCAACACGGCGCCTCCGACCATCGACGTCCTCGTGGAGCAGCGCTTTCTTCGCAAGAAATACAAAGACCCGATCACGGGCGACGACTTCCAGCCGATTTACGCGAGCCAGGGGATCATGCCTCCCGGCGGCGGACCCTCCGCGGCGCGGCCGGGGCAGAGCGCGACGTTGAGCGCGCCCGCGCAGCAAACGCTGCAGGCCGGCTTCGGCAGTACCGGCGCCGGCGCGCAGGGCGGCGTCATCGGCGTGACGTCGAAGAGCAAGGACGAGTCGATCAAGGTCTACAACGGCCGCACGCGCTACAACGAATGGGCGTTCGTCTACATTCAGACGGCGCAGCGGCCGGGAGTCCCCGGCGGGCCGGGCGCGCCGGGCGGCCCGCAGCCGGGGCAGCCGGGGCCGTTCGGCATGCAGCCCGGCAACATGCCGGGCATGGGGGGCAGCCGCGGAAACTTTCCGCAGCAGCCGCCGGGTTTCGGCGTTCCAAACCGGCCGCCGATCAACGCGCCGAACAATCAGTTTGGCAACCCGTTCGGGCAGCCGCAGCCGAATCCAAACGGCTCGTTCACCTCGCCCAACGGATCGACGACGGTTACGCCCTTGGGGCCGGCCCAGCGTCGGCCTGGCGGAGGGCAGTAACGATCGCGTCGTGCACGGCGCGCCGTGCGTCCTGAATGCCTTCGCCTTCGCGTGACGGGTGCACGCGATTGGTCAGCATCACCACATACAAATCGTTCGCGGGATCGATCCACAGCGACGTGCCGGTGAAGCCGGTGTGCCCGATCGCGCTGCCCGACATCAGCGTGCCGCACGATGACGTCGGCAGCATCGTGTCCCACCCGAGCGCGCGCGAGCTGCCGGGCACCGCCGTCTTCGTCGCGAAGAGCGGCAAGGACGGCGATCGCATCCACCATCGCGCGCAGGCGCCGACCGCCGCCGCGGTGCCGAACAATCCGGCGTGCGCCGCGACGCCGCCGAGCGCGTGCGCGTTCTCATCGTGCACCTCGCCGCGCCGCTCCTCGCCGTGCGCCGTGTTCTCCGTCGGCGCGATGCGCGGCCAGAGATGCTGTGGCGGTTTGAAAAACAGCTCCGTGTCCTCGGCCAGCTCGCGAGCTTTCCAGCGAGCGAACTGCAGGTCAAGCGATTCGCCCGCGGCGTTCTCGATCGCGAAGCCGAGCAGCATGAATCCGGGGTCGCTGTAGATCGATTTCGTCCGCGGCGCATACTCGAGCGGCTCCTCGCAAATCGCCATTTCCATCGACGCGCGGCCGGACCGTGACTTGAAGTAACTGCGATGGCCTGGCAGGCCCGACGAATGTTCGAGCAGATCGCGCACGGTGACCGATTGCCGCTCCTCTCCGGTCCAACCATCGATCCAGTGGCGAACACGATCGTTGAGCCGCATCCGGCCGCTGGAGAGTTCGCCGGCCATCAACGCCGCCGTCCCGATCACCTTGGTGAGCGACGCGAGATCGTAAATGGTGTCGCCGTCGACAGCGGCCGAGTCTTCGTCGTAGGTCTGGCGGCCTGCCATGAAGCGCACGAACGGCCCGTGCGCGCGTCCGGCTTCGATCACTGCGCCGGGGAAAACGCCGTCGCGAATCGCCTTGATGACGACTGGTGCGATCGCCGATGAAACGGCGGACTCGCTCACGCTGCCGCCTTCCGGGGCAGCTTCGCTGAGAGCAAGGCAACCGCGCAGGTGGTCAATGCGCCGATCAGCACGTACCAACTGAACGCGATCGGGGTCGCCCACCAGATTCTGGCCATTACGATCAATCCGGCGAGCATGCCAATGAAAGTGTCGCGCTCGCGCACCGATCGTGACAATGTGCCGAGCAGGAACGCACCCAGCACCGGGCCGGACGCAAACGACAACACCGCCAGGCCGGCATCGAGCACCGATCGATTCATGAACTGCGCGCCGATCGCGACCGCGAGCTGCACGATGCCCCAGGCGACCGTGGCCTGTTTCGACACGCGCATCTGCGTCGCCTGGTCCGCCGCCGGGTTGATATACGGCAGGTAGAAGTCGCTGACGGTGGTCGCCGCCATTGCATTCAGCGACGGCGATAGCGCCGCCGCGACGATGGCCGCGACGATGAAGCCGGCCAGGCCGTTTCTCAGCTCGTTGACGACGAACACTGGCAGGATCTGATCGTTACGCTCGAGCACCTGCTGCAGCGGGAATTGCTGGTAGTAGGTGAACAGCATCACGCCGATCAGCAGGAACAGGATGAACTGCGTGAAGACAATGAAGCCGCTCAAGATCAGGCCGGTCGACGCCGCCTGTTGCGTCTTCGCCGACAACAGACGCTGCACCAGGTACTGATCCGTGCCGTGCGTCGACAAGGTCAGCGCGACGCCGCCGAACAAGCCCGCCCACAGCGTGTAGGCCCTGGTGAAATCGAGACTCGGATCGAGGAACACGAACCGGCCGGTTTCCGATCCGACGCGCACGACCTCGGCCCAGCCGCCGTCGATGCGGCCGAGCAGCGCGATCGCGACCGCCCCGGCGCCGGCGATGTAGACGAACATCTGGACCACGTCGGTCCAGATCACCGCCGACACGCCGCCGCGCATCGTGTAGACGATCATCGCCGCGCCCAGCACGATCACCACCCACGTCACCGGCACCTGCGTGACGATCGCGATGACCAGCGCTGTCGAGAACAGGCGGATGCCGTCGGCCAGCGATCGCGTCATCAGGAAAATGACCGCCGACAGGGTCTTCACGCCGCTGCCGAAGCGCCGCTGCAGCAGCTCGTATGACGTGAACAGATCGCCGCGAAAGTACGCCGGGATGAACAGCACGCTGACGATGATGCGGCCGATGATGTAGCCCATCGCCAGCTGCAGGAACGTCATGTTGCCGGCGTAAGCCTGCGCCGGGACGCCGATGAAGGTCAGCGTGCTGGTTTCGGTGGCGACGATGGTGAAGCAGATTGCCCACCACGGCACGCTGCGATCGGTGAGGAAATAGTCGCGGGTGGTCTTCTGAAAGCGCGCGAACCACGACCCGAAGGCGGTGATGGCGATCAGGTATCCGCCGATGACGAGGTAGTCGACCCCCGAGAGCGACACCTCGAAACTTTACTCCGGAGCCGTACCAAAAGCGGCGCGGCCAAGCTCGATGACCGAGCCGGCGCTGTTGGGGGGCGCCGCCATCGCTTCGTACGAGAACAGGATGATGCCCGCGGCGCCGAGCTTGTTGGCGGCTGCGATGTGCGTCAACGTTTGCGACGCCGGCATCTGGTAGGCGCCGATGCCGGCCCACACCGGACGCGATCCGGCATGGGCAACGGCGGCGGCGATCTGCTTCTGGAAAATTTCGGACTCGGCGGTGTAGGCCATCGGACAGACGACGTCGAGCAGCGATTGATCGAGCCAGCCGCGCCAGTCCTGCATGCGGCTCGCAAACGCGGTCTGCGCGTCGGGCACCACGGCGGCGCTCACCAGGGTGCCCGGCCGCGCGATCTTTACCGCGGTGCGAATCTTCGTCACCATCGACGTCAATTGCGAGCGGCGGAAATCGCTCCAGCGTTCGGGAAACAGGTTGGGGTACGCCGCGGGATCGAGGATTTCGCGCGCCGCCGCTTCGCGCTTGTCCTTGTCGCTCAACGCGCCCGCGATCGACTTCTTGAATTGTTCGAGTGCCGACGGGCTGTAATCGAAGTCCTCGTTCGGGAACCGCACGTAATCGAGATGGATGCCGTCGACGGGATACTTCGCGGCAATCTCGCCGATCACCGCCGCGGTGTGATCCTGCGCGGCCGGATGGAGCGGCGACGTGTAGAGGCCTTCGACGATCGACGAGTGCGACCGCGTCCATCGCGCCAGCCTGCCGATGTAGGCGGGGCTGCGCAGATCGATCTTCTTCATTTCCGCGGCGAGCTCGCGCGGCACCATCAACCACTCCGGCGCGCGATAGATGACGTGGTCGCGCGACGCCGGCAGGCTGACCGAGCTCGAGACGAGGTTGACCGCGACCCAGGCGTGGACCTTAATCCCGGCGGCATGCGCGCTGGCAATCACCGTTGCCAGCGGATCGAACGAGGGCTTGCCCGCCAGCTCGCTCGCCCGCGGCTCCAGCGTTGCTGCGTAGTACGCATCGCCGCGGCCACGCACCTGGACGAGCAGCGTGTTGAAGCCGCCGTTCTGCGCTGCCCCGACCATTTGCTTGATCGATTCCGGCGAGGTCAGCGTCGTCCGCGTCACCCAAAGTGCACGTGTTTGCTCAGGCGCCGACGCGCGGAAGGGCGCCGGCGAGCCGGCGATCAGCAGCGCGACGACGCACGAGAGCAGCAATGCTCTGGGGGAGCCGGGACGGAACATGGGAACTACTCAATCTAACATGCGGATAAGCTATTTGAATGCATGTCCTAGGCATCGATGCCGGCGGGACGAAGACCGTCGCGCTGCTCGCGGATGGCGACGGCCGCATCATCGGCGAAGGCCGCGCCGGCGCGGCCAACCTGCAGACCGAAGGCGAGCTCGAGGTCGAAAAGATCCTGCACACCGTGATCGAGCGCGCCACCGAGGGACGGCACCTCACGCCGGCGGCGGTCTGCCTCGGCATGGCCGGCGTCGACCGGCGCGATGACGCCGTCGTCATCCGCGACATCATGCGGCGGCTGGGTTTTCGCACGAACGCGCTGATCGTCAACGACGCGCTGATCGCGCTCGTCGCCGGCGCCGGGGCGAGCCCTGGCGTGGTCGTGATCTCCGGAACCGGTTCGATCGCCTACGGCGTCAGCCATCACGGCGTTGCGGCGCGGGCCGGCGGGTGGGGCCCGACACTTGGCGACGAGGGATCGGGATACTGGATTGGCCGCCGTGCACTCGCGGCCGTGATGCGCGATGCCGATGGGCGCGGCCCGCAAACCGATTTGACGCGGCTGGTGCTGCGTCACTTCTCGCTGCCGAAGCCCGACGCCCTGGTGGCGGAGATCTACCACCAGCCGCAGGGCCGCCGCGCGATCGCGTCGTTGGGGACCGTGGTCGACGGCGCGCGCGATGCCGGCGATCCCGTGGCCAGCGACATCATGTCGCAGGCCGCGGACGAGCTCGCGCTGGCGGCCGCATCCGTGATCACGCGGCTCGACATGCGCGGCGAACAGTTTCCGATCCTGCTCGCCGGCGGCATGCTGCGCGAGAGCGCCTGGCTGGCCGTCGAAGTCCGCCGCCGCATGGCCGAGGTCGCGCCGCGGGCGAACGTCGAGCCGCTTACGCACGAGCCGGCGATCGGCGCGGTCAGGCTCGCGATCGCCGAGGCGCGCGGCGGCGTCCGCGTGCCCCCATACATCGACTCTTATCGCTCGATACCCTCGTGAACATCGAACGTTTTGAAGATGATGAAACGCTGTCCGCGGCGCTGGCGACTGACGTGCTCCAACAAATCGTCGCGCGCCCGTCACTCGTTCTCGGACTGCCGACCGGCCGCACGCCGCTAAAGCTGTATCGCGAGCTGCGCGAGCGCGGCGGCGGCGATCGCATCGATTGGTCGCAGGTGCGGACCTTCAACCTCGACGAATTCGCAGGTCTCGACGCGTCACACCCGAACAGCTATCGCGCCTTCATGCAGGCGCAGCTGTTCGAACACGTGTCGATCGATCCCGCCAACATCGGCTTTCTCAACGGCGCGGCGCCCGACCTCAAGGCCGAGTGCCGCCGCTACGAGGCGGCGATTGCGGCCGCCGGCGGCATCGACCTGCAGATTCTCGGCATCGGCGCCAACGGCCACATCGGCTTCAACGAGCCCGCGGACGGTCTGTGCTCGCATACGCACGTCGCGCAGCTCGAGCAGGAGAGCAGGGAAGCGAACGCGCAGCGCTTTGGCGGCGACTGGCGCAACGTGCCGGAGCGCGCGCTGTCGGTGGGCATGTCGACGATCCTGAACGCCCGCGACATCGTGCTGATCGCGACCGGCGCCGAAAAGGCCGACGCGGTGCACGGCATGATTGAAGGATTGATCACCACGCAGCTGCCTGCGTCGATCCTGCAGGTGCACCCGCGCGTCACGGTGATGCTCGATCGCGCGGCGGCGGGGAAGCTCTAGCTGCCTTCGATCAGCGCGCGGAGCGTCGGCTCGATGTCTTCGCCGATCGCTTCGCGGATCAAGTCGTCGGACTTCTTCAGGCGGGCCACGGCCTTCGTATACGTGAGGCCGGTCTTCTGCATCACGATTGCGATCTTGACGTTCCACTTCGCCGACTTCAGCAGCTTGTCCGCTTCCTCGTAATCGAGATTGGTGACGATGTGGACGATGCGGCGGGCGCGATCGCGCAGCTTTTCCGAGCCGAGCGCGTTCACGTCGACCATCAGGTTGCCGTAGGTCTTGCCGATCAGGATCATCGCCGACGTCGTCAACATGTTGAGGACGATCTTGGTGGCGGTGCCGGCCTTGAGGCGCGTCGAGCCGGCGATGATCTCGGGGCCGACGGCGGGCGCGATGGTCAGATCGACGAATGCCTGCAGCTCGTTGCGCGGATCGCACGTCACGAAGACGACGCGCGAGCCCGCCTTGCGTGCGCTGGTCAGCGCGCCGCGCACGAACGGCGTCATGCCGCTGGCCGACACGCCAACGACGACGTCTTTCTTCGTCGGATCGAGGCGGGTAATGGCGCGCGCGCCTTCCTCGTAATTGTCTTCGGCGCCTTCCTTGGCGCGGATGATCGCGTTCTGGCCGCCGGCCATGATGCCCTGGACCAGCTTCGGATTGGTGCCGAACGTCGGCGGCATTTCCGCCGATTCGACGATGCCGAGGCGGCCGCTGGTGCCGGCGCCGACGAAGACGATGCGTCCGCCCTTGCGCAGCGCCTTGGCGCAGATGTCCGCGCCGAGCGCGATGCGGTCGCGCTCCTTCTGCACCGCCGCGAGCATGCGGCGATCTTCGGCAAGCATCAGGTCGACGATGCCGCCGGCGTCGAGCTTGTCGATGTTGAGCGAGGCGGGATTGATGGCCTCAGTAGGAAGCGCTTGCCATCTCGATTTGGTTGCGGCCACTCTCGTCTGTCTCTTTCGTCCCCGCTGCCGGAAAAACTGATGCTAGTCCCCGCGGTTCTCGGCTGTCAACGGCCGCGGACGGCACAGATGGCGCAGATCGCCCCGGGGCCTTGTACACTTTGAGGTGCGTGAGCGCCCTGGTCGACGCCTATCTGACGCATCTTGCGGTCGAACGGCGGCTGTCGCCGAACACCGTCGAGAGCTATGGCCGCGACCTGTCGCAGCTGTCCGCCGCCGCGGCGGCGCTGGAGCGCAGCGTCGATGCGCTCGATCGCCGCGCGCTCGAGCAGGTGGTGCGCCGGCTGATGGGCGAGGGGCGGTCGCCCAAGTCCGTCGCCCGCGCCGTGGCGTGCTTTCGCGGCTTCTACCGGTTTCTCGTCGTCTCCGGGCACCGCACGGACAATCCCGCGGCGGATATCCAGGCGCCGCGCGCGTGGAAGGCGCTGCCGAAATTCCTGTCGCCCGACGAGGTCGATAAGCTGCTGGCGGCGCCGGACACCAGCGAGCCGCGCGGCATTCGCGATCGCGCGTTGATCGAATTGTTCTACGCGACCGGGCTGCGCGTGTCCGAAATGGTCGGCTTGCGCCAGCAGGATCTCAATCTCGAGAGCGGCTATTTGACGTGCACGGGCAAGGGCCGCAAGCAACGGCTCGTGCCGATCGGCGACGAAGCGTCGGCGTGGCTGGCGCGCTACCTGAAAGAGAGCCGCCCGGCGCTCTTGAAGAAGAAGCCGTCGCAGAAACTCTTCGTGAACGCGCGCGGCGGGGCGGGCCTGACCCGCGTCGGTTTCTGGAAGATCTTGAAAGAGCACGGCCGTCATGCGGGGCTGCCGCGCACGCTCAGCCCACATGTGCTGCGCCATTCGTTTGCGACGCACCTGCTCGAGCGCGGCGCGGACTTGCGCGCGATCCAGATGATGCTCGGCCACAGCGACCTGTCGACCACCCAGATCTACACGCACATCCTGGACGCCCGGCTGCGCGCGGTCTACGACAAGTTTCATCCGCGAAACTGATGCCGCGCCGACTGAAGATTTTCGGGATCGTGCTGGCGATTGTCGCGGCCGTCGTGATTGCGCTGCTGCCGGCGCGCACGCAGCAAACCGGCGCTCCTGCAGCATCGGTAGTCCGCGGCGCCTTTCACATTCATTCGAATCGATCCGATGGCAGCGGCCCGGTCGACGAGATCGCAGCCGCGGCCGCCCGCGCCGGACTGCAGTTCATCATCCTGACCGATCATGGCGACGGCACGCGTCCGCTGGATGCGCCGGTCTATCGCAGCGGTGTGTTGACCATCGACGGTGTCGAACTGAACACGACCGGCGGCCACTTCGCGGCGTTTGGATTGCCCGTGTCGCCGTATCCGATTGCCGGGACGCCCGCGGACGTGATCGAGGACGTGCACCGGCTGGGCGGTTTTGGCGTTGCAGCGCACCCTGGCTCGCCACGGTCTGCTTTGAGCTGGCAGGACTGGGAGTCGCGCATCGACGGCGTCGAGTGGCTCAACGCCGACAGCGAATGGCGCGATGAACCCCGCATTCCAATCGCGCGCGCGTTGACGACGTATTGGTTCCGCGGCCCGCAGTCGATGGCGACGCTGCTCGACCGGCCGGTGAGCGTTCTGCAGAAATGGGATGCGTTGGCGGCGACGAGAAAAGTTGTCGGACTTGCGGGCTCGGACGCGCACGCGCGCCTCGGCGTCCGTGAAGACGGCGACCCGGACACCGTCGCGCTCCACGTCCAGTTGCCCAGCTATGAAGCCCTGTTCCGCACCTTCTCGAATCACGTCGCGCTCGATGCGGTGCTGTCGGGCGATGCCGTCGCGGATGCCGGCCGCGTGATCGGCGCGATTCGCGCCGGCCGCGTGTATTCGGTCATCGACGCTTTGGCGACGCCCGGCGCGCTGGCCTTTTCCGCAACCAGCGGCGGGCATACCGCGCAGATTGGCGACAGCCTTCCGATCGCCGGCGATGTGCATCTGAAGGCGGCGGCGAGTGCGCCGCCTGGCACGACGCTGGTCCTGCTTCGCAACGGACAGAAGATTCATGAAGTCACCGACGGACCGCTGGAGATGAATGGCGGGACCGATCGCGCCGCGTATCGCATCGAGGCCTACACACCGAATGCTCCCGGCGGGCCATCCATTCCGTGGATCGTCTCGAACCCGATTTACGCGGGCCTGACGCCGCAGCCGGCCGCAGCGTCTCTCGTTCCGAATCCGGTTTCCCGCATCCCGGCGCGCACCGGTGAGGCGGCCGCCGAGAAAGGCGAGCGGGACGTCAGCCTCGTCGAAACGAGGTTGCTCGCCGATCCACGCGCGCGAACGTTCGCGGGCGATCCCGCTGTGCACTGGCGATACGCGCTGGCGCCGGGCACGCCGGCCGGCCAGTTCGCGGCCGTCGCCGTGCCGGTATCGCCAGGCCTGGCCGGGTTCGATCGTGTGCGATTTCGCGTGGCGGCATCAGGACCGTCTCGGGTCTGGGTGCAGCTGCGCGCGCCGGTCGGCAACACCGAGCGGTGGGGAAGGACCTTTTATGCGGACACCGAATCCCGCATTGTCGATGTGCCGTTCGCGTCGTTTGCGCCGATCGGCGTGACATCGAGCGCGCAAGCGCCGCTCGACCGCGTCAGCCACCTGCTGTTCGTCGCCGACACGCTCAACACGCTGCCGGGAAAGGGCGGCGAGGTCACGATTTCAGAGGTGGGATTTGTGAAGTGAGACGTCGGTCAGTGCCGGATGTTGTGGCGGACGCTGAGTTCCCAGATCAGCAGCGCGATACCGATCGCGAGCAGCCCGCCGCCGAGCCCAAACCACCCGAGCGCCATCGTATTGCTCGAGGTGCCGTATCCGCCGCGTTCGAGCGCCTGGATCATCTGCACGAAGCCGATCGGTATCGTCACAATCG
>DASUSZ010000003.1:0-4671 GCA_036374815.1 Vicinamibacterales bacterium | reverse complement strand
GTCGTAGGACCCGAGACGCACCAGCGCATACGCGCCGAGACGCACCGCATCAACCGGCGCCGGTTTCGGATACGCCATGTCGTCGGCGTTGAGCCCGGTCAGCGCGCCGGCGTTGACGTGCGCGGAAACCATCGCGGCAATCGGCTGCGCCGCCGGTTTGTGCGCGATCAGTCCGAGCGCTTCAGCGGCCCGGCCCTGGATCAGCGCGTCCGGATCGGTCAGCGCCGTCAACAGGACGGGCGCCGCGGAAGCATCGCCGATCAGTCCCATTGCGAACGCCGCCATCTGGCGGACTTCCGGATCACTGTCGGACTGCATCAGCGTGGTCAGGCCGGGGATGCCGTCCGCGAGCCTGACGCGGCCAACGGCAAGCGCCGCCCGCCGTCGCACGCGCGGTTCGACATCGTTCAGCAACGCAAGCAGATCACCGCCGTGGCCGCGCAGCTGCCGCTCGTCTTCGAGCTGCAGGATCCAGCGCATCTTCTGCTCGAACGCCGACGCCGGCGGCGCCGGGTCAACGACCGGCGCGGCCTTCGGCCCACAGCTGAGAAGGGAGAGACAGAACAGGGGCAGGAGGCACAGACGGCTCAGATCACGTTTCATAGGCTCAAGTGCCGCAGCGTTGCTTTTTCGACACGGTCTTTCACGATGTTCACACCGATTCCGGGGCCCTTCGGGACTTCTATTGTTCCATCACTCGCAATGTCGATTGGCGGATCAATAAGGTCGGGCTGGTAATACCGCTTGCTGGCGGCGATGTCGCCGGGCAGCTTGAAGTTCGGCAGGCTCGCGAGATGAATGTTGTGCGCGCGGCCGATGCCGCTCTCGAGCATGCCGCCGTGCCACACCGGGATGCCGTGCGCGGCGCACAGGTCGTGCAGCTCGATCGATGCCTGGTGTCCGCCGACGCGGCCGGGCTTGATGTTGATGATGCGGCACGCCCTGGCTTCGATGGCATCGCGCGCGATGCGCACGGTGTGAATCGACTCGTCGAGGCACACCGGCGTCTTGATCTTCTTCTGCAGCACCGCATGATCCATCACGTCGTCATAATCGAGCGGCTGCTCGATCAGCAGCAGATCGTACGGATCGAGCGACGCCAGCATGGCGGTGTCGCCGAGCGTGTAGGCGGCGTTGGCGTCGACCTGCAGCGGGATGTTGCCGAACGTCTTGCGGACGCGCTCGACCGCGTCCACATCCCAACCGGGCTTGATCTTGATCTTGATGCGCTGATACCCGGCGGCGAGCTCCTTCTCGATCTTGCCCATCAACTGATCGAGGGAATCCTGGATGCCGATCGACACGCCCGAGGCGATGCGATCGCGCGTGCCGCCGAGCACGTTCGACAAGGGCTGATCGATGCCGCGGGCGAACAGATCCCAGATCGCCATCTCGACGCCGGCCTTCGCCATGTTGTGCCCGCGGATGCGCCGCAGCGCCGGATAGACCTCGCTCGGATGCCCGAAGCTCTGGCCGACGATCAGCGGCGCGATGAAGCCGGCGATGATGTGCCACACCGTCTCGGTGGTCTCGCTGCTGTAGTACGGATTGGCCTCGGCCACCGACTCGCCCCAGCCTTCGGCGCGCTTGCCGTCGACGCTGCCTTCGACGCGGATCAACACGAACGTCCGATCGTACGAACGCCCGAAGCTCGTTTCGAAGAAATGCACCAGCGGAAGGCGGCAGAGGAACAGCTCGATCCGGTCGATCGTCATTCAAACTTCTCGACAGTCACGCTACAAACTATACTCGGCGGCGGAGTGGCCTTTCACTATCTCGCCATCGAGGGCCCGATCGGGGTTGGCAAGACGCGGCTGGCCGAGCGGCTGGCGGCGAAACTCGAAGCAACGACGGTCCTGGAAGACACCGAGAACCCGTTTCTCGCGGACTTCTACGCCGATCGCCCGGGCTCGGCGCTGCAGGCGCAGCTGTTCTACCTGCTCAACCGCCACCGGCAGCTGACCAGCAAGCGACAGGCGGATCTGTTCCTGCAGACGACGATCTGCGACTACGTGTTCGACAAGGACAAGATCTTCGCCTACCTGAATCTCGACGACAACGAGCTGTTCATCTATCAGCGGCTGTTCGACCTGCTGGCGCGCGATGTGCCGCCGCCGGATCTCGTCGTCTACCTGCAGGCGCCGACGGAGCTCTTGATGGAGCGCCTGCGCAAGCGCGCCGCGGAGGCGGAAAGCGAGCTGCCGCTCCCGGCCGAGGAATACGTCCGCGAGCTGAACGAGGCTTACCAGCATTTCTTCTTCCACTACACCGCCACGCCGCTGCTCGTCGTCGAAACGTCGGAGTTCGACCCTGAATCGGACGATGTCGCGCTCGATGAGCTCGTCAAGCAGATTAAGGGCATGGGCAAGGGGACGCGCTATTACGTGGCCCGGAAGTAGTTGGCAGTTGCCGGTTGGCAGTTGCCAGTTAGTTGGCAATTGACAGTGTCAGCTAAACTGGCCACCGGTTAACTTTCAATTGGCAACTTGCAGTAATCTCAACTGATATGGCGTGGTTCAAGAAGGCGCGCAAGCCCATTGCGACGTCCACCAAGACCAGCCGCGTCCCCGAAGGGTTGTGGGTGAAGTGTCCCGAGTGCGACACCGTCATCTACACCAAGGATCTCATCAAGAACCTGCACGTGTGCGGCAAGTGCGCGCATCACTTCCGCCTCAGCGCGACCGAGCGGCTGAAGACGCTGTTCGACGGCGAGCGGTGGGAAGAGATTGCGCCCAACCTGGTCTCGAACGACCCGCTCAAGTTCACCGATACCAAGCCGTACAAGTCGCGGCTTGCGGCGACGCAGAAATCGACCGGCCAGAAGGACGCGGTGATTGTCGGCGTCGGCAAGATCAACGGCGTCGACGCGGTGATTGCGTCGATGGAATACAGCTTCATCGGCGGCTCGATGGGCGTGGTGGTCGGCGAGAAGATCGTGCGCGGCATCGAGCTGGCGCTCGAGCGGCGCATGCCGATGCTGATCGTGTCGTGCTCCGGCGGCGCGCGCATGATGGAAGGCGCGCTGTCGCTGATGCAGATGGCGAAGATCTCGGCGGCGCTCGCCCGGCTCGATCGCGCCGGCCTGCCGTACATCTCGATTCTCACCGACCCGACGACCGGCGGCGTGACGGCGAGCTTTGCGATGCTCGGCGACCTCAACATCGCCGAGCCGAAAGCGCTGATTGGATTCGCGGGGCCGCGCGTCATCGAGCAGACCATCCGGCAAAAGCTGCCGGACGGATTCCAGCGCAGCGAGTTCCTGCTCGAGCGCGGCATGCTCGACCTGGTGGTCGATCGGCGCGAGATGAAGGCCATGCTGGGACAGGTGCTGACCTTCATGACCGCCGATCCCGCGCCCGCGCCGGTCAGCGAATAGACCCACCGTAGTGACTGCAGTCGAACGGCTGTTCGCGCTCGAACAATTCGGCATCAAGCTCGGCCTCGACAACATCCGCACCATTCTGGCGGCGCTCGGCAACCCCGAGCGCGCCTGGCAATCCATTCACATCGCCGGCACCAACGGCAAAGGCTCGGTCGCCGCCATGGTCGAGTGCGGGCTGCGCGCCGGCGGCCTCAAGACCGGGCGCTACACGTCGCCGCACCTCGATCGCATCGAGGAGCGCGTCGCGATCAACGGCCAGCCGATCGATTCGGCAACCTTCGAGGCGGTGACGGCGGAGGTGTTCGATGTCATCGACCGATTGGACGCCGGCCGCGTGCCGGGCCGGAGCCTTGGCGAAGGCCGGCCAACGTTCTTCGAAGTGTCGACCGCGATCGCGTTCGAGATCTTCAAGCGCGAATCGGTCGATGTCGCGGTCGTCGAAGTCGGCCTTGGCGGCCGCTTCGATGCGACCAACGTGTTGACGCCGACGATAACCGCGATTACCTCGATCGCCTTCGATCACGAGCGTCATCTCGGGCACACGCTGCCGGAGATCGCATTCGAGAAGGCCGGCATCGCGAAGCGCGGCGTGCCGCTGATCGTCGGGCGGCTGCCGGCGGAGGCCGCATCGCGAATCGCGCAGGTGGCCCGCGAGGTCGAGGCGCCGCTGTTGGACGCGCATGCGACCCCCACCGATCGCAAGTATCCGCCGCTGACGCCGGCACTCCCCGGGCGGCATCAACTCGAGAATGCGGCGGTCGCGGTGGCAATCCTGGAGCGGTGGTCGGCGATGGTCAAGCACCTGACTACCGACGCCATTGTCACGGGCGTGACCCGCTGCGAGTGGCCGGCGCGCCTGGAATGGCTCCACATCCCTCCAGGACGCGAGTTGCTGATCGATGCCGCGCACAATCCGGCCGGGGCCGCGGCGCTGGCGTCGTATCTCCAGGACACCGGCAGCGGGAAGCTGCCGGTCGTGTTTGCGGCGATGGCCGACAAGGATTTGAAAAACATGATCGGCGCGCTGGCGCCGGTTGCATCGGCGTTCATCGCGACGACGGTGCCGAACGCGCGGGCGCGATCGGCCGAGGATCTCGCGACGGCGATCAGGGAGCTGACGACTGTGCCGGTCGACGCGATCAGCTCGCCGCAGGACGCGGTCGCGCGCGCGCTCGAGCAGTCCAGGCGCGCGGTCGCGTGCGGATCGATCTACATGATTGGGCCGCTGCGGGCCCGGCTGCTGGAAGCGGGCGCGACCCGCCGCTAAGCCGCAGATGACGCAGATGGCG
>DASUSZ010000002.1:0-2226 GCA_036374815.1 Vicinamibacterales bacterium | reverse complement strand
CGCGCGCACGTCGCGAAAGCTGCCGTCGGCGCCCTTGATCGTCACGCCGACGGCGCGGCCGTCCTCGAAGAGGACCTCGTGCACGCGGACGCCTTCATGCACCTCGACGCCGTGCTCGCGCGCGTTGTCGAGCATCATCGTGTCGAACTCGCTGCGCACGACCTGCCAGGTCTGCGAGCACTCGTGCGGCTTGTTGTCCCAGAAGTAGAACGGCGCCGATTCCTTGCCGCGCGAGTTGACGAACTGCACGCTGTACTTCTTGACGAACGGGCTGGCCTGCATCTTCGGCAGCATGTTCAGCCGCTTCAAGACCCAGTACGTTTCAGGGATCAGCGACTCGCCGATGTGGAACCGCGGAAAGCGATCCCGCTCGAACAACTGCACACGATACCCGTGTTGAGCGAGCAGCGTTGATGTCGTGGAACCGGCGGGCCCCCCGCCAATGACGATGACGTCTGGATTCACTTCGCCCCGAGACTGTAGAGATAACGATACCCGCGCATGTACATTTCGTTGTCGACCAGCGCGGGGGATGCATCAAACCCATCGTCGAGCACGTTCTTGGCCAGCACCTCGAACGTGCCTCCGTTGCGCAGCACGAGCGTCGTGCCGTCGCGGCCCGTGATGTAGACGCGTCCCGCGGCGCCGACGGGCGACGAAAAGATCTCGGACCCCAGGCCGTCGAGACGTTGCAGTTGATAGTGCGGCTTCCCTGTTCTCGCGTCGAACACCGAGAGAATCGGCGAATTGCTCTTGAGGAGATACAGGAAGCCGTCGTACAGCACCGGCGACGGCACGTACGGCGTATCACGATCGAGCGACCACACGATCGCGTTCGATCCCGCGAGATCGCCTTTCGCGTCGGCGATCCGAATCGCTTTCAGATTGTTTCCGCGGAATCCGCTCGTGGCGATGACGATGCCGTCCTCGCCCACCGGCGACGGAATCGGGTTCATCGTCAATCCCGGGCTGTGCCAGACGACGGCGCCGGTCTCGAGATCGTAGCCGTGCAGCTTGTTCATGCCGGGTACGATCACCTGCGCCCGACCACCATGCTCCACCACATACGGCGTCGCCCACGTGTCGATCTCGTCACGGCTCACGCGCCACAGCTCGTTGCCGGTGTTCTTGTCCAGCGCGGTGATGTACGAGCCTTTCGTGTGGTCCCACACAACAACGAGCCGGTTCTTGAAGAGCGCCGGCGTGCTGCCTTCGCCGAACTCGTTGCGCATCGACTTGTCGCCGAGATCTTTTTTCCAGACGAGTTTGCCGTTCATGTCGTACGCGTAGATGCCGCGCGACTCGAACGAGGCGATGACGTGCTGGCCGTCGGTGACCGCAGAGGCCGATGCCCACGTGCCGTTGTCCTGATGCGACGCTTCGTGCGGCGCCTCTTCGCGCGCGGTGTGCTGCCACACGATGCGGCCGTCGCGGCGATCGAGCGCCATCACGACGTACCGGTGCACGCTTCTGGGATTGACACCGCCGCGCGGCGCGTGCGACTCCGCCACGCTGGTGCCGGCAGGGATCGCGGTCAACACGAAAACGCGATCGCCCCACACCACCGGAGATGCGGACCCGCGGCCGGGGATCTCAACCTTCCATCTGACGTTTTTGGTTTCAGACCACTCGATGGGCGGATTGGCGGTCTTCGAGATGCCGTTGGACAGCGGTCCGCGCCACTGCGGCCAGTAGCGCTCGGCGCCAGGCGCCTGCGCGGAGGACGCCAACGCGAGCGGCACGACCATCAACGCCGCGGCGATGCCGTAAACGATTCGCATGATGAGGAATACTGCCGGTTCCGTCTGCGAGTTTACCAGACGGCGCGGGCTCGATCGTGAAGCGCGGATGAAGCCGCAGTACGTAGGAGCCGCAGTACGTAGTGCCGACCTTCAGGTCGGCCTAGTAGTACGTAGTGCCGACCTTTAGGTCGGCCTAACGGGAGGGCGAGAATGGCTTGTTGGCAGAATGCGCCGACAGGCAGGGGGCTCCCATCGCCTTTTCTGAGGTCGACGCGAGTGCGAGCGTCACGATCTGACGGCCAGGAGCGCCGACGACATCAAAGATTTCAGATTCCGCGAATCCGGCTGGCGTGCGCGCGTGCGCGACGAGGCGGTAGCGTACGCCCTCGACAACATGCACCACGACTGGCTCGTCGGCTCGGCGTTCGTAGCCGACACCACCGCTGTTACGCAGATCGCCATCGAACATCGTGACGCAGACGCC
>DASUSZ010000001.1:0-19733 GCA_036374815.1 Vicinamibacterales bacterium | reverse complement strand
GCCGGCGATGGCGACGATATCGGCCGCCATCGCGATGAGATACGCGACGCAGACGCCGACCACCAGCAGCCGTTCTCCCGCGAGCGTTCGCGGTGCTCGCGGCCGGCTGCGGGCGTCGATTCGCCGGCGCTGCGCGGCCAGCCGATCGTGGCAGCGCGCGATGGTCCGGGCGCGGCGCGACGCATCCGGCGTGATGCGAGGCAGGTCTTCGATCATGTCGCCACCGCCTTCAAATGCATGAACAGGGTCTTGTCGTCTTCTTCGAGCTGCCTGGCCACCGCGGCCCGGGCGCGGCTCAATCGCTGTCGCATTGCTTCCGGTGTGATCCCGCAGATCGCCGCCGCTTCCGCAGGCTTCATCCCTTCAACGGCGAGCAGCAGCGCCTCGCGATGCGCGGCCGGCAGCGCGGCGATGGCGGCGTCGATGCGTCTTCCCGTTTCGTTGGCAACCGTGGTGTCGAATGGTGAAGCGCCGGGAGTTCCGAGCGGCCACAACCCGATCGCGTCAGCGGTGTGCGCGTCCTCGAGCAGGCGCGATCGGCAGTAGCTGAAATACAGGTTGCGGGCGACCGTGAACAGAAACGGCCCCAGCCGGGTGTCCGGCTTCAGGCGGGGCGCGCGATCGACGAAGCGCAGCCAGGTTTCATCGAGCAGGTCCTCGGCCACGTCGCGGCGGCGCGACAGGCGCGCCAGGAAATTGAACAGGCGGACGTTGAACTCGGCGTGAATGGCGTCGAACGCGCCGGCATCTCCGGCGCGGATTCGCGCGACCAGGGCCAACTCGAGCTCCCGTCCTTGTTCCGCCGAAGCCTTTGGCGCAGGCGAATCCATGCCTGTCATAACGCCTTCGACACCGGATCGTGACACCCGGGCCGCGGCGTGTCACGCCCGCCGGGATTGCGCGTTATATCCCGCGAGGGCCAACACGATGGATTTCTTCGACATGCTGCGGCAGATGGGCATCGCGGCGCTCGTCAGCATCACCGTCAGCTTCCTGCCGCTCGTCGCCGCGGCGTTTTATCTGTTCCGTCCGTCCGAGCAGCGGCTGGCGATGATGCGGCCGTTGTCGCTGGCCGGCATCTTCGCCGGACTGAACGGCAGCACGCTCGGCGCCATCAACACGCTGCGCGGGCTGTGGCTGGAGCCGCCGCGAGACGGCCGCATCATCTGGATCGGCGCGGCTGAATCGATCGTGCCGCTGTACGTGTCGTTCTCGTGCCTGATGCTGGCATGGCTGCTGGTCGCCGCCGGCATGCGGCGGCGCGTCAACTGAATCAGTCCAGCGCGAGCGAGCCCGTGTAGATCGCCATGCCGACGACGGCGTCGATGCCCATTTTGTCGAGGGCATCGATCTCTTCGCGCGTGGTGATGCCGCCGGCGGCGGTCAGCTTGCGTTCGGTGGCCTTTGCGACCGCGGTGATCGCCGCCATGTCGGTGCCCTGCATCAGGCCTTCCTTGTCGACGTGCGTGTAAAGGAACTCCTCGCAGTAGCCTTCGAGCAGCTGCACTGCCTGCACCGCCGTCAGCGGCAGCACCGTCTTCCAGCCGTGGATGCAGACGCGTCCGGCTCGTGAATCGACCGCGGCAATCAACCGGTGCATGCCGACGGTTTGCGCCAGCGCGCGCGCGAAGTCGTGATCGATCATCTGCGACAGATCGCCGTCCGGGGAGCGCCGGAACAATCCAGACCCGGCGATCACGGCCTGTGCGCCGGCCGCAATCAATTCCTCGGCGCGGCGCACGCTGCGCACGCCGCCGCCGACGCGGCAGGGCAGCTTCGCCGCGATCTGCTTGACGAGCTCGTCGTTGTTGCCGCGCGACATCGCGGCATCGAGATCGATCAGCTGGACCTTCGGGAACTTCGAGAACTTCGCGATCCAGCCGTCGAGATCGTCCGACGCAATCGCGAGCTTCTCACCTTGAACGAGTTGAACGACACGGCCACTTTGAAGATCGATCGACGGTATCAACATTGGCTGCCAAAAACATACACAGAAGCACGGAAACACAGAAGCACGGAAACCATATTCTATTGATTAAAAAAGAATGTCTGTGTTTCCGTGCTTCTGTGTATGTTTGTTCACAGCCGCACCGGTATCCCTACAGAGGCCAGATGCTGCTTCAACGCCGCGACGCTTCGCTCGTTGAAGTGAAAGATCGACGCGGCGAGCGCGGCGTCGGCGTGGCCGCTCGTGAATACGTCGGCGAAGTGTTCGAACGTACCGGCGCCGCCGGAGGCGATTACCGGGATGTTCACCGCGTCTGAAACGGCCGCGGTCATCTCGCAATCGAAACCGCTCTTCGTCCCATCGCGATCGATCGACGTCAGCAGAATTTCGCCCGCACCGCGATCGGTTGCTTCACGCGCCCATTCGACGGCATCGCGGGTCGTGCCTGCCTGTCCGCTGCGCGCGTAGACCGCGAATTGATCGTTCTGTCTCTTGGCGTCGATCGCGACGATCACCGCCTGGCTGCCGTAGCGCTTCGCCAGCGTGGTAATCAGATCCGGATTCGACAACGCCGCCGTGTTCAGGCTGACCTTGTCGGCGCCCGCCTCGATCGCGGCGGCGGCGTCTTCTTCGGTGCGAATGCCGCCGCCAACGGTAAGCGGAAGAAAGATCTCTTTCGCCACCGCCGCAACCGTGTGCGCGCGGGCCTGGCGGCTCTCGATCGTCGCGGTGACGTCGAGGATCACCACTTCGTCGATGCCTTCGACGTTGTAGCGCCGCGCCAGCGCCGCCGGATCGCCGGCGTCGCGCAGCCCCTCGAAGTTGACGCCCTTGACGACCTTGCCGTCGCGGACGTCGAGGCACGCGATGATGCGCTTAGACAGCATTCAGCTTCAACCAGTTGCTGAGGATGTGAAGCCCGGCGTCGCCGGACTTCTCGGGGTGGAACTGCACCGCCGACACGCGATCGCGCTCGACTGCCGCGCTGAACGGCGTCCCGTACTCGCACACTGCCGCGGTCTCGGCAACGACGGGCGCGGCATACGAGTGCGTGAAATAGACCTGGGCGCCGGTCTCGATGCCGGCCATCAATCGCGAAGGCCGGTTGATGACGAGCGAGTTCCAGCCGACGTGGGGGACTTTCAGAGGTCTCGAGGTCGTGAGGTCTCGAGGTCCTGAAGTCTTGAGGTCTTGAGGTCTTGAATTCGCCAGATTGAAACACCGTCCCTCGAACAGGCCAAACCCCTCGGTGTTCGGCGCCTCTTCGCTGCCCTCGAACAGCCACTGCAGGCCAACGCAAATGCCGAGCAGCGGCACGCCGTCATCAACCATCGCCTTGATCGCGGTGCGCCATTCCGCGGTCAGCGCTTTCGTGGAATCGAAGTGACCCACGCCGGGGACGATGATGCCGTGGGCGCGGCCGAGCTCGCCGGCGACTGACGGCGTCCAGACGTTGGCGCCGATCGCGCTCAGCGCTTTTCGCACCGACGTCAGGTTGCCGGCGCCGTAATCGACGAGTGCGATCACAACAGGCCTTTCGTGCTCGGCAGCATCTTCGCCAGCCGCTTGTCCTTCGAGCACGCCGCCCGCAGCGCGCGCGCGAAGGCCTTGAAGCACGCTTCGATCTTGTGGTGGTTGGAGCGGCCGTACATCACCTTGACGTGCACGTTGGCGCGCGCCGCCATCGCGAAGCCATCGAAGAAATCATCGACGAGCTCGGTCTGCAGGTCGCCGACGATCGGCACCGTCGTTTTCGTGTCGACGACCGCATGCGGGCGGCCGCTCAGATCGATTGCAGCCACGGCGAGGGTTTCGTCCATCGGCATCACGAAATAGCCGGCGCGGTTGATGCCGCGCTTGTTGCCAATCGCCTTCAGCACCGCTTCGCCCAGCGCGATACCGACGTCTTCGACGGTGTGATGTTGATCGACGTCCAGATCGCCGGTGGCCTTGATCTTCAAATCGAATCCGCCATGGCGCGCCACCAGGTCGAGCATGTGATCGAGGAACCGGATGCCGGTCCGGTTCTCGAAACGGCCCTTGCCGTCGAGCGCCAGCGACACCTTGATCTGCGTTTCCGCCGTGCGGCGGTCGATTACAGCTCTGCGCATAAGGCCTCGAGAGTCTCCGCCGCCTTGCGGGTGTGCTCCACCACGCCGGTCGTCAATCGGAAGCACGTCGGCGTTGCCGGATCCTTCGTGCGATCGCGGACGAACACGCCGTTGGCGATCATGCCGTCGATCAGCGCGCGGGCTTTCGCGCCGCCGTCGATCAGCACGAAGTTCGCCGCGCTCTTCCAGTACTTGAGGCCGGCCCGCTCGCACGCGGCATAGACCAGCTCTTTCGATTCCTGCGCCTGCGCGAGATACCACGTCCGGAACGACGGGTCGCCAATCGCGGCACGCAATGCCGCGACGGCAACCACGTTCAGGTTGAAGAGCGGCATGCATCGCCGAATCGGCGCCAGGATCTCCGGCGACGCGATCATCACGCCGACCCGCATGCCGGCGAGGCCGAACGCCTTCGAGAACGTGCGGCCGATCAGCACGTTTGGATAACCGGCGGCTTCGGCGAGAAAGTTCTCCCCCAGAAAATCGTGATACGCCTCGTCGACGAACACGAGCGCGTGGCCTGCCGCCTTCGCGATCTGATGAATCGCGTCCTTTGGGATCGGCTGACCGCTCGGGTTGTTGGGGTTGTTGACGTAGACGATGCGCGTGTTGGGGGTAATGGCGCGCAACATCCCCTCGAGCGGAAACGCGTAATCCTTGCCGGGCGGAACGGAGACGACGCGGGCGCCGAGTGCGTGCGCACCGTGCAGGTACGGCTCGAACGCGGGCTGCGCGACCAGAACCTCCGCGGTCCCTGGTGCGTGGTTCGCCAGGTAGGCAATCGACACCAGCAGAATGCCTTCGTCGAGGCCGTTGGTCAGCACGATGCGCTCGGGATCGACGCCGAGGAACGCGGCCGTTTCAAGGACCGCATCGTGGAAGTCGGGGTATTTCGCGAGCGCCGGTCCATCGAAGGCGCGCACGGCCTCGACAACCTTTTGCGAGCAGCCGCCCGTGTTTTCGTTCAAATGCAGGCGTAAGCCAGGCCCAAGATCCGGTATGCCCTGAATCGTCGTCATCGTGTTCTCACTTCAATCGAGCGCGCATGCGCTTCCAACCCCTCGGCACGAGCGAGTCCGGTTATCGTGCGCCCGATCGATCGCAGTCCCCGCTGGGTCATCCGTTGAATCGAGATCAATTTCACGAAATCGGCGGTGTTCAGCCCGCCGCGGAAGCGCGCCGCCCCCGCGGTTGGCAGCACGTGATTCGATCCGATCGCGTAATCGCCGGCGACTTGGGCCGTCCAGTTGCCGACGAACACCGACCCGGCATTGACGATTCTCTGCGCGATCGCTTCGTTGCCGGCGACGACGTGCTCAGCCGCCGCATCGTTCGCCAGCGAAATCGCATCGTTAATGCTGCCGCACACGATGATGCCGCCATGGCGGGCAATCGATTGCTTCGCGGGGCCGGTCGACGGCATTTGCCGAGCGACTTGCGCCGCCACCTGCTTTGCCAGCCGCCGGCTCGTCGTAATCAGCACCGAGCGCGCATCGGGATCGTGTTCGGCCTGCGCAAGCAGATCTGCCGCGATCCAGGATGCGGGACCGGAAGAGGTCACGATCAGAATTTCGGTGGGGCCGGCGTAGAAATCGATGCCGCAGTCGGCGGCCACCAGCGACTTTGCCGCGGACACCCAGCGATTACCCGGCCCGACGATCTTGTCGACGCGCGGCACGGTGCGGGTACCGTAGGCCATCGCCGCGATGGCGTGCGCGCCGCCAATGTGGAACAGCCGATCGGCGCCGGCTTCGATCGCCGCCGCATACACCGCCGCATCAGGACGCGGGCAGCACACGATCACCTCGTCGACACCTGCTGCGCGCGCCGGAATCGCGGTCATCAACAGCGACGAGGGCAACGGATAGCGTCCGGCCGGCACGTAACACCCGACGCGCGCCAGCGGGACCACGCGCTGTTCGACGATGATGCCGCTCGCAACCCTGTGCCGCCACCCTCGCGGAACCTGCTTTTTCGCCACCGACCGAATGTTTCTCGCCGCCCTCGCGATCGCGCGGCGCACGTCGGTTGACAGCGTTCGCGCTTGCGCGTCCCACTTGCTTCGCGGCATTTCCATCGCGCCAGTGAGTCCGTCAAGCTCACGCGCATATCGCTTCAACGCCGGATCACCCCCGCGGCGCACCCGAGTGACGATTTGCTCGACGCGTCTTTCCGTTGCGCGGTCGCGAATGCGATCGGCGGCAATCAGCTGACTGACGGCGACGCGGTTCGACGACGAGACGATCCTGATCATTTAGCCTTCGTACCTTCGTGTCCTTCGTGTTGTCTTCAAACGACGATCTTGTTGAGGGGATACTCGACGATGCCCTGCCCGCCTGCCATCTTCAATCGCGGGATCAGATCGCGTGCCGTCTTCTCCTCGAGAATCGTGTTGATCGCCACCCACTCCGGATCGCTGAGGGATGACACCGTCGGCCGCTGCAGCGCCGGCAGCAATCCAATCAGCTTGTCGAGATCCGTCCGCTTCGCGTTCAGCATCAACCCGACGCGGCCCTGCGCCTCGATCGCCGCCTTCAGCAGCAGCGCGACGTTTTCGATCTTGGTCTTCTTCCACGCATCGGACAGCGCCGCCTGGTTGGCGATCAGCTGCGTGTTCGATTCCATGATCGTCTCGAGGATGCGCAGCCGGTTGGCGCGCAGCGTCGATCCGGTTTCGGTGGCCTCGACGATCGCATCGGCGAGCACCGGCGGCTTGACCTCGGTTGCGCCCCACGAGAATTCGACGTCGACGTTGAGGCCTTTCGACGTGAAGTAATGGCGCGTCACGCGCACCAGCTCCGTCGCGATGCGCTTGCCGTCGAGATCCGCGGCGCTCTTGAAGGGTGAGTCCTCCGGCGCCGCCAGCACCCACTTCACCTTGCCGAAGCTCTGCTTGGCGTACACGAGATCCGCTAGGGGTTCGACGGCACCTCCTCCGCCGTTGGCTGCCGCGTGCTCCGCGATCCAGTCCTGCCCGGTCAGCCCGGCGTCGAGCACGCCGTCGGCGACATAGCGCGCCATCTCCTGGGCGCGGATCAGCATGCATTCGATTTCGGGGTCGTCGATCGACGGGAAGTACGACCGCGAGTCGACGCGCAGGATGTAGCCGGCGCGCTGGAACAGTTGGATCGTCGAGTCCTGCAGCGATCCCTTCGGAATACCCAGCCGCAGTTTCATCGTCGATCTCCCACTTCAGCGTTTTCGACGTAGGTGCAGAAACACGAGACCCGATTCAGGTGGCAGACGTTGCCTTCGCCCTCGCGGCGCACCTTGAACAGCACGGTGTCCTCGTCGCAATCGAGCAGCACCTGGCGCACCAGCAGCCGGTTGCCCGACGTCTCACCCTTCATCCACAGCTTCTGCCGCGTGCGGCTGAAGAACGTGACGTAGCCCGACTCGCGCGTCCGCCGCCACGCTTCTTCGTTCATGAACCCCACCATCAGCACTTCGTTGCTGACATCGTCTTGCACGACCGCCGGAAGCAACCCGCCCAGTTTGCTGAAATCCATCTCTTTTGCCTTCTGCCTTTAGCCTTCTGCCTTTTGTCCTTTAACGCCGCGCAAACAAAAAGGCCCGCCGGTTTCCCAGCGGGCCTTCGCGTGAAAACGATTCTTGCGTCTATTCGTCTACGCGCGCACTCCTGCCGGGCCGTTCGGGGAACGGTGATGGTGGCAATGATGCGCGTGGTGGGCGAACGACATGACTTGCTACAGCGTAGTAGCCCTTCGACTCCGAGTCAAATCCGCCCTATTAGCCCATTGGCCTATTGGCCCATCGGCCCATCCTCACGCAGCTGGCCGGCCGCGCTCGATCCAGCTGGCCACTTCCCGCGACGAGGCCGGTTTGAGCAGGTAATAGCCCTGCACGGCGTCGCAATTGAGCGCGGCGAGCTGCTGCAGCACCAGCTCGGTTTCCACGCCCTCGGCGATCACGTTCAACCCGAGGTTGTGCGCGAGCTCGATCATGCAGCGCACCAGCGTGTCGTCCTCGCCGTCGGCCATGCCGATGATGAACGAGCGATCGATCTTGATCTCGTCGACCGGCAGCCGGCGCAGGTAGCTGAGCGACGAGTAGCCCTTGCCGAAATCGTCGATCACCAGCCGCACGCCCAACTCGTGCAGCTCGTCGAGGCAGCGGATCGATCCGTCCGGGTCGGACATCACCAGGTTCTCGGTGATCTCGAGGATCAGCGAAGATGCGGGCATGCCGTGGAGCTCGATCAGGTCGCGAATCCGCCCGGGAAACGCCGAGTGGTGCAGGCTGCGCGGCGAGATGTTCACGGCCACGCCGCAATCGTCGCCACGGCCGGCACGCGGCCACTCGCTGAGCGCGCGCTCGAGCACGAACTGCGTCAACGGATTGACCAGGCCGGTGTGTTCCGCGACGCGGATGAAATCGTCCGGCAGCAGCCGGCCCAGCTGCGGATGGTTCCAGCGCACCAGCGATTCGACCGCCTGCACGCGGCCGGTCTTCAGATCGACAATCGGCTGGTAATCGAGCTCGAACTGGCGGCCGTCGATCGCCTGACGCATCGACGCCGCCAGGCTGGTCTTGTTGTTGATGCGGCGGTCGCGCTCCGCGCTGTAGACGACGTAGCCGGTGCGATCGCCCTTGGCGAGATACATCGCGGAGTCGGCCTTCTGCAGCACCTCGTCGCTGGTGGCCGCGTGCCACGGCACGCCCGCAATGCCGATGCTGGCGCTGACGAGCAGCGGCCGGTGATCGGCCACGAACGGATGCTGCAGATCGTGCAGCACCTTGCGCGCCGCGAGCTCGGCGCGATTGACGTCGGTGGCCGGCAGCAGCACCGCGAACTCGTCGCCGCCGAGCCGCGCCACGGTGTCGGACGCGCGCAGCGCGCCGCGCAGCCGCGTGGCGACTTCCTGCAGCACCAGGTCGCCCGCGTGGTGGCCAAGCGCGTCGTTGATCTCCTTGAAGCCGTCGAGATCGATCAACAGCACCGCGAGGCCCTTTTCGTCGCGATGCGATCGGAGGATGGCCTGCTGCAGCCGGTCGAGGAACAGCGCGCGATTCGGCAGATCGGTGAGCGAGTCGTGATAGGCGAGATAGGCAACCCGCTGGTTGGCGAGATGGCGCTCGCGCCGCACCGCCGCCTCGCGCAGCTCGCGCTCAATGGCGGGCGCGAGCCGGGACAGATTGCCTTTCATGATGTAGTCGTGCGCGCCGGTGCGCATCGCGGCCACGGCGGTGTCTTCGCCGATCGTTCCCGAGACGAAGATGAAGGGCAGGTCGGGATGCTGCTCGCGCACGATGGCGAGCGCCTTGGTGCCGCTGAAGCCCGGCATGGTGTAGTCCGCGATCACCAGGTCCCATTCCGACTGGTGCAGCTCGCGGCGCAGCGCGTCCGCGCTGTCGACCCGACGTGCAAACACGTCGTAACCGGCGCGCGTCAGCGCCAGTTGTACCAAGGCCGCATCGTCCTCAGTGTCCTCAACTTGCAAAAGCCTTAGCGGCGTCATCTTCCTGTCGCGGGTGAACGCCGTTGAGGGGGGACCTCAGGACGCCATGCGACAGCTTCATCAGGGGCAAGAAATGTGCCCCTGAGTAAATGGCGCTCAAGGGCCCTAACTTCACAGGTTTTCCCCTTATGAAAAGTTGAGCTACGGCGGGCGAGGTGCGCCGTTTTGGCACAGCGCGATCAGAATCGTCGCTGCACGCTATTTTGATGCGGTCTTGCGCGGCAATTTCTCCGGCGCGTTCGCGGCGTACCACGCGAACACCGCGGCCACCGCGCCCTGCTGAATCACGTCGTCCTTCTGCACGTGATCGAAGGTGTCCATGTTCGAGTGATGCGTGCGAGAGTTGTATTCGAGGCGCTCCTGGATGAACTGGAACCCGGGCACGCCGGCTTCCTCGAACGACCCGTGATCGGTCTGCGTGACCGAGCGCGGGCTGACGTTCTTCCAGCCGAGATCCTTCAGCGCCTGTCCCCACTGCTCGAACGACTTCATCGCGCCGGTGTTGTTCTGGCCCCAGATGCCGACGATGCGGCCGGTGCCGTTGTCGAGATTGAAATAGGCGGCGACGTTGGCGTGTTCGGGCTTCGGCGTCTTCGTGGCGCGATCGAAATAGTGGCGCGCGACATATTCGCGCGAGCCGAGCAGGCCCTGTTCTTCGGCGGCCCACAGCGCCAGGCGAATGGTGCGGCGCGGCTTCAAGCCGAGTTTCTGGATCACGCGCACCGCTTCGATCATCGCCGCGGAGCCGGTGGTGTTGTCGGTGGCGCCGGTCGCGTAGGGATAGGTGTCGAAGTGCGCGCCCATGATCACCACTTCGTGCGCGAGATCGCTGCCGGGAATCTCCGCGATGATGTTGAACGCGTTGCCTTCAGGGTTCGTTTCCGGATGGAACTTGGTCTGGATGTTCAACTCGACGCGCACCGGCTGTCCGCGATCGAGCAAGCGAATGATGCGATTGTAGTGCTCGACCGCCAGCGTCGCGGACGGGACCTGCTGCGGGGCTTTTGGATCGCGGCTGCCGCCGTTGCCGGGAAAGATCGTTCCGCCATCGACGCGCTGCGTCTGCCACGACAGGTCGCTGCCGCCGGCGGACAGATCGCCGTCGGGACCGCGCGTGATGGCCCCGACCGCGCCTTCTGCAACCATGAAGCGCTCGAGCGCCTGGTTGAATTGCGCCTGCGTTGGGCCGGTTGGCGCGGCGGCTGCAGGACGCGGTTCGGGCAGCGTCATCGCCTCTTTCCAATCCGCGTCGTTCATTCTCAGGATGACGCGCCCTTCGAGCATGCGAACGGGACGCAGCGCCTGCGTCGCGACGATCTTGCCGCGCAGCTGCCCCTTGTACTTCGCGAGCTCGGCCTCAGTGGTCGCATTGACATGAATCACTTCGGCGGTGACGGCGCCGTTGGTCGACGGCGAGTTCCAACGCGGCAGTCCGATCATCGGCGCGGTGCTGTTGGCGGTGATCATGTGCGCCGAGAACCGCTCGATCGTCCAGCCCTGTCCGAACGGGAAGCGCTCGACGTGGACGTTCTTCAGCCCCCACTCGTTGAACTTCTTCATCACCCAGTCGGCCGCCGCCTGATAACCCGGCGTGCCCGTCGCGCGAGGCCCGTAAACCTCGGACAACCACCAGTGCGTGTCGATGGCCTGCGACTGCGTCATCGCCTCGCCACGAATCCGCGCGATCGTGGCTTGATCCGCGCCGCCCTGCTGAGCGACCACGTGCGACGAAGTGACACCGACCAGAACGAGCAACACCAGCGCGCGTTTCATCTTGATCCCCTGTGGAAATGCAACACGAAGGTACGAAGGGACGAAGACGCACGAAGAAATGCGGCGTGAGCGGTTGATTGAGGCCGGCCTCCGGCCGGCCGTCGGTTCGCAAATGATCGCAAAAAATGAGTCGCCTGAATGCCGTTGCGACTCATTTTGTCGCGATCATTCGCGAACCTCGGGCGCGAAGCGCCCCCAATCAACCGCTCTCACCTTCGTGACCTTCGTGCCTTCGTGTCCTTCGTGTTGTCTTACTGCTGCGGAGCCGCGGTCGTCGTGACGTTGGCGCCGCGCTTGTACTTGTCGAACCAGTATCGCAGATACAGCTGCGTCCGGATGAAGTTCGAGGGCGTGCTCGTGGTGCCATGCCACTCGTTGTTGAAGCGGATCATCGCCGTCGGCACCTTCAACAGCTTCAGCGCGCTGTAGAACTGCTCGGTCTGCGGCATCGGCGTGCGCAGGTCCTGCACGCCGGTCATCAACATCGTCGGCGTCTTGACGTTCGCGACGTAGGTGAGCGGCGAGCGCTTGATGTGCTCCGTCGGATCTTCCCACGGCAGCTTTGCGAAGTTGTTGTACCAGCCGGCGCCGTCCGTCGTGCCGACGAAGCTGACCCAGTCGATGACGGGGCAGTTCGCGGACGCCGCCGCGAAACGGTCGGTCTTTCCGACCGTCCAGGCGGTCAGCACGCCGCCGCCGCTGCAGCCGGTGACGAACATGTTGCGCTCGTCGACGAAGCCCTTCTTCAGCAGCTCGTCGACACCCGCCATCAGGTCGTCGTAGTCCTTGCTTGGATACGCGTTGTTGATCTGGTTGCCGAACGAGCTGCCGTAACCCGTGCTGCCGCGCGGGTTCGTGTAGAGGATCACGTAGCCGTTGGCGGCCATCTCCTGCCAGCCGTAATTGAAGCCGACGCCGTACATGCTGTGCGGTCCGCCGTGGATGTGCAGCTGCATCGGGTACTTCTTCGCCGCATCGAAGTCCGGCGGCGTGATGTACCAACCCTGGATCTTCAATCCGTCCGGCGCGGTGTACCACATCTCCTTCACGGCGCCGAGCTTTTTGCCCTTGAGGATGTCGTCGTTGACCGCGGTCAGCTGTTTCACCTGCTCCGGCTTCGCCACGTCATACGTGACGATGTCCGGCGGCACCTGCATCGAGGTGAGCACGCCAACCGCCTTGCCGGTCTTCGACACGCTGGTCGTCGTCAACATGTAGGTGCCCTTGGTGATCGGCTGCACGACGTCGGTGCGCGTGCCGGCCATCGGCAGCACGTAAAGGTTCTGGCTGCCCGAATCCTGCGCGGTGAAATACACGCCGGTGCCGTCGGCCTTCCACTGGAGGTTCTGCGGCGAGCGGTCCCAGTCACCCGACACCAGTCGCGGATTGCTGCCGTCGATGTTCATCACGTAGAGCTTGCTGTCGGTCCACGTGTTGCGCGATGCGTCCATGCCCGTATACGCGACCAGTTTGCCGTCCGGCGACACGCGCGGATTGTTGTCCGGGCCCTTGCGGCGCGTCAGCTGCGTGATCACGCCGCTGTCGACGTTGACCGAATAAATGTCTGATTCGCGAAACATGTATTCGGCGTCGGGCACGCGCAGCGACGTGAACAGAATCTGTTTGCCGTCCGGTGTGAACTCGACGCCGTTGTGATCCCAGTCACCGTTGGTGAGCTGTCGCGGTGTGCCGCCGGTGGCCGGCACCGTAAACAGGTGGCGGAACCCGTCGTCGTTGAAGCCCTGTCCATCCTGGCGATAGTCGAGCCGCTCGACGATGCGCGGTGTTTCGACCCACTTGGCGCCTTCGGGCCGCTCCGGCATCTTGATCTGCCACGAGTTCTTCTTTTCGACCTTCATCGCAAACGCGATCGAGTTGCCGTCCGGCGACCACGTGACGTTCGCCGGGGTTTCCGTGACGTGCGTGATCTGCGAAGTCGCGCCTTCGGCATCCATGTATCGCACGAAGATCTGCGGTCCTTTCGGCTCGCCCTGCGCCGTGTAGACGATGCGATCGCCGTTCGGCGACCAGCGCGCCCCGCTGCCGCGCGCCAGGAAGCGGTTGCGGCTGCCGTCGGCGTTCATGATCCACAACGAGGTTTCACGCTTGTCGTTGATCTTGTCGAGCCAGCCGCGCGTGTAGATGATCTGCGCGCCGTCCGGCGACAGCTGCGGATCGGAAACGGTCTCGTACTCCCAGTAGAGATCGAGGTTCAGCCGATCGTTCGCAGCGGTGTTTTGAGCGGCGATGACCGCGGGCAACGAGGCGAGGGCCAGGGCGACGAGGATGCGACGCATAGAAACCACCTTCCTTGGCCGTGGATTCTAGCTGGGATTAACTGCTGGAGATCAGGGATCGGGGTATTCTTTGTCATGATGAAATGCATGATTCTGCTGTCGGGTTTCCTTGCCGTGGCTGCGGCCGCGAGCGCGCAAACGCCCGCCCCAGCTCAACAGCCGCCGCGTCCGGCAATGACTCTGACCACGCCGGCGTGGCCGGATGGCGATCCGATTCCGTTGAAATACACGCAGGCCGGCGAGCAGGTGTCGCCCGCGCTCAACTGGACCAACACGCCGCCGGGCACGGTGAGCTTCTTCCTCTATATGCACGATCCCGACGTTGCACGGAACAAGACCACCGACGATCAGGTGCACTGGCTGGTGTGGAACATCCCCGGCACCGCGACCGGATTACCGGAGAACGTGCCGAAGGGTGAGACTCTCGCGGATGGCAGCCGGCAGATCAGCGCCAGCGGCTTCGTATATCGCGGCCCCGGCGCGCCCGCAACGGGACCGGTGCATCACTACACGTTCGAGATCTTTGCGCTCGATACGAAGATCGATGTGCCGCCTTCAAGCGACGCATTCGAGACGCGCGCGAACATCATGAAGGCAATCCAGGGACATATCCTCGGCAAGGCCGTCTACGTGGGGTTGTTCAGACGGCCGCAATAAGCGTCAGCAATCAGTAATCGGCAACCGGCAATCAGAAAAGACTCAAGTTCTTCCTGATTGCCGATTGCCAGTTGCTGATTGCTACTTCAGCGAGATAAACGCCAACGCGTTGTTCGCGTTCATCGGGATCACGAGCTGATTCGCGCCCGAGTCGTAGCACATCGACGCTGCGCTCGGAATGTTCTGCGCGATCAGCTCGGCCGGCTGATTCGGACGAATCCGCGACACGCCGCCGTTCTGCACGCTGCTCACGTACTTCGTGCCGTCGCTCATGATCACGATGCCGTCGTTGCCACCCTGCACCGCTTTCTCCGTCTTCAACACCTTGCCGTCGGGCGAAAACGTGATCACATCGGGGTTGCCGATGTTGACGACGACGATGTTGCCCTGGGGATCGATGGCGATGCCGTTCGGCGCCACCAGGGGTACGTTCTGGAAGAAGATCGACGCGGCGCCGTCCGGCGTGATCTTCCACACCTGCGCGTTGTCGCCCATCGCGGTGACCGTGCCGTAGATGTTGCCGGCCTTGTCGATCGCGAGATCGTTGAAGCCGGTCGACTTCTCGACGCGGAATTCCTTGCCGGGCAGGCCGGTCTTCATGTTGAACGTGCGCACCACCGACACGGACGGATCACCCGCGCCGGTGCCGCCGTCGCGATCGGCCAGATACAGAATGCCGTTGACGATGTCGCTGCCGAGCGGCTCGTTGAGGACCAGCGGCGGATTGCTGTTGGCGCGCTGCGGTCCAGGATTGGCGATGCCGATCCACCGGGCGGTGTGCACCGAGCCGTCGTGGTTGAGGAACGAGATCCACGCGTTGTTGGTCTGCACGTTCTGCGGCACGCCGCGGTTCGGGACGACGATCACGCCGCGATCCGGATCGTAGGAGCAGCTCTCCGCCGAGTAGATGGCGCCGTAGACCTTGACGTTCGACGACATCGGGTTGAAGGTGCCCTTCGGATCGGGATTGATCGGCAGGCCGAGCGGGTTGCCGAGCATATAAGGCTGGGGTGCCTGTGGTGCCTGGGGTGCCTGGGGTGCCTGGGGTGCCTGAGGTGCTGCGGGCTGCTGAGCGTGAAGTGAAGCGGCGACGAGCATCGCGCCGCCGAACGTGAATGCAAACCGTTTCATCATCGATATCTCCGAGTCTCCCTGACTGCCTGACACCCTGACTGCCCGACCGCCTGTCAAGGAACCAGCAGACGGATCACACCGTCGCGTTTATTCAGAATGAAGAGCTGGCCGCGCGGCCCGCGGCCCATTCGCAAATCCGCGCGCGGCGCCGGCGGCTTGCCCTGCGCCGCATTCTTCTCGCGGATCAACTGCAGCAGCGTCTTGTTGGTGCCTTGGTCGTTCAACATGATCCGCCGAATCTGATCCTGTCCGCCGTCAGGCAGCTTGTCGGCGTTCACATAAAAAATCTCGCCGCTCGGGTTGTCGCCGAAGATCAACAGGTTCTGCAGCTGCTTGATCTCCTTCTCGCGATACACGTAAACGCCGGTGACAGCCGCGCGCGTCAGCAGCGGATCGGTGTGATCGTATTCAGCGATCGGCCAGGTCATCCCGGCTTCGCTGCGTGGATTGGCGAGATCGATCTGCCGGTTGGAGTGCTTGTAGCTGCCTTCCCACTTGTTCCAGCCGAGATTCGCGCCGATCGTCACCGGGCTGATCTCCTCGACGATGTTCTGGCCGATGTCGGCGACATACATGCGTCCGTCCTTGCGGTCCCATGAGAACCGCTGCGGGTTGCGGACGCCGTACGCGTAGATTTCGCCGAGCGCTTCTGGCTTGCCGACGAAGGGATTGGTCTTGGGAATGCCGTACTTGCCGTTCTTGCTGTTGCTGCCGAGCGGATCGATGCGGAGGATCTTGCCGAAGATCGACCCGAGGTTCTGCGACAGGTTCATCGGATCGCCGCCGCTGCCGCCGTCGGCGGAGCCGACATAGAGCAGGCCGAAGTCGGGGCTGTTGTTCGGCGTGAGCGTGTTGAAAGCGATCTCGCCGGCGTTGTGGTTCGCGAACGGCTGCGCCACGCGCATCAGCTCCTTCGGCGCGCTGCCGTCGTAGGTTGGCGCTTCCGGATTCTTCGCCGTCCACTCGAGCAGCACCGTGTCGTGCGTGCGCTTGGCGCCGTCACCCGGCGTGAAGTCCGGCGCTGGCGTCATGTTGGTGGTGTCGAGATAGGTGTAGAACCTGCCGTAGCCGCGAGCGCCGCGCTGGTTGAACTGCGGATGAAACGCGATGCTCTGCAGGCCGCGCTCGTTGCCCTGGAATTGCACCGGGTGGTTCCAGCCCGGCGCGTTGATGTCGAGATACTCCGTCACCGTCTTGCCGTCGTAGCTGACGCGATAGAGAGCGCCCCGCATCGTGCTGACGAACAGGTGCTTCGATCCGGGTTCGTCGACCAGGTGCATCAGGCGCGGGGCTTCGCCGCGGGCATCCGGAATCACCGCGAACTCGGCGAAGTTCACGCTCACGACGCCGGCCGTGGCCTCGATCGGCGCGGCGAACGGATTCGCGGGCGGCACTTTCGGTTGCGGCGGGGCAGTCGGAGTGGTTTGCGCCAGCGCGGTCGAAGCAACCAGCGCCAGTGCGGCTGAGGCGGCAAAGCGAAACATCGAGACGACCTCCAAGCTCCCCAGTATCCACGAACTGCACGAAACAATACAAATTGAGTCGATTTACAGCTCGAATCAATCCGACATACACTGGTCGGCCATGTCCCTGATGACCGTTCGCGCCGCGGCGGAAAAGCTCGGCGTCGGCTATTCGACGATGAAGCGGTGGATTGGCGACGGCCGGGTGCGCACCACGCTGACCGAAGGCGGCCACCATCGCATTTCGGACGTGGAGATCGAGCGCCTGACCGCGCACCACCAGCCCGCCGGCAAGTCGCGCACCGCGCGGGCGGTGGATCCCGACGACACGCTCGCCGGATTGAGCGCGCGAAACCGGCTGCTCGGTTTCGTGGAGGAAGTTCGCATCGACGGGCTGCTGGCGCAGGTGCGCCTGCGCGTCGGCAACCAGACGCTGACCGCGGTGGTGACCGCCGACGCGGTGCATGCGTTGAAGCTGCGCCGCGGCGAAGACGCGCTCGCGGTGATCAAGTCCACCGAAGTGATGATTGCAAAACCGGGCAACGCGAATGGCCGGCGCCGGTAATTCCCGCGGCTCAAAGTCCGCATCGCGGCGGTCCCGAAAGATTCGTGCAAAAAGTGCCGCGCTCGTGACAAAAGTGGTGCAACTACTCGCGCTAGTAAGTACAGTGCTCGCGGCGTTCAGCACGCCCGTCGCTGCACAGCCCCCCGGTTTGGTCGTGTCGGTCGCCACGAGCGTGTCTGACGCGCTTGACGAGATCGCCGGCCTCTATCGTGCCGCGACGGGCGTGACTGTCGCCCTCAACATCGGCGGCTCCAACACGCTGGCGCGGCAAATCGTCGAAGGCGCGAAAGCGGGCCTGTTCCTCAGCGCCGACGAAATCCAGATGGACGTGGTCGAGAAGGCCGGACGCATCGTGCCGGGGACTCGATCGCGCCTCCTCACCAACGAGCTCGCCGTCGTCGTGCCGAAGACGACGTTCGACTTCGAGCTGCGGCGGCTTCTCGACGGCCGCATCTCGAAGCTGGCGATGGGTGAGCCCGGCGCGGTGCCTGCCGGTGTCTATGGACGCCGCTGGCTCGAGCACGAACGCGCCTGGCCGCGGGTGCAGTCGAAGGTGATTCCGTTCCCGACCGTTCGCGCGGTGCTGTCCGCCGTCGAAGCGGGCCGCGTCGATGCCGGGATCGTGTATCGCACCGACGCCGCCACATCCGCCGTGCGCATCGTGAGCATCGTCTCGCGCGCGCAACATCCGTATCTCGACATCGCCTATCCGGTGGCGGTGATCAAGGGACCGCAAGAAGCGGATGCGAAGAGGTTCCTCGAATTCCTGAAAGGCCCGGCGGCGCGCGCGGTCTTCGAACGCCGCGGGTTCGGCACGCCCTCGCGATGACCTCCGAAACGTGGGAGATCGCACGGTTCACCGTGCTGATGGCGCTGCTCGCGACGCTGCTGGTGCTGCCGCCGGCGATCGCCGTCGGCTGGCTGCTCGCGCGCCGAACCTTCCCCGGCAAGACCTTGCTCGAAACCATCGTGTCGCTGCCGCTGGTGCTGCCTCCGGTCGCGACCGGATTGCTGCTGCTGTGGCTGTTTGGCCGCCGCAGCGCGGTGGGCCAGGCGCTCGATGCGGCCGGCATCGAGGTGATCTTCACGTGGAAGGCGGTGGTGATCTCGATGATGGTGATCAGCTTCCCGCTGGTCGCGCGCAGCGTGCGCGCCGGCATCGAGCAGGTCGATCGCCGCTACGAACAGATTGCATCCACGCTTGGCGCCGGAACGTTCCGGATCCTGCGAACGATCACGCTGCCGCTGGCGTCGCGCGGCATCGCCGCGGGCGCGGTGCTCGGCTTCTCCCGCGCGCTCGGCGAGTTCGGCGCGACGATCATGGTCGCCGGCGCGATCCCGGGCCGCACGCGGACAATCGCCGTCGGCATCTACACGCTCGTCGAGACCGGCAGGGAAGAAGCGGCGTGGAGCCTGGTGCTGATTTCGGCGCTGCTCGCCTTCGCCGCGATCTACGCCTCGAACCGGTTGATCGGCCAGCGAGGCACGGTGTGATCGAGCTGTCGATCGACATCTCGATCCGGCAGGACGCCTTCGTGCTGAACGTGAAAGACGCGGCAGCGGTCGAAGTGCTCGGCCTGTTCGGCCCATCGGGCAGCGGCAAGACGACGCTGCTCGAATCGATTGCCGGAATTCGGACGCCGGATCGGGGCGAGATTCGCATCGGGGATCGTGTTCTGTTCTCGACCGAACAGCGGATCAACCTCCCGGCACGCGATCGGCGCATCGGCTACGTGCCGCAGGATGCGCTGTTGTTTCCCAACCTGGATGTCAGGGGCAACATCAACTTCGGAAAACACGCTGCCGGCGATTTCGAATCGCTCGTCAGCATCCTCGATCTGCAGGCGCTGCTCGATCGGCGGGTGAAGATGCTGTCGGGGGGTGAGAAGCAGCGCGTGGCCATCGCGCGCGCGCTGATGACGCGGCCGTCGATCCTGTTACTTGATGAACCGCTGGCCGGCGTCGATCGCGGCCGCAGAGACGTGATCCTTCCCTACATTCTGCGGATCCGCAAAGAGCTGCACGTGCCGCTGATCTACGTGACGCACGATGAAGCCGAGCTCAACTCGATCGCCGATCGGGTGCTGCGCCTTGGTCAGTAGCCGGGCGGGTTACACGGAGTTCTGTTGGGAAATGCAAGGGACGCGCGGGTGTCGCCATCAACGCAAACGTTTCGACCGCGCCTGGTCCACGCGAACGATCAGGTCCTCGGCAATCGCGTTCTTGCTGTCGCCGAAAGGAAGCCATCGAAACGAACGAGCCGGACTGAACGAGATTTCAGAACCGAACCTGCTCGGTTGGCGCA